>CADCTC010000160.1 GCA_902805635.1 uncultured Chloroflexota bacterium
CCGGGATGACGGCACAGTCTGGGCCTGGGGGGACAACGCCAGCGGTCAGCTCGGCGCCGGGGTGCAGGCGTTCTTCAACGGGCCCATCCTGCCCATCCCCGTGCCCGTGGGAGGGAACACCAGTCGCGAGGATCGGCTGGGCGGGATCGTGGCGGTCGCCGCCGGCGGCGCCCATAGTCTTGCCCTCACGGCTGATGGGAACGCGTTTGCCTGGGGCGCCAACACGTCCGGGCAGCTCGGCAGCGTCGGGGGAGGCAGCGACCATGAGCTGCGGGTCCTGCCGGGGCTCGTGCCGTTGCGCTCCGTTACCGCCATTGCGGCGGGGCATGGACACAGCTTGGCCCTGCTGAGCAACGGCACGGTCTACGCCTGGGGTGACAATGCGCGGGGGCAGCTCGGCGATGGCTCCACCGCTAATCGCGTTGCCCCCGCGCACGTGGCAGGCGTCCCGCATGGCGGTGGCTTCGGCGGCAGCAGTGCGACCGGCGTCGCCGCGGGGCACTTCCACAGCCTGGCGCTCCTCGATCGCGCGCCGGCGGAGGTGTGCAGTTCACCGACGAGTGCCTTCGGCTGTCCAGGTGTGGTGTACGCTTGGGGCGCTGGTGCGCAGGGCCAGTTGGGCAGCGGTGATCTCTCGGACAGCGTCGCCCCCGTGTACGTCCGCGGGTTGACCGAGGTGACGGCTGTCGCCGCGGGTGCAGGCCACTCCGTCACCCTCGGCGGCGCGCTGGCACTCCAGCTCATCTTCCCGTTGGAGCCCATCCCTACCGTGGCTGCGCTGCCGGACCGACCGCCCGTGCCACCGATGGTGGCGCCACCGACGCGGACCCCCACACCGACCGCGCAGCCACCGGTGGGGCCGTTCCGGCCCTTTGCTACGCCGACGCGCACACGCTGACGGAGCTGCGTGGTCCCTATTCTGGAGGTATCTGTACGCATGTTCGAGCGATTCACGCATTTCTCTCGGCGATTCAGTCGCCCGGTTGTCCTGTCGGTCCTGCTCACCGCCACGCTCGGCCTGGTGGCTCAGCACCCGGTCGCCGCCGCGGAGGTGGGACCCTTGGCGCCGGAGAATCTGCGCTGCGCCGGCTTCGTGGATCCCGAGTCCACCCGCCCCGGACCCGAGTACGTCCTGACCGGCTGGGAGTGCCGCTGGGAGGTCCTCTCCGCCGATGCGGCGTTGACCGCGCCGATGGGTGTGGCACTGGACCGCGACTGCAACACCTACGTGGCGAACTACCATCCGCTGGGCGGCACGATCCTCAAACTCTCGCCCGGCGGCGGCGTGCTCGCGCGGTGGGGGGCGGCTGGCAAAGGAGTCGGCCAGTTCGAGCGCCTGGAGGGCGTGGCGGTGGACGCCACCGGCAACGTGTTCGCGGCCGATAGCGGCAACAATCGGATCCAGCGCTTCAACAAGAACGGGGTGGTCGACGCGGTCTGCGCCAGCGTGTTCGCCTGCCGGGAGGTCACTGCGGTGACCTGCCACGTTGTGCCGCAGTAGGCGGACTTCCACGGCAGCCTCTCGGTCGGCGTCGATGGCGCAGGGTTCCTGTACGTGGTGGACGGCGCACACGGGGTGAAGAAGTTCGCCCTGAGTGGCGGGCTCGCCGGCCGATTCGGTGTGCCCCTCAGTGATGCCCCCGGGGGATTTCGGGCGGGCGATGGCATTGCCATCGATGCGGCCGGCAATGTCTATGTGGCGGACGCCCTGCTCAACCGAGTCCAGAGGTTCGGGCCGGATGGGGCACTGATCGGGCAGTTTGCCATTGCCGATCCCGCGCTGATCGTGCTGGACCATCCGCGTGGCGTCGCGGTGGATCAGGCCGGGAGCGTGTACGCGGTGGACACGGACAACCACCGCCTGGTGGTGTTCTCCAGCACGGGCGAGCCGGTGGCGTGGGCGGGACGCTGCGCCGACGAAGAGGTCGTCCCCTGTGCGCGCATGCGCATCGGCTACGAGCCGGGGCAGTTCACGTTCCCGCACCACGCCACCGTGAGTGGCCGGGGTGAGCTGGTGGTGGCGGACCGGTACAACGCCCGCGTGCAGGTGCTCAAGGCCCACCCACTGTGGGTTCTCCCAACCCCAGCCGGGGAAGGTGCGTAGTCCCCTGCGCGATAGGAGCCCGCACGTGGGACAACGGATGCTGACACGTCTCCATCTTGCGCGGGTGCTCGCCGGCAGCGTGCTGGTGCCTGCCGCCTGTGGCCCGACATCGGCAACATCCCCCGCCTCCCCGGGAGCGGCTGGAGCCGTGGCACCCACCGCAGCTGCACGCGTGGCGCCCGCGCAGGCAGGTGGTCGTGGGTGCCCGCCCGCGACCCGTGCCGACGCGAGCGCGGCGCTGGGGAAAGAGGCAATGGAGGGCGAACGCGAGGGTGAGGACAAGTGCTTCTTCGCTGCGGCGGACACACGCACAGCGCCGGCCACGGAGTACGTGGACGTGGCAGTGACGAAGCACACCAGCGACGCGGACGCCAGGGTGTTCTTTGAGGCGGCGAGCGGCCGCTCCGGCACTGAGAAGCTCAGTGGCCTGGGCGACGCGGCCATCTTCACCAGGGACGGCGATAATGGGCGGGTGCTGGTGCTGAAAGGGCGCACCAGCGTCCTGGTCGCCATCACCAGTAAGGTCCAGGCAGACCCGCGTGGCGCGCTCCAGCAACTGGCGCAAGCGGTCCTGGCGAAGATCTGAGGCCACCAGCATGCTGCGCCGAACGCTCTTTTTCCTTCTTGCTTGCCGGCGCACTCCTCTCCGCAGGCACGCGCACGGCCTCCTCAGAGGGGCCTGGCCACTGCAGTGCGGGACAGGTGCCCGCTCGCACCCCGCGATCCGCAGATACTCCGCAAGCAGCTGCCCCGCAAGCCTATGCCAACGACGACGGCATCCTCGCCCAGCTGCGGTTCGCCGATGCGACACCCATGCAGCACCGTCGTTCCGAGCGTGCAGAACGTTGCCGCCTCGTCGGTGACGCCGTCGGCGATTTAGACCGCCCAATCGCCCTCCCGCAGGATGGGGAGTGCGCTGTGGCGCGCCCCACTCGCCAAGCGGCCGCCTTCTCTCCAGGTTCGATGACCAAGTGGGGGATAGCGGCCGCGCCGGCGGAGGTCGTCGTCGAGCCGCCCCGCCTGGTGGACGGAGCCGATCGACCATTCGGCGGCGATGGCGAAGGCGACCCGGTGGCCCGCCCGGATCAACGGGCCCATGGCCAATGTTTCTGCCGGTGCCGGGAGGGCCGAGGAAGGGAACGTCTCATTGATCAGCCGGGTCACGTCATCAGACGCTCACCGCCAGGGCTCGCGTCGGCGGCAGGTGCTCGCCGAAACGGTCGAACACGCGGGCATATCGACGCTATTGCTGACGCAGGAACTGCAGCACTGCCAGCACCCGCCGGTGGTCGCGCTCACGTGGTTGCAACCCAAACTTGGTGAACACATTGTGTATGTACCCCTCGACGGTCTTGACACTCACGGAGAGCTCCTCGGACAGAGCGGCGTTGGTCAGACCTTGGGCCATGAGCGCGAGCACCTGCCGCTCGCGGTCGGTGAGTTCGGCCAGCGGGTCCCGTTCGCGACGCCGGCTGACCAGCCGTGACACGAGCTCTTGGTCGATCACGACCTGGCCAGCGGCGACCCGACGTACGTCAGCGGCGAAGGCGCTCAGGTCGGACACCCGGTCCTTGAGGAGATAGCCGACCGCGCCGTCGAACTCGTCCATCAGTCGCAGTGCATGGTGCACCTCGACATACTGCGACAGCAGCATCACTCCGACGTTCGGGGCGAACGAGCGGATTTCAGCGGCTGCCTCGATCCCCTCGTCGGCGAAGTTCGGGGGCATCCGCAGGTCCGTGATGACCACGTCGGGGGCGTCGCGTCGGACGTGTCCGATCAGTTCCGCGCCGTTGCGCGCTTGGCCGGTGACCTCGAAGCCCACCTCGGTGAGGATCCGCGCCATCCCTTCCCGGAACAGCACTGCGTCGTCAGCGACGACTACGCGCATGGCAGCACTGTCCGGATCCGGGTTCCACCGCCCACGGGACTGTCGATCGTCAGCCTGGCGCCAACTGCGGCGACCCGGTCTGCGAGGCCCTCCAAGCCGCTGCCGTCGCGCTGTCGTGCACCGCCGCAGCCGTCGTCGCTGACCCCCACCCGCAGTCCCTCCACGACCTTCGCGACCTCGACTGTGACCACGTCGGCGGCTGAGTGGCGCGCTGCATTGGTCAGCGCTTCGCTGACGATGTAGTACGCCGTCACCTCGACCTCGCGGGACAGCCGACCGGGAATCGCCACGGTGAGCCGGACGGGGATGGCCGACCGGTCCGCCAGCATCCTCACCGCGGCGTCCAGCCCCGCCTGGGTGAGCAGCATCGGGTGCAGGCCGCGGGCCAGCTCGCGCAGATCGGCAGTGGTCTCCAGCAGCTGCGCTCGTAGCTCCTTCACCCGTGCGGCCAACGCGGGCCCGCCGGACGCCTGTGCCTGCTCGGCCAGTGATCCGAGCTCCAGGCCCATCGTCACCAGGCGTTGCTGGGCGCCGTCGTGGAGGTCCCGCTCGATCCTGCGGCGGGCCGCGTCCTGGGCGGTGACGATGCGCCGGGCTGCAGCCTGCAACTCCTGCGCCTGTTGCTGCTGGGCGATGACCAGACCCGTTTGGGCGACCAGGTCTGCAAGCAGCCGGACCTCGGTGGTGGTGAGCGCCTCCCCGGCCGGCTTGCGGAGCGTGATCGCTCCGCGCACGGTGCCCTGGTGGACAACCGGCCCGACGTGTCGATGGGCGCCGCGGTCGAGCTCGCCCAGCCGCGACGGTTCCGATGGCTCGGGGCGGCGGGGCCACCCGGCCTGTGGGAGCAGGCGTGCTTCCTCGCCAACCCATACGACCACCTCGGTCGCGCCGACTGCGTTGGCGACCGTGGCGGCGATCCCACTAAGCAGGTCCTCCGGCGCCTCGTCCAACTGCGCCGACAGCCGGGATAGGGCCTCATAGGGCGTCGCGCGGTGACCGTAGACGAGCCGGTCGGCCAGGATATGGGCGCGCCGGCGGAGCGGCTCGAACGCCACGGCGACGACTGCGGTGGCAAGCAGGGACAGCCAGCCTGTACCTGCCGGGATGAGAGCACCGACGCCCACGACGAGGGCGACGTAGCCGGTCGTGACGACGAGCACCAGGGAACCGATGACCAGCGTCTTGTTGATCACCGGGTCGATGTCGTACAGCCGGTACTTCTGAATGGCGATGCCCGCCGCGACCGGGATCAGCGGGAGCGCAAGCAGCCCCGGGACCGGACTCCCGAACAGGACCAAACCCGCGGCGAGCAGCACGATGGCCATCACCGCGGCGTAGACCAGCCAACGCATCTGGCGTGCCTCGTCGCCGCGACCCCGGCGCAGCCGCACCACCACCGCGACGGTCCAGAGCACCTGAAAGAGCAGATAGCTGGGTTGGAGGTAGCCCCACAGCTGTGCGGCCACATGGGAGCCGGGCATAGCGAGGGGATGGGGTGCGACCAGGCCGGTCCGGTCGTAGTCCACGGGCCAGAGAGCGGACGTCATCGCCATGAGGGCGGCGACGGCGCACATGGCCAGGCCCGCGCGGCGCCAGCGCGGTGACAGCATGTGGCCGTGTGGGAACGCCATGAACGTCCAGCCGGACAAGGCGATGGCCAGGGGTAGTGGCCACACACCGATCCAGCCGATCCATGACGCACCGGGCGGCGGGGGCTCTGTAGCGCCGTACTGACGGCCGAAGAACATAACCGCGCTGACCGCCCCGACTGCGACCAGCAGCCAGCCCTCACGATGCCGTGGCCGCATTCGTACGACGTACAGGCCCACGGCGGAGAACGAGGCAGCGATCAGCCCGTTGTGGGCGTTCTCGAGATGGAAGCCGAGGGACCACCCGTAGCCGACCAGCATCGCGACCAGCAGAGCCACCATCCCCAGGCCGGCCTCAAGGGCCGTCGCCGGGGCCTCCTCGGACGGCTCCCTCGCCTCCATCGCGGTCGACATGGCGTGATGATAGGGCGGCGTCACCGGGCCTCGACAGAGGGTTATCCCTGAGGAACTCCAGGGAGCGCACGGGTGCGCGGTGACGGGTCCGTCGGCCACCATTGGACGAGTCGTCACACGGTTAGGAGCGCCACTGATGAATACGCCGATAGTCGCTCGCACCAGCCCGTCACCCGCTTCGCTGCGCACCGCGCGGCTCGGGGGCATCTGCCTCGCCCTGGGAGGGATCGCCTTCTTCGCCGGCGGTGTAACCCACCCAGGCGACAGCGGTGGGGGCACCAAGGTCGAGCAGCTGTACCAGGCGCTCATACAGCCCACGTGGTACCCCTCGCATGCGTTGTTGCTGGCGTCCTTCGGGCTGTTCGCGGCGGCGATACTGCTGCTCCGCAAGCGGGGCAATCTCGGTCCCGGCATGGCCCGAGTGGTGAACGTGGTCAGCGTTGTCGCTGTCGTCGCCACCCTGGGCATGGCGGTGCATCTGTTGGCGGCGTTGGGTGCAGAGTCCATCGCAGACGGACAGCCCTCGCTGATCTCCGAGGTGCAGAAGTGGAACGAAACGATCCTCAACACCCTGTGGGGACTAGGCATCATCGCGCTCGCAGCGGTCGGTGGGCTCACCCGCACCCTGGGCAACCGAATCACCATGCCGCTCGGTGTGGTCGGCGGTGTGGCGTGGTGCCTTGCCGCGGCGACGATCGCGTTCATCGACCTGTTCGACGCGTTGTTCCCGGTCGCCGGAACGCTGATCCCGATCTGGGCCGTCGCGGCCGGGGTGATGTGGGCCGTACGCGCCGGGTCATTTCCGGGCCAGGCCGCCGGATGACGCCGCTCGCGCTCCCGCCGACTCGGCCCGCAGCGTCCGCCGGCGGGCGCTGGCGGGCGGCGCACGCGCTGGCGATGGGCTTCAGCCTCGACCACCTCATGCTCGACTGGGGTGTGGACGTGATCGACGGCCCAGTCGGCGCAGCTGTCACGCCGGTGCAGGCGCTCGTCCTGGTGGTCGGCGCGGCCCTGTACGCCGGGTGGGCGCGAGCGCTGGTCGTCGCCGGCCAGGGCAGCCACCCCGTCGTCGGGGCCTTGGACAAAACCCCGACGCATTGGAACGGTGTGTGGAGAGTGCCGTTTAGTCTGAAAACTACCTTGCGAGCAGCGGAATGCTGAGGATCAACGGCTAGCGCTGAAGCTAAGGAGGCGCTCGCGGGCGGCGTATAGGGTCTCTCGGCGCTTGGGAAAACTGAACCGCACGCGCGTACGTCCGGAGACCTGGTCTGGATAGAAGGATGATCCAGGAACGACCGCCAGGCCAAAATCCTTCACCAGATGCCGAGCGAAGGCCACGTCATCCTCCTCTCCAAAGGATGAGATGTCCGACATAACGTAGTACGCGCCATCGGGCGCTGCAAACGGAAAGCGAGCTGCTTCCAACGCATCCAGCATAAGACCACGTCGCTCCGAGTACCCATCAACGAGCCGCTGGTAGTAGTCGTCCGTAAAGCCGAGCGCCACGGCTGCCGCCGCTTGCAGAGGCGCTGCTGCCCCTACGGTGAGGAAGTCGTGCACCTTGCGGATGGCGTTGATCAGCGCGGGCGGTGCGATGGCCCAGCCAACGCGCCAACCCGTTACAGCATATGTCTTGCTGATGCCCGAAATTACCACTGAGCGATCGCGCATACTAGGCAACGTCGCGATCGGCGTGTGCGTTCCTCGGTAAACGATATGCTCGTATATCTCATCTGTGATAGCGAGCACGTCCCACTGCTGGCACAGCTGCGCTATTACCTCCAACTCCTCGCGCGAGAAGACTTTGCCCGTCGGATTGTTGGGCGTATTGATCACGATCGCCGCAGTGCGGTCGTTGAATGCCGCGGTCAGCTCGTCCAGATCCAGGCGCCAAGTCTCTCCCCACCTTGTACTACCCATGGCCGGTTCGCGCAGTGCAACGAAGCGAGGTGTCGCACCAGAGAGCACGGTATCGGGCCAGTAGTTCTCGTAGTACGGGGCGATGACGACAACTTCGTCTCCCGGATTCACCGTTGCCATAAGGGTTGCCAGCATGGCTTCAGTTGAGCCGCAGCACACGGTGATCTCGCGCTCCGGGTCCACGCCCAGCCCGTACCAGCGCTGGTACTTGCCCGCGATGGCCTGGCGCAGCCCCGGCGCACCCCACGTGACGGCGTACTGGTTGACGTCCGCCTGGATTGCAGCGCAGGCGGCGTCCTTCAACTCCTGCGGCGCCGGGAAGTCCGGGAACCCCTGCGCCAGGTTGATGCCGTCGGTGGGGTGGTGCAGCTGGATCAGCCGCGTCATCTCGCGGATGACCGATTCGGTGAACAGCTCGGTGCGCCGGGCGACTCTCACGTGTCTAGACCGTTGGCGTCGGTGCGGGAGCTGTCGGCGCGCTCGTCGCGGTGGGAGCGGGAGTTGAGGTCGGGGGTGTGGTGGCCGTGGGCGCCGGTGTGCGGGTTGGCGCGACCGGAGTCGCGGTCGGCGGGGCTGCTGTCGCCGTCGGTGGCAGGGGAGTGGTGGTCGGAGGCGCAGAGGTCGCGGTCGCAGGGGGGATGGTGGCGGTCGAGACCGGCGTCATGGTTGACGGCGCTGCGGTCGGCGACGCGGCAGCCGGCGTTGGGGTCGCGCCGCTCGGCGTGCCGGTGGCCGTGTCGGTAGCCGTCGCCGCAGCTCCCGGAGGTGTGGACGTGGCGGAGCTCACCGGCGTGGAGGTTGCCGGGACTGCCGGTGCCGTGGCAGTCGCGGATGATGCAGCCGGCGACGCCACTACCGAGGAAACGCCGGTCGGAGTCACGATAGCAGTGGGAGTTGCCGTGATCGACGCCGTTGCGCTGGCGGTGACGCTCGGCGGCTCGGCTGGACCAACCGTGGGTGTGGCGGTTTCGGTCGCCGCCACTGAGGCAGTCGGAGAGGCGGTTGCCGTGAGGATGGTGGTAGCCGTCGCCAGCGGAGTGGCCGTGGGCGTGGACGTGGAGGTGGAGGTGCGTGTGGCCGTGCGCGTCGATGTGGGCGTGGCCGTGAGCGTAGCCGTGGGGGCAGGGATGTCAAGCACGGCCTCGTCGCCCATGGCGCTGAGCTGGCCAAGCTTGTCGTACGAGCGGATGGTGACGTAATAGCGCGTCCCCGGCGTCACCGCCTGGTACCGGTAGCTGGTGGCACTGCCCACGTCGATCGCAGTCGAGTAGCGCCGGCTCTCAGTGCCCACGTAGACGCGATAGCCGGCCACCTTCGGGTCATCCGACGGGTCCCACTGCATGAGAATGCTGCCCACGCTCAGGCGCAGGTTCTGCGGCGCGGTCGGTGGATCGTTGATTGTTGTGGCTCCCATCACAACCACGTACGTCGGCGGGTTCCCCGCGTCACTAGCGGACTGGCTGCCGGCGCTCGCCTCCACGGTGATCGTCTGGGTCACCGCGGTGGTCACCGAGAGGCGGTTGCACGCCTGGCCGGAAGCGGTGGCGACGGTGCAGCCGGCGGCGGCGTTGTTGACGCCGCCGCCGGCTGGTGGCCGAGGCGAGCGACGAGCCACTGTTTGTGCTGCTGCCCGTGCGTGTCCACGAGAGGGTGACGCCATCGCGCACCAGCTCATTGCGGTGGTTGCGGACGGTCGCCGTCACCACCACGCTCTCGCCGGCGCCCAGGGTGATGCTTGCCGGCGCGGGGGCGATGCCGACCGACTGGGCGTTGCTCACCCGCACCTGGTAGGTGGTGCTCTGGTTGAGGCCGGTGATCGAGTAGGAGAACCCCTCGCTCGAGCGCGTCATTGGGCACTTGCCGGTGACGCTGGCCACGCAGGTGGTCGCCGCAAAGGCGCCACTGGTGTCCCATTCCACGGTGGCGGAGTTGAGGGTGTTGCCCGTCACGGTGAGATCACCGCTGAACGGCGCGCTGACGGCGACCGTCGCGCTGCCAGCCACGGCGCCGGCGGTGCCAGGCGTCGTCGCCCTATCGCCCTGGTAGATCGGCGCGACGAAGACCGCAGCGCTCTGGTTGCCAGAGACATCGTTCGCGGTCACCGCGAAGTCGTTGCGCACGCCCGTCGCCAGCGGCGCGTCGATGGAGAAC
>CADCTC010000161.1 GCA_902805635.1 uncultured Chloroflexota bacterium
GGCGAGAAGGGCGCGGTCTACATCCTGGACGGAAAGAGCATCTCATTCTCGAGCATCGAGCACCGGCCCCGCGGCATCGTCACCGTTCACGACGCGCGGCTGCACGTCCTCACCGCTGGTGATACCTTCGACTGGGACTCGCGGCGTCCGCGACTCGAAAAAGAAGATCGTCCTCGCAAGAAATAGCCCCGGCGCCTTGCGTCTCGGTACCGGCCCTTCCTGTCCTATGGAGACCTGCGGCCGCGCCGGGGCTGCTACTCTTTGGCGCAGTGATTAGGGAAACCTCCGGCGCACTGATCCTCATCGGCGGCGGAGAGAAGAAAGAGGGCCGCGCGCCCATCCTGCGCGAGGTATGCCGACGCGCCCACGGCGCCAAGGGCAAGCTGGTGCTGGTCACCGCCGCCACCCAGGTGCCGCTGGCGTACATGGACACCTACCTGCCGCTGTTCCATGACCTCGGCGTGCGCAACGTCGAGGTGCTCGACGTGCGCCGGCGCGCCGATGGCTATGACGAGAAGAACCTTGCCAAGCTGTGCGGCGCAACGGTCGTGTTCTTCACCGGCGGCCAGCAGCTGCGCATCGCCAGCCAGCTGGGCGGCACCCCGGTCTTCCAGGCGCTGCACGAGCTGCACGCCAACGGCGCCACCATCGCCGGCACCTCCGCCGGCGCCGCCATGATGCCCGACACGATGCTCGTCTCCGGCTCCAGCGACGAATCACCCGACGTCAGCCGCATCTCGATGGCCCCAGGCATTGGACTGCTGGCGGGCGTAGTGGTCGACTCGCACTTCTCCCAGCGCGGCCGGATCGGCCGCCTGATGGCCGCCGTGGCGCAGAACCCAAACAACATGGGTCTCGGCATCGACGAGGACACCGCGATCGTCGTCGAGCCCGACCGCGTCTTCCGGGTAATCGGATCGGGCGGCGTACACGTGGTGGACGGCGCCGGGATCAGCTATTCGAGCCTGGTCGAGCGCGACAGCCACAGCAAGATTGGCCTGCACGACGTGCGCCTCCACGTCCTGCGCCAGGGTCACCGCTTCGACCTCAACCGCGCCCGCCCGGTAGGCCCGCACGAGCCCGCCGCGATGCCCGAGCTGCTGCGGGTCAAGTAGAGGAGATTCTTCTTCATCCCCGCCCCCCTCACGGGAAGCGGGGAGCTCAATTCGCGGTGGTTGGTGCTGAGCCACACGGTACGGCTTAGAGACTGGTTCAATCCCCGTTCGTGGTGAGCCCCTCCGTTCGTGGTGAGCTCCCTCCGTTCGTGGTGAGCTTGTCGAACCACGCCCTTCGACAAGGTCCCCCCTGAGCCCGCGGAAGGGCTCAGGGCGCACGGAGGTTTTGAAACTTCCTTTAGTGGTTAGTGCCGCTCCGGCTGCGATTGGTGCCTGATGGCACAGTTCCTCCGCCGGTGCCGGTGGGGCCACCACCGCCAGCGGTGGTGTTGCCGGCGCCGCCCAGGCCCTGCGCGGTGCCGCTCACGTTGCCGATCTCGTTCCCCTCGTTGTCGATCTGCCCTCCGGGGTTGATCTTCATATCCGGGCTGACCGGCCCTTCCTTCCCCTCGGGCGTCACCTCGTCGTCCGAATAGGGCGTTCCTGCCTCAACTGCCATGGCGTGCTACCTCCGAACCGCTTTGTTGAGTAGTCGCCACCCAGGGCGCAGGTTCCGTGCCGTTGGGCGTGGCGAGATGGGAGCGCTCAGCCGGCCACAAAGGGACGCAGCACGTTCCAAAATGCACGGCGTACCTCAGACGCGCCTTTCAGGCTGGGCTCGATGGTGCGTGTGAACCAGGAGGGGTCGCCGGTCAGGAAATGGGCGTTCAGGTCCACCAGGCGGCCGTAGCGGCCGGCCAGCTCCGCCAGGGCGTCGTTGATCCGGCGGTGGTTGGCCCGCGCGATCCCCGGGTCCACCCCCAGGAAGTTCTGCCGGTCATCGCCCATCGACGGGTCATAAACGTTCCCGATCAGCACCGGCCGGATGGGCATCCGGCGCAGGAACCCATCCACCGCGGCCGCGAACTCTGCGATGCCCGGTCCGGTGTCTAGGATCAGCCCTTGCAGCAGGTCATTGCCTCCCACCGTGAGGATCGCTATGCTCCGTGCGCCGCTACCACTGCCGTTGCCATTGGTAGCGCCACCACCGGCGCCGGGACTTGGAGCCTGCTCCGCAGCTTGCTCCGCCGGCAGCCCCTGCCCCTGTGGAGGCAGCCCGCGCACGGTGGCGCCGTCACGCGCGCGGTGCTCCAACCGTGCCGGTCCCAGGCTGCTCAGGTCCTGACCGCGGAACTCTGGGAAGAGCCTGTCGTCGTTCTTCACCAGCAGCTGACCCGGATGGACGCCGTGCTGGTTGTAGTGCCCGCAATCCAGAATGGAGTCTCCAAACGTGTACAGCGTCAGCACGTTTCCCCTCCTACCTTGGATACTTGGTGCGCCGCACGCCACACCCGATACGGCAGCACCCAACACACTCAGACTGAACGCCCTTCGCTGACATAATGCAAATCGCCACCCGCCCCTCTCCCACAGGAGAGGGGCGGATGAATGCGCCCGCCACGAAGTGGATGCAGGGCCCAGCCCTCTGTGCCCTGAGGGTGAGGTCTTCCCCAAGGTCACGACGGCTGGGAACCGCCCGCCAGCCGCGTTGGAGCGGAGTGGTCGTGGATGTGCGCCTCGCGCCCGTGGAACTCTTCTTCGTCCCCACGGTCATAGTCGTGGGAGTGGCTCAGCTCCGCGTGGCTGTGCGTGTGGCGGTGCCACGACGTGCGGTGCTGCCACTCGACGAGCACGCCGCCCGCGTGGTGGTGCGAGACGTGGTAGTGCACGTGCCCGTGGGTGCGCGCGTCGTGCGTGTGCTCCTCGTCCGTCTGTGCCGGCGAAGACGAAGCCATGCAGCCCCCTTTCGCCGCGCCCCTCGCAGGACGCATGCCGCCCTTTCCGGCCGTGCCGCCCCTCAGTCTCCAGGCGGTGGGACACGCCCGTCGCTTCACTACCCACCGCGTGCCCGGCCGGCGGTCTGGCATCCGTCTTGCCGGCCCGAAGGAGCGGCGCGCGGCGGCAACAGCGGCACGGGCACGGGCAGGCGCCGCAGAAGGGACGGAGCAGTCATGGCTGCCCTGTGGATCGGCACCTCCGGCTGGGTCTACAAGCACTGGATGGGCATCTTCTACCCGGAGCGCATGCCCGGGGAGGAGCAGCTGCCGTTCTTCGCGCAGCACTTCCCGACGGTGGAGGTGAACTTCTCGTTCTACCGCTTGCCGGAGCGGCCGGTCTTCGAGACGTGGTGGCGCCAGACGCCGCCCGATTACCTCTTCGCCGTCAAGGCCAGCCGCTACCTGACACACATGAAGAAGCTCAAAGAGCCGGAGGAGCCGATGGCGCGCCTGATGGAGCGCGCCACGGGCCTCGAGGAGAAGCTCGGCCCTATCCTGTTCCAGTTCCCGCACACGTGGCATGCCAATATCGAGCGACTGGCAGCGTTCATGCCCGCGCTGGCGCCCTACCAGGGCCAGCGGTTTGCCTTCGAGTTCCGCCACCAGTCGTGGCTGGTCCCTGAGGTCTACGCCCTCCTGGAGCAGGCCGGCGCCGCGCTGTGCCTGCCCGTACACCCGCAGGTGCCGTTAGAGGTGCGCCTGACCGCACCGTGGACATACATCCGCTTCCACGGCGGACGCTGGAACACCGGCTACTCAGACGAGGAGCTGGCGGAGTGGGCCACCCATATCCGCCGCTTCCGCTCCGAAGGGGCTGACGTCTACGCCTACTTCAACAACGATCCCGGCGGTCACGCCATCTGGGACGGCCGCCGCTTGCGCGACATGCTCGGGTGAGCACTGCTTTCGCGGTATCCGTTCGCCCTGAGCTTGTCGAAGGGCGTGGTTTGACAAGCCTGTCCTGAGCAAAGCCGATGGACTCACCACGAACGGGAATTGTGATGCTGTCTTTAAGCCCGGTTGGCGTGCATCGACTGCGCCGGCTGCACCCCCTGTGGAGGCGCGGTCTCGATGTTCAGGCGGGCAATCTCGCGTCCCTGGTGGAGGATCGTGACGCCCGTGACGGGACCGGTGGTCTCCTCCAGGACGTAGTGCGCGGGCACCACCGTCTCCGGCTGACCTCGATCGGCAGCCGGCTCGCGCACGATCAAGTTCAGCACCAGCTCGCCGCCCGTACTGCCCGCGTCGGCGCGCTCGGAACCGTGTCGCTGGAGCTCTATGCCGTAGCCGGCGCTGGGCACCACCACCTCGCCGTGGACGCGGACGCACGGTTGGCCATCGGTCGATTGGTCGTGCCAGGCGTGCCAGTTGCGCGTGTGCAGTTGTGTCGCCATTCTCTTCTCTCGCCTCCCCAGTACCTTCACGCGTCCTGTGTGCCACCAAGCGTGGACCGGACCGCGAAGTCGATATGCGCGTGCCCGCAAGAGACATGCCACTTTGCTCGACCAGCGGGGTGGAACAAGACTTGCGGGCGGTGACGGGCCATGACTTCCCCCAAGCAGCCGGATACCCAGCAGAACAACCAGGGCGAGAAGATGCCTGAGCGAGGCACCGCCGAGGCCGCCCCGCGCGAGCAAGACACCCCAGACACTCCCACCAAGGCGTCGGGCAAGGGCGCCAGCTCAGAAGGCACAGAGCCGATCCAGGAGCAGAACCGCAACAGCAGCAAGGTCTAGGAGGTGGTTTCAATTCCCCGTTCGTGGTGAGCTTGTCGAACCACGCCCTTCGACAGACTCAGGGCGAACGGAGATCCTGAAACGAGAACGAACAGGGCGTGCTGGCCCAATCAGCGAGACGGCGGCGTCTCCCACCCCAGGCGGTCGATCTGCGTCGCCAGCGTGTTCACCACCACGCGGTGCTCGCGAGACGACAAGACAGCATCGAACGGGACGTAGAGGTCCGCCTTCCTACCGCGGCTGACCACCACGCAGTTTGGCCGCACGAAGCGCACCTCCCCGACCTGCTCGTCGTCCGCCGTCACCACCTGATCCCCCGGCGAAACCTGCGCCCGCTCCACCCCCGGCTGAAGGCTCTCCTCGTACAGCGTATCGCCGGCCACGCCCAACTTCTTGATCTCGCCTATGTGCGGGGCATCGGGTCTATGCGGCGTGTCGGGCGACTCCTCCGTCCGTGGCTCAGCTGCCATTCTTGTCTCTCCTCTCTAGCTACCGTGCCTCGTGCGGTGTGACAACAAGACGCATGCCGCCCGCGGTGGCGGCCGTGGTGGCATGCGCTTTGCTTGCGACGGCGCATGACGGCAACTACGACGCACACCTCGTCTGAGACCCGCCTGGCTCAGCGAATCGCGCGGGCGGCACAGCCCCTCGCGCGCACGCCACAGTCCTACGACGCGTTGCTCGACCTGATCGGCGATTCCCGTTTTGTCCTGCTGGGCGAAGCATCCCACGGCACGCACGACTTCTACGCCGAGCGGGCCGAGATCACCAAGCGGCTGATCGTCGAGAAGCAGCTCACTGCCGTGGCGGTGGAAGCGGACTGGCCCGACGCATATCGCGTCAACCGCTACGTGCGCGGGGAGAGCGACGACCCCGACGGCCGCGCCGCGCTAGGAGACTTCCAGCGCTTCCCCACCTGGATGTGGCGCAACACGGTGGTGCTGGAGTTCGTGGAGTGGCTGCGCGAGCACAACGCGCGGCTGCCACGCGGTGCTCCCAAGGTGGGTTTCTATGGCATGGACCTGTACAGCCTCAACTCGTCGGTCGAAGCGGTGATCCAGTACCTCGAAAAGGTCGATCCCGAGGGCGCCCGCCGTGCGCGCGAGCGCTACGCCTGCTTCGAGCGATTTGAGAAGGACACCCAGGCGTACGGCTACGCCGCCTCATCAGGCGCGATCGACCCGTGCGAGGATGAGGTGATCGCGCAGCTGGTGGAGCTCCAGCGTCGCGCCTCGGAGCTGGCGGGCCGCGATGGCCGCGCCGCTGCCGACGAGTTCTTCTACGCGGAACAGAACGCGCGCCTCGCCAAGAACGCCGAAGAGTACTACCGCGCCATGTTCCGCGGCCGGAACACCTCCTGGAACCTGCGCGACAGCCACATGGTCGAAACGCTGGGAGAGCTGGTAGACCACCTGCACCACCAGGGCGTCATCGCCAAGGTGGCCGTCTGGGCGCACAACTCCCACCTGGGCGACGCCCGCGCCACCGAGATGGGCCGGGGCGGCGAGCTCAACGTCGGTCAGCTGGTGCGCCAGCGTTGGGACCGCGACAGCTTCCTCATCGGCTTCACCACGTACACCGGCGCCGTCACCGCAGCGCAGGACTGGGACGAGCCGCCGCGCCACCGCAAAGTCCGTCCTGGCCTGGCAGGAAGCTACGAGGCGCTGTTCCACGACGTGGCGCAGCAGCTTGGCCAGGACCGTTTCTTCCTGCCGTTGCGTCCGGGCTCCGGGCCTGGCTCCCCCTCAGACGGTTCGCACAACGACGTGCTGGACGACTTGCGGCGGGAGCGCCTGGAGCGCGCCATCGGCGTCATCTATCGCCCGGAGACCGAACGGTGGAGCCACTACTTCCACGCTAGCCTGGCCGACCAATTCGACGCGGTGCTGCACCTCGACGAGACGCGCGCGGTCGAGCCGCTCGAGCGCACCGCCGGCTGGGACCACGGCGGAGCGCCCGACACGTTCCCCAGCGGGGTGTAGCCTACGGAGCCTCTGGCTGGCTCCCCGTTCGCCCTGAGCCTGTCGAAGGGCATGGTTTGACAAGCTCACCATGAGCGGAGTTATCTGCCCCGCTGCATCGCCTCCGCTCCGGCGATCGCACATGCCACACTTACAGCATGAAAATAGCCCTGGTTGGCGCCGGCAGCGTCGTCTGGACACGCCGGCTGATGATGGACATCCTCTCGTTTGAGGAGTTGCGCGACGTCACCATCTCGCTGATGGACGTGGACCCGGTCCGCCTGGACACTGCGCAGAAGACGGTGGAGCGGCTGGTCCAGCAGGTGGGCGCGCCGGCTCGCGTGGAGGGATCGCTCAATCGGCGTGAGGCCGTCCGCGACGCGGACTACGTGATCTTTGCCGTGCAGGTCGGCATGCACCAGTCCACGCTGCTGGACTTCGACGTGCCCCGCAAGTACGGCCTGAAGCAGACCATCGCGGATACGCTGGGCACTGGCGGCATCTTCCGAGGGCTGCGCACCATCCCGGTGCTGCTCGGCCTGCTGCGCGACATGGAAGAGGTCTGCCCCAAGGCGCTGCTGCTCAACTACGTCAACCCCATGTCGATCCTGTGCCTGGCGGCCGAGCGGTCGTCGTCCATCCAGACGGTGGGGCTGTGCCACAGCGTGCAGGGCACCGCGCGCCAGCTGTCGGGCTACCTCGGCGTCTCGCAGGAGGACGTGGGCTACCGCGTCGCGGGCATCAACCACATGGCCTGGTTCCTGGATCTCACCCTCAAGGGCGCCGACGGCCGCCAGCACGATGCCTACCCCGCGCTGTGGGAAGCGATGGAGAAGCCGGACGTATTCGCCAAGGACAAGGTCCGCTTTGAGATGATGCGCCGGCTGGGCTACTACGTCACCGAGTCGAGCGAGCACATGGCGGAGTATGTGCCGTACTTCATCAAGCGCGACGACCTGGTGGAGCAGTTCAGCATCCCCATAGACGAGTACGTGCGGCGCAGCGAGAAAAATCTCCAGAAGTTCGAGTCCACCCGTGAGGAGGTGGAGAGCGGCGCGCCCATAGAGATGAAGCGCTCGCACGAGTATGCCGCGTTCATCATCCGTGCGATCGAGGCAAACCAGGACTGGTCGTTCAACGGTAACGTACCCAACTCGCTGGACCGGCGGAGCGCCGCGCTGATCCCGAACCTCCCGGCGGACAGCATCGTGGAGGTGCCCTGCCTGGTCAACCGGGCCGGCGTGCAGCCCTGCCACACGGGAGAGCTGCCGGCACAGCTGGCAGGCCTGAACCGCAGCCACATTAGCGTCCACCAGTTGGCCGTGGAAGCTGCCCTCACCGGCAACCGAGATGCGCTCTACCAGGCCGTTATGCTGGACCCGCACACCGCCAGCGTGCTCAGCTTGGACGAGATCTGGCAGATGACCGACGAGCTGATCGAAGCCCACGGCGACGCGCTGCCCACCATGGCCCCACGCCGCCTCTACGGCGCTCCCGGCCGGCCGAGTCGCCCCTCACCGGCAGCGACGCCGGCGCGCGAGCTCGTCACTGCGTAGCACCGCGTGGCACAGAGATTGCGCCCCTAGAGGAACACTATGGCAACGATGAGCGAGCTACAGGCAGACAACGAGAACATCGCGCAGCAGCTGCAAGAGTGGCAGCAGCAGCGCTACGCCAACGGCGAGAACCCCATGGACTGGGTGGCCTTCAAGGCGCACCTGAAAGACCTTGGCGCCCCAGATCCCGGCGACTCCGCTCCCGACGAGTTCCACCGCTGGGACGAGTCCATGGCGGGCGGCACACCGGACGCCAAGTCATAACCGGCCAGCGAAAAAGACCTGGCCGACTCGCAGCCGGAAACCTGGCAAGAGCGGAGACTCCAGGTCCTCACCGTCTGTAACTGTGCGCACGTGGCGCAGCGTGTCGCCATCGTGGCGGTACACGTCTACGCAGCGCGCCACCGTGTCCACAATCCAGTACTCCGCCACGCCTTGGCGTGAGTAGACCTTTGGCTTCAGGTCACGGTCACGCCCGGCGTTCTTCTCGCCCGGAGAGAGCACTTCCACCACCAGCTCCGGCGCCTCGTGGAAGTGCCCGTCATCCCACAGAGCGGTACGCATTCGTTCGTAGCTGATCCAGATGAGGTCGGGCGCGACGTTGTCGTCGTTCTCGAAGATTATTCCTGGCGCCGTAACCGGAACGCCGCGCCCTGACTGGTCGCTCCACGCCCTGAGTGCCGCCCCAACACCGTCCGCCGCAAATTGATGCTCAAAGCGCGGCTGCTTGGACACGTACAGCTCCCCGTCGATGATCTCGTAACGCCGGCCGTCTGTCGGTTCTGGCAGCAGGTCCAAGTCCGCCGATGTCATGCGTAGTGCTGTCACAGCCTTGTCCTTTCGCGCAGCATAGCACGAGGCCGGCTCCCTTCACAGAGGGAGCCGGCCTCGTGCCAGCGGTGATCCGCGCGCCTGCTGTCCGGCTACGCCACGTCGCGGGAGCCGCCCTTACCGTTCAGCGTTCCAACTCTGGCTGCCCCGGCTGCCCCGGTCGAAGCAACGCCATTCGCGCGTCCACCCGTACGGCCATCGGCCGAGGCGGCCACCGCGAGGGCAGGTCCAGACGACGGAGCTGACGTGACCGGCGCTGAGACAACGCTAGGCTTGGTCACGGCGGCCGCAGTAGGCACACCGACGGCCGGCAACGCTGGCAGTGCCGGACCGCTGCCGGCGTCCTTTGACCGTTGCGCCGGCTGCGCCTGCACTGCGGGCGCTGCGGGCGCTGCCGTGGCCGTGCCATTCGCCACACCGTCGCTCGCCGTGGCCTGGCGCGCCGCCATGATCTTGTCAAACACGCTCAGCGCCTGCGCCGTCACCTGGTCCATGTTGTAGTACTTGTACGTCGCCAGGCGACCCACGAACCAGACGTTGGGCGTCGCGTCGGCCAGCGCCTTGTACTTCTTATACAGCTCGGCGTTCTCCGGACGTGGCACAGGATAGTAGGGGTCGCCCTCGGCGCGCGGGTACTCGTAGACCACGCTGGTCTTCTTCGCGTGCTCCTGGCCGGTGAGGTACTTGAACTCGGTGATGCGGGTGTACTGGTACTCGTTGGGGTAGTTGACCACCGGCGCCGGCTGGAACTGCTCCCTGTCATGCGTTTCGTGCCTGAACTGCAGCGAGCGGTAGGGCAGCTTGCCGTAGCGGAAGTCGAAGAACTCGTCGACCGGGCCGGTGTAGACCATCTCGCCGAAGGGGACGGCGCCGAGCAGCTCGCGGTAGTCGGTCTGCAGCAGGACGCGGATGTTGGGGTGGTCCAGCAGCCGCTCGAACAGCCGGGTGTAGCCGTGCAGCGGCATCGCCTGG
>CADCTC010000162.1 GCA_902805635.1 uncultured Chloroflexota bacterium
CGTCCCGCCGCCGCCCGAAGCACCCGTACAGCCCCGCGCGCAACGCCACCAACGCGTCCAGCGCCCCATCATCCCCTGACCGTTCTATCCCCGCATGGTGCCGCGTCAGGCCCCCGCAGCGCCGCCCCTCCCGACCCCCAGTTAAAACACCAGGTCACAAAGGATCACAAAAATTGCACCCACCGCTTCGCTACCTGGCCGTTGACTAGCCAAGAACGTGCTACTATGCGGAACACATGGCCCCACCTGCGCCGTTTAATGGCACGGCTGGCGAAGTCCGCGCCGTCAGGCCGTCCGCGCGGGTGGCCTCTCCACACTCGCCATCTACAGGCAAGCCCGCTCCCGCGGGTGAAGGGATCACCAGCCTGGAGAAGGGCCTCGCCGTGCTGGAGCACCTCAGCGCCGCGCGGGGCGGCGCCGGTGTGTCCGAGCTGGCCAGGGAGCTTAGCCTGCCCAAGAGCACCGTCGCGCGCCTGCTCTTCGTGCTCAGCAGCCGCGGCTACGTCTGGCGCGAGCCGGCTCGCCCGCGCTATTGCCTCGGCCCGCGTGCCCTGGAGCTGACCGCCAACGCCCTGGACGAGCTGCTCGTCGTCGGCCAGGCGCGCCCCCACCTCTACGACCTCGCCGGCAAGACCGACCGCGTTGCCTGCCTCGGCGTGCTGTGGGCCGGCATCGCCATCGTGGTCGACCTCGTCGAGCCGCCTGCCGCGTCGCCCGCGGCGCTCTCCCACGAGCCGCTCGTGGTCGGGCGCGGCGCCCCCGCCTACGCGTCATCCCTGGGCAAGGCTATCCTCGCCCACCGCTCCCCCGCAGACCTGGAGCACTTCCTGGCCACCGCCCCGCGCGTCCAGCGCACGCCGCGCACGCTCGTGGACGCCGCCGCGTTCAAAGAGCATCTCGCCACCGTCCGCACACAGGGATGGGCGATCAACGACTACGAATCGACTGACCACGGGGCAAGCATCGCCGCCCCTATCTTCAACCACGCCGGAGAAGTGCTCGCCGCCGTCGCCGCCACTGAATCCCACCCCCTCGGTGGCCAAGCACCCTCCGACCTCATCGCCGCCGTCGTCGAAGCCGGCCGCCGCATCTCCTTCAACCTGGGCTACCGCCCCCGTGCCTTCACCGCCACCCGCGACCGGGGCCCCAACCGGGTCGCGGGCACTGCGGGCGTTGCCTCCATATGAATATCGTGCACTCCCTGTTCGTGTCTCGCCCCCCGTTCGTGGTGAGCTTGTCGAACCACACCCTTCAACGAGCTCACCACGAACGGACAGTCTGAAGCCACCACTTGAATAGCCGCCAGGAGCCTGCCATGCCATACCACTTCACCCGCACCCTCACAGAGCTGGACCCGGTCGACGTCCTCGTCGCCGGCGGTGGCATGGCCGGCTTCTCCGCCGCCGTCGCCGCCGCCAGGCAGGGCGCCAGGGTCATGCTCGTCGAGCAGCACGCCGACCTTGGCGGTACCGCCACCACCGCCGGCACCGCGGCCTTCTGCGGTGAGACCACCGGCCAGGGCGAAGTCTTCGACGCCGTGGTCAAAGAGTTGGAGCGCATCGCTGCCATCGCCGCCTACAAGCCGTACCTCCAGAGCGAGGCTCGCCCCTTCGACCACGAGGTGCTCAAGTTCGTCCTGCAGGAGCAGGCCCTCGCCGCCGGGGTCGATCTCCAAGTGCACACTCGCGTTGCCGATGTCGATTGCCGGGACGGCGCCATCGACGCCATCATCCTCCACTCCAAGTCGGGTTTGCAGGCCATCCGCCCCAGCGTCGTCATCGACGCGTCGGGCGACGGTGACGTCGTGCACCAGGCCGGCTTCCCCACCGCCAAGGGGCGCGAGGAAGACGGCGCCCAGCTTCCCATGTCGCTCAACTTCTTTCTCAGAAACGCCGGCCGCCAGGTGCAGCAGGAGCTGCCCGCCGCCCCCACCGCCCCCGGCGGCGCCCTGCGCGTCTACGGCAACGCCGAAGACCTGCCCATGCTCTCGGTCTGGCCGCAGGGCGACGGCAAGATGGGGCTCAAGCTCAAGGTCATCGGCCACGACTCGACCGATGGGCGTAGCCTCACCGAGGCCGAGGTCCACGCGCGCCGTCTCATGTGGAGCATGATCCACTACGTCCAGCGCCACCCCATGGGGCGCCACGACCTGTCCCACTACAAGTTCGACTACCTCTCCCCCCGCATCGGCATCCGCGAGGGGCGCCGCGCCGTCGGCGAATACGTGCTCACCGGCGACGACGTGAAGGCCGGCCGCACCTTCGACGACGGCATCGCGCTGGGCGTCTTCTACCTGGACTCAATGGACCCCACCACCGACAAGCGCAAGTACCAGGTGGTCTGGGAGGACCGCCACGTGCCCCCGTATCACGTTCCCTTCCGCGCGCTCATCCCGCGTGGCGCCAAGAACCTGCTCGTCGCCGGGCGCTGTTTCTCCGCCGAGCAGCTCGCCCTCTCTTCCGCCCGCGTCATGACCACCGCCAGCATGATGGGCCAGGCCGCCGGCATCGCCGCCGCGTGGGCCTCCGGCGCCAAGCGGCCCGTCGCGGAGACCTCGGTCCCGTCGCTCGTGCGCGAGCTGAAGAACCGTGGCGCCGTCCTGGAGCCCGCCCCCGGCATGACGCTGGCTCAGAAGCCGTCCGCCGGTGGCAGCGGCGCCGTAGACGCGCCGTCCGCCCACGCCCCAGCCAACCCAGCCAAGCAGCCCGTGGAGGTATCCCGTTGAATCAGCTCACCCGCCGCTCTCTCGTGCTCGCCGCTGCCCCCGCGGCTGCCGGCGCCACCGCGCTGCTCGCCTCGTGCGGCGCGCAGTCGCAGCCGGCCGCGCAGCAGGCGCTCCCACCCGCCACCATCGAATACACCTACAACTCTGGCACCGGCGCGCTCATCGCCGCCCGCGCCGAGCTGGTGGACAAGTTCATGGCCGCCGTCCCCAACATCAAGGTCAACCAGCTGCCCGGCCAGCCCGAGGCCATAATCTTGGAGAAGTTTAAGGCCGCCGCCGCGGCGGGTACCGCGCCCGACGTGGTCTCGCTCAACACCAACGTCACAGGGGACCTTGTGGCCAGCAAGATGGTCACGCCCCTGGATGACCTGATCAAGAGCCGTGGCCAGGGCTTCAGCAGGGACGCCTTCTATCCCGACGTGCTCGGCGCCCAGACCGTGGACGGCAAGCTCTACGGCGTGCCGCGCTTCGTCCAGACCATGCTGCTCTATTACAACAAGGATCTCTTCGCTAAAGCCGGCGTTGCCGAACCCAACGAGAACTGGACCTGGGAGAAGGACTTCCTGGACGCCGCGGCCAAGCTCAAGACCTACATGGCCGGCGTTGTCACCGAAGCCACCTTCCCCATCGCCTTCAGCCCGGACCTGCGCAACAGCCTGGTCACCTCCTGGGGCGGCGACTTCTTCGACAAGGCCGGCAAGAAGTCCACCCTGGAAGACGCCAAGGCGCTGGCCGGGCTCGAGTTCGCCCACGCGCTGCGCTTCCGCCACCGCTACGCCGCCGAGCAGGGGCAGGAGGCGGGCGCGACGTTCAACAACGGGCGCATCGCCATGCAGGTCGTCGGCAGCTTCGCCTACGGTGGCCTGGTCACCGGCCCGTTCAAGCCCGGCGTGACGCTCTTCCCCAAGGGGCCCGGCGGGCGCCGCCAGACCGGCAACGCCACCGGCTACTCCATCGCGGAGAGCTCCAAGAACAAGCCCGCCGCCTGGGAGTTCGTCAAGTGGCTGGTGGGGGACAAGGGGCAGGAGCACCTGGCCCTCACCGAGACCACCACCCCCGCCACCAAGAAGGTCTACCCACCCAAGGACACCCCTGCCGAGGTGACCAAGGTCTTCTTCGACGCCCTCAAGACCGGCCTCTACTTCCCGCCGCTCAAGAACTTCGGCGAGATCTACAACCAGATCAACACCGAGCTCAACGTCTCCCTCAACGACAACAAGCGCTCGCTCCGCGACTCCGCCCAGGCCGCCGCCCAAGCCGCCAATCGCATGCTGGCAGGCTAGAAGTCCCCACGTCGGAGATGCGACCCAACTTCCTGGTCATCGTCAACCATGACGTGCAGTCTGACGCAGGTGAACGGGACGCGACGGCAACGTCGGCTGCCGCAGATGCGGATTGGCAGTCGCGCGATCACGTGCGCCAATGAGCCTGTTGCTGGACACGCGCGTTCTGCTGCGGTGGCTGGCGGGAACAGCGCAGCTGACGCCGGCGGTACGTGCCCAGATTGGAGACCCGGCGCAGAGGGTGTTCGTGAGCGTGGCCAGCGGATGGGAGACCGCTATCAAGCTCGGCCTGGGCAAGCTTCCGGCCCCTGCCAACGCCGCGGAGTGGCTGCCCCGCGAGCTGCGCGCCAACCGCTTCACGCCGCTGCCGATAGCGCTGCACCATGCGCTGGCGGTGGAGCAGCTTCCCAGACACCACAGTGACCCGATCGACCGCCTGCTCATCGCCCAGGCGCTCGCAGAGCGACTCACCCTCGTCACCGCCGATCCTCAATTTGCGCGGTACGACCCGAACCGCCGCGCGAGCTGCTCCCCGTAGAGCTCATGCTCGCCCGCTCGTGTGGCTGTCCGGGTAACCCGCACTGATGAGCCAACAGGAGTAACGGCGCCACTCGCGCCGCTTGAGAGGCAGACCGTGGTGGCCATGGTGGCCGATAGCATGTCCGAAGGTGAGATTCTGCGATCGTACCCGGATCTTGAAGCAGCCGACATTCGCGAAGCACTTCTCTTCGCCGCCGATGCAGTGCGTGAGTGCCAGGTGCCGCTCATCCCGGTCGCCTAGCTTCCGTCCGTATACTGCCCGCCCAACGCACGTCACTTGAGCGTGGCGTGTTTACCCTTTCGCGGTGGAGAATCGATGACCAAGACGCGCCGGCCCAATATCCTGTGGTACTGCTCGGACCAGCAGCGCTGGGACACCATCGGGGCGTTTGGCAATCCGCACGCGCACACACCGCACCTGGACCGGCTGGCGCGTGAGGGAGTCGCCTTCACCCATGCCTACACGCAGAGCCCGCTCTGTACGCCTAGCCGGGCGAGCTTCCTGACCGGCGAGTACCCCAGCACGCTGCACGTCAACACCAACGGAAACACGCACTTCCCGCCGCAGATCAGGCTGGCGCCGCGCCGCCTGGCGGACGCCGGCTACGACACGGGCCTGGTGGGGAAGCTGCACCTGGCCGGGGCTTACTACGGGCGTGAGCCACGCATCGACGACGGCTACCGCTACTTCCAGTACTCGCACGCGCCGCGCCACGACTGGAAGGTCGGGCACGACTACGCCGACTGGATAGTCGAACAGGGAGAGGACCCGGCGGTGGTGCTCCGCCCGCGGAAGGGGACTGGCGGCGGTCTGGTGGCGCCGCACGGTCCCGGGCGCGACGAGGACAACGTGCCGCCCCACCTGCACCAGACCACCTGGTCCACCGAGAAGACGCTCCAGTTCATCGGCGAGCGGCGGCCGGACGACCAGCCCTGGATGGTCAGCGTGAACCCGTACTACCCCCACCCGCCGTTCAACCCGCCCTGGGAGTTCTACCGGCGCTTCGACCCCGAGTCGCTGCCGGGACCGCACTTCCGCGAGAGCGACCTCGCCTTCCAGAACCGGCTGCTCGCGGCGGGCGTGGACTTCCAGTCGCCGCCGCGCCGGCCAGAGGAATTTGACGGCAGACAGCTGCAGGCGGCGTACTACGCCCAGGTGGAGATGATCGACGATGCGTTGGGCCGGATCGTGGCGGAGCTGGACCGCACTGGCCAGCGCGAGAACACGCTGATCGTGTTCCACTCAGACCATGGCGAGGCACTGGGCGACCACGGCCTGACGCAGAAGGGCTGCCGCTTCTACGATGGATTGGTGCGCGTGCCTCTGTTTTTCAGCATGCCCGGTACGCTGCAGCAGGGGCTGATGAGCGACGCGCTGGTGGAGCTGACCGACGTCCTTCCCACGCTGATGGACGTGTGCGGGCTGCCGGCGCCGGAGGGGATGCACGGCCGGTCGTTGCTGCCGATCCTGACCGGCGCGGCGTCGCCGGGGCATCACCGCGACTTCGTGCGCACCGAGTATTACGACGCGGTGGACCTGCCCGGTCGCACCTGGGCGACGATGTACCGCGACCGCAGCCACAAGCTGATCACCTACCACGGGCAGGGCGAGGCCGCCGGCTACGGCGAGCTGTACGACATGCAGGCCGACCCGCACGAGTTCGACAGCCTCTGGGATGATCCCACGCACCGGGACCTGAAGGTGGACCTGCTGCAGCGCAGCTACGACGCCACCCTGCGCGCTATGGACTACGGCCCCCAGCGCATCATGCCGTATTAGTGGGGAATTAAGATGCGATTCGAGCTGCTGATCAAGGGTGGCGAGGTCCTCGACCCCGGCGCCGGGTTGTCCGGGCGGTTTGACGTAGCCATCGACGGCGGACGCGTCGCGGCGGTGGAAGCGGACATTCCGGCAGAGGCAGCCGGGCGGACCATCGATGCAGCCGGCCGGCTGGTGACGCCGGGGCTGGTGGACCTGCATACCCACATCTACCCAGGCGTGACGTACTGGGGCATCCGCCCCGATCCTGTGGCTGCCATAAGTGGCGTCACCACCTGGGTAGACGCCGGCTCGGCCGGCGCCTACAACCTGCCTGGATTCCGCGAGTACCTGGATCGCACGTCGCGGGTACGCGCGTATGGGTTCCTCAACATCTCGTCCATCGGCCTCGTCGCGCCCGCGCTGGAGCTCTCCAGCATGGCCTTCTGCGACGTGGACCTGTGCGTACAGCTGGCCCGGCTCAACGCGGACTTCGTGCGTGGCGTGAAGGTGCGCATGGGGGCAGGCACATCGGGCGATTACCTGCTCGAGCCGCTGCACCGCGCGCTGGCCGCGGCACAGGCGCTGGACCTACCGCTGATGGTGCACATTGGTGCAGCGCCGCCCGAGATAGACGAGATCGTCGCGCTGCTGCGCCCAGGCGATCTCCTCACCCACTCATTTACCGGGAACACGATGCGGCTGACAGGGCAGGATGGCCGGACGCGGGAGGCGGTGCGCCAGGCGCTAGACCGAGGGGTGCTGCTGGACATGGGGCACGGCGGCGGCGGGTTCTCGTTCGAGGTGGCGGAGGCGCTGGCCTCGCAAGGCGTCCTGCCGCATGTGATCTCGACCGACCTGCACCAGGCCAGCCTGTGGGGACCGGTCTACGACCTGCCGACATGCATGGAGAAGGCGCTGGCGCTGGGCATGTCCCTGCCGGACGTTGTCCGTGCTGCCACCGAGACGCCGGCACGCGTGCTGCGTCTGGACGGCCAGATCGGCACGCTGCGGCCGGGAGCCCGCGCGGACGTGGCGCTCTTTCAGGTGGAGACCGGTGCCTTCCCGCTGGTCGACGCGCGCCGGGTGGAGCGCACCGGCACAACGCGGCTGCGTTGCACCCTGACACTGCTAGAAGGACGGCCGCTGCCGCCTGAGCTGCCTAACCAGCCGGCGCCGTGGATCCGGTAGGGGAGACGGTCACAGGGGGACGACACGGGCGCCGCATTCGACAAGACCGTTGGCCTGAGCGCATGCAAGGTGCACAGCCCCGTCGGTGACGCGGGCAACGCGGCCGCTCAGGTCAAACAGATCAGGCGCCGTCGTGGCCGAGTGGTAGCACGCTCTCGCCCGTCACGGCCTCCTTGAGGCGCCGCACCAGGGGCTCGTCCACCGGCGCATCCCAGCTGTGTGAGTGGCGCACGGCGCGCCCCGTGTGGAACTCCGTGATGCCGGCCTGGCGCAGTGGCGCGATGTGCTCCAGGCGCAGCCCGCCGCCCGCGATCCAGCGCAGCATGGGCGTCTGCCACGTGGCGCGCGCGCACAGCGCTGAAAGCCCGGCATCCAGGTCGTACGGACTGCCGGACGACAGGATGCGGTCCAACCCAGGGAGGCGGGCGCACGCGGCGAACGCGGTAGCGGCATCCGCGGCGTGGTCGAACGCACGGTGCAGTGTCCAGCCGGCCGGGGCAGCAGCGGTATACAGCGTGTGCATCGCGTCGAGGTCAAGGCTTCCGCCGGTGGTGAGGAACCCGTAGACGAACTGGTCCACGCCCGCGGCGCGCAGCCGGCCCGCCGCGCGGCAGAGCGCCTCGAGGTCCGGGCCATCGGCCATAACCACTGACGCGTGGGAGACGACGGCCATGACCCCGGTGCCCGCAGAGAAGTCCGGACGGAGACGCAGCATAACTCGTAGGGGTAGCACCACAGTGTCGCGCAGACGGCGCACAACGTCGAGATCGGGCAACAGGCCATCAGCCTCCATGGCGGACACCACTTCCAGTCGGTCAGCGCCGCCCCGTTCCGCGGCTACGGCATCTGGGACGCTGGTCGCGATGACCTCTAGAATCGGCGGACTCATTGCATCACTATCGATCGAGGCAGCGCAGCATGGGATACCGGATAGGCGTTGGCGGCATCGCCATCGAGAGCAGCACCTTCTCGCCGCTGCCGAGCCGCCTGGAGGACTTTACGATCCTGCGCGGCGACGAGTTGGTGGAGCGCTACCCGTTCATGCCCGGCTGGCGGTTGCGTGGGCGCGACGATGTCGCGTGGCTGCCCTGCCTGCACGCGCGCGCTATCCCCGGCGGGCCGGTGACGGCGCAAGCGTACGCCGCGATGAAGGCGGAGCTGCTGGAGCGCGTACGCGGGGCGCTGCCATTGGACGGGTTCTACTTCGACATTCACGGCGCGATGTACGTGGAGGGGATGGAGGACGCGGAGGCCGACCTGGCAGCGGCGCTGCGTGATGTGCTGGGGCCGCGGTGCCTGGTCTCCGCGAGCATGGACCTGCACGGCAACGTCTCCCGGCAGATCGTGGAGCTGGTGGACCTCTTCACGGCCTACCGGCTGGCGCCCCACGATGATGCGCTTGAGACACGAGAGCGCGCGTGCGCACATCTCCTGGACAGTCTCGACCACGACGTGCGGCCGCTGCGGGCATGGGTGCGTGTCCCCGCCATTCTGCCGGGGGAGCGGACGAGCACGTTGGTGGAGCCGGGGCGCACGGTCTACGCGCGGCTGGTGGAGTCAGACGCGGTGGCGGGGGTGATCGATGCATCGCTGTGGGTCGGCTACGTCTGGGCCGACGAGCCGCGCAGCGCCGCCGCAGCCGTGGTGACGGGCACGGACGCAGCGGCAATCCAGCGTGAGGCGGAGAAGATCGCGCGGCGCTACTGGGACGCGCGCCACGACTTCGATTTCGTCGCGCCGGCGGGCAGCGCAGACTGGTGCATCGAGCGAGCGCTGGAGCTGGCCGCAGGCGGCGAGCACGCGATCTTCATCAGCGACTCGGGGGATAACCCCACCGCGGGCGGCGTAGGAGACGTGCCGCACGTGCTGGAGCGGCTGCTGGCGCGCTCGGCGTTCGCCAGCGGCGAGCGCAGCGCGCTGTACGCGAGCATCCCTGACGCGGCCGCGGTGGCGACGTGTGTGGCTGCCGGCGTGGGCACAGATGTGGACTTGCTGCTAGGGGGTAAGCTGGATCAGGTGCATGGGTCGCCGGTACGGGTGCGTGGGCGTGTGGAGACTGTGTTCCGGGATGACCCGGTCGGCGGCGACATCGCGGTGCTGCGCACCGGCGGCGTGCACACGATCGTGACGGCGCGCCGCAAGCCGCACCACTACCTTCGCGACTTCCTGCAGCTTGGACTGGATCCGGCCGCACACCACGTGACGGTAGTGAAGCTGGGATACCTGGTGCCGGAGCTGCGCCACGCCGCGCGCCACGCACTGCTTGCGTTAACACCGGGCGCCGTGAACCAGGACATCCCGGCCCTGACCTACCAGCATGTCAGGCGGCCAGTGTTTCCGCTTGACCCCACCATGGCGGACCCAGACCTGCGCGCCACGCTCTTCGGCATGGAATGGGCGTAGGGTGAGTTCTACTGATAGACAGCCGTAGTGCTGCAAGACAGTCCTCGCCGGTCCACTGGGCGTACCATCCGCT
>CADCTC010000163.1 GCA_902805635.1 uncultured Chloroflexota bacterium
GGATGTCCCAGAGTGTGCGGTAGTGTGCGGTAGTGTGCGGTCGGAAGTAGGTCCCGGCCGGGTGGCCAGGCGCAAGTCCGGCCAGGTGCCCGACGCGCAGCAACGGCGCCGAGCGCATGATGGTGTGGCACCGCGGACCGACACCGCCGGCACCGCGCCAGTACCCACCACACCGGAAAGGCCACTCACATGACCAACCTGATCGCCCCCCGCAACTTCGTGCGCGTCGCCCTGCTCGCCTTCAGCCTGATCACCTTGGGCGGCGCCTCCCTCGCCGCCGCCAACCCCGCCAGCGCCGCGATGCCGGAGTGCAGCACCTCGGGAGGCGTGACCGTGTGCCTGGGCGAGATCATCATCATCGAGCGCGTCCCCTAGGCACCCGACGAAGTGGCCGGCTCTGGCCACTCCTGGCGCACAGCACAGTGCCTCGCTTCCCACAAGCGGGGCGCTGCTGCATCTGAGGTCGGAGATAGGCGCTTCAAGGCCCTTGACGAACGGATGCACGCGGTGGTATAGTTTTATCCACGTTGAACACGCGCAAGCGTGCCAAACGTACAAAGAGCTTCGGACGGGTCGCAAGATTTGTTCGGGGCTCTTTTGTTTTGCCTCCGTCGCGCACCGAGCGCCGGGTTTCCCCTCACCCTGTTTCGAAAAGAGGGTGGTGCTGCCCAACTCGACATCATGCTCAGGGGCGAGAGCACCCGCCGCACTCCGACTCAGCCACGGCCGCTGCCAACCAGTGGCGCCAACCGGCGTCCAGGGTAGCGTGCTGCGCCAGCTTGACAACCTACCCCAACAGGAGTACCGTGCGTGGCAGGGACGCGAGGTCCCGAGTACCGGGCCGGCAGGCCGAGAGGAGGCACGAGCATCGCACGTACCACGCTGCTGATCCGTCGCTGGCCCCGTCTGCACGACCTGTATGGGGTCCTGCAGTGTGATCGAAGCGCGCCCAGCGGGTTTCCCGACTGGGCGATGCTCGACCGCAGGCGAGCCCTTGCATGAGCGAGGCCCACAAACGGCCGGGACGTGCTTCCCGGCGGCCTCGGGTGAACTAGCCAACCGCTAGAGGGCGGGAGTCCTGGACGCACAGCCCAACGCGAGCCCCAGTCAGGCGACTGGGGCTCGCGCCGTGTACCACCGGGAGCGAGCAGGCACCCGTGGCTGCTGCTCGGGCAGAGGCAGAGGCCGCCCGCAGGGAACCAGGTAACGGAAGCCAGCACTCCCGCCGCGAATAGCGCCCGTCGGTTCAGGCCCCCGCTGCCGCCAGCCGGCGCAGCGCCACGGTGGCGGCGGGAGCGCCCCAGCGATCGCGCACCGTCCAGGTCGCCGCCAGCTCAGGCCCGGCCTGGAACGAGGTGCCGCCGCCGTGGGGCATCGCCTCATCGACCAGGCGCCGCGCCGTCGCCAGCGCCGGCAGGTAGACACGCTCCTCGAGCTCGACGGCCGCGCCGTCCGCAGTGGTCGCGGTGATGTGGAAGTGCTGCGGCGCAGTGGCCGCGGGCCTAAGATTGGGACGCATCGGAGTTCCTCCTCAAGGGTTCTGGTGCGCGCGACCGGGGTGCTGGCAAGGTCTCCCGGTCGCGCTTTTTTGTGGCTTCCGCCGACGGGTACAGCTGTACCCGTTTCGCCCCAGTCGCCGGCGGGGGCATCATCAGGGCGGCTGATACGCTGAGCGTGGTGGCAGCGGCGCTGTACCCCGCCCTTGCTGCAAGCACGGCCCGCCGTGCCCCACGCCGGCGGGCCGTGCGCCGCCTGGGCATCGGGCCGGTATGGGCCATTGGTCCTGTCTGAGCGCGCCCTGACCAGGGACGCCCTATGGTTGGAACAGGTCGGCACCCCTGCCCCCCAGGGGTGCCGATCAAGACATCCTCTTTCCTTCCTCCTAGCAGCAGAGCGGACCGCGCCTCTCGGTCCGCTTTGCTGTTTCTCCCGCCAGTCCTCATCACGCCCCCACCACGAACCGCTGCACCGCCGCCGGCGACTTGACCTGCGTCACCCGCACGCCCGCCTGACGCGCAAAGGGGCGGATGGCCACCGCCGCCCGGTGCTTGCAGGGACGCCCGTGCAACCCGGCCTCGCAATCGCACCCGCCGACTTGGCCGGCCACCAGCTGCACCCGGTGGGCGGCGCCCTCGGTCGAGAGGCTCGGCACCAACACTGAGGCACCGCGCTGGCGGAGCTGGTGCGGGAGGTCCGCCGCCAGCGCCCGCTGCGCCGCCCGCTGCCATGCCTGGGCCACCGTGCTGCGAGTGGGCAGGGAGGCGGTCACCGTCCCGCCCCCGCCGCTGCCTGGAGTTCCTGCGCCTTGCTAGCGGCCGTCTCGGCCACGATGGTCAGCCACATGGGGAGGCTGGCGGGCTCCTGGGTCTTCGCAGTCTTGGTGGTGCGCTTGGCGTTCATCTCTCGTCTCTCCTGTATCTGTCGCTTGTCTATCATCAATCATCCACCACTCTGACACCGTAGTCAAGCATCAATCTTCCATAAATCTGGCATTCGTGCTAAGATGGAGATGGCTTGGATCGGAGAGGAGATGCACCTATGGCAAGGCCCTCGGGATCTGCGAGTGTCCCGCGCCTACGCGCTATGCGTGAGGCGCGATTGATGACACAGGAGGAGTTGGCAGAGAAGGCGGGGGTGTCGCGCTTTACCGTCGCCAGGACCGAAAGAGGCGAGCCGGCGCGCTATAGCACCGTCAGGCAGTTAGCCGAGGCGCTCGGCGTGGAGCCGGCAGTCCTTATGGCCGAACAGGAGGCGCCGTGATGGCTGCCCCAAAAGCGAAGCGCCGGGTGCACCGCCCGAGCCCCGGTCTGACAGAGGCGTTGCTGTACATCCGCGTCTCCGGCGATGACCAGGAACGCGAGGGGCTGAGCCTTCCTACCCAACTGGCCTCCTGCCGGCGCTACGCCGCTGAGAAGGGATGGGCCATAGGCGAGGAGTACCGCGATGTGCTGACCGGCACCCGCGATGACCGGCCCGACTACCAGAGGCTGCTCTCCGACATTCGGCGGCAGACGACAGCGGGACAGTCCATCGTCGTGGTCGTGCCGCGCCTCGACCGCTTCGGGCGTAAGGTGCTGGAGCGGGTGCGCGCCAGAGAGGAACTCAAAGCCCTAGGCGTCACCGTCCACACCGTGGCCGAGGGCGGCGAGGTGTCCGACCTGACGGCCAATATCCTGGCTAGCGTGGCAGAGGAAGAAGTGCGCCGCCTAGGTGAGCGCGTGTCCGAGGTGATCGCGCACACCGTCAGCAACGGCTGGCACCCGGTCGGCCGCGGCCCGTGGAGTTACCGCTGGCGCCCAGCGACCGAAGACGAGCGCCGGCAGGGGTCACCCCGCAGCGTGCTGGACGAGGCGGCCGACGAAGCACCGGCGGTGCGCGAGGCGTTCCGTCAAGCGGCGGCGGGCGAGTCAACCAGGGGCATCGCGCGCTGGGTTGCGGCGCTGCCCGAGCACGCACGCGGCGGGCGGGCACTCAGCAAGCGGCGCGTCCACGACGCACTGCGCAACCCGGTCTACGTCGGTCGCTTTCCCGCCGATAGCGACTCGCAGGGTGGAGAAATGGACGCTCGCGGCCGGTGGCCGGCGCTCGTTGACCAGGACGTGTGGCACCAAGTGCAGGGCCGCATCGACCAGCACCACCGGATGCCGCGGCAGGCCAGCAACCGCTACCTGCTGACCGGCCTGCTGCGCTGCCCGTCACCGTCGTGCGGCGCGCGGATGGCTGGCAGCGGTCAGGGTTCAACCAATCCCCGGTACGTCTGTAGCGCCCATGCGCTCGGCGCAACAGCACCAGAGGCACGGTGCACAACCTCCGTAACCATGCGCCTATTGGACGATCAGGTACTGGCCGATGTCGCCCGCATCGTCTCACTGACCATCGATCCGCGGCTACTGCCTGCACTTCGTAAGGCGTGGCAGACACTCAGGGAGCCGAAGTACGCGGGCGATGCACTCCGCGAGCTGCGCCGCCACGAAGGCGAACGCGGGCGCGCCAAGAAGCGCCTAGCGGATGCTGCCATCAAGTTGGTGGACGGCGACATCGACAAGGACGGGTACGCTGCGCTGCGCCAGCGAGTAGAACGCGACCTCCAGGCGGCCGAGGCAGAGATAGCGCGCCTCCGCGACCAGGTGCGCAGCGTGGACGTGGATCTGCCTACCTTCGATGAGGTAATGGCAGAGCTGGGACTGGCGGCGGGTCTGCTGGAGTCGTCAGTCCCCCACCAGCGCGACGTACTGGCCCGCCTCATCAAGGAAATCAGGCCCATGAAATCAGGCCCATGCGTGTGGCGTATGGGAAGTACATCCCCAAGATCGACTGGACGCCGCTGGGCTTCGGCCTCCATACCGTGATGGAGACGATGGAGAACGCTGCCTAGTTTGTGTTAGTTAGGCCGCTAGGCAGGCCAAACGCCTCGGCCATGCCGGCAATGGCCTTGCCTTCGGAGATGCCGCCGCACCAGCCTAGATCGAGCATCACGATCGACGCGGCGCGCGCCTCCAGCAGCTCGCGGAAGCCCTGCCGGCCGCCCAGCAGCTCGCTGGCGGTGGTCGGGATGGTGGTGCCCTGTGCGAAGCGCGCCAGGCTGGCGATGTCGTCGGGGCGCAGCGGGTCTTCGATCCAGTAGGGATTGATGCCCTCGCTCTCGAAGGCGCGCGCGATCTTGAGTGCGGTGGGCAGGTTCCACAGCCCGTGCAGCTCCACCATGAGGTCCATGGCGTCGCCCACTGCGCGGCGCACGCGCCGGAACGGCTCCAGCCCTGCATTCAGCTGGGCAGCGGTGATATTGGTCCCGTTGGTGGCGTAGGCGTACTCGTCGACGGGCCACATCTTCATCCCGGTGATGCTCTGTGCCAGCAGACCGTGCGCCAGCTCACCCGCGTCGCCGTGCAGCCACGCCTCAAGGTCTTCGTAGGGGCCGCTGGCTGCCGTGTCGGCGCCGCCGGTCGCCGGATCGGCGACGCCCCAGTTCTCGCGCGACTGGCCGGTGGTGGAGCGCACGTAGCGATAGCCGGCGCAGGTGTTGTAGACGCGGACGGCGTCGCGCGAGGCGCCGCCAAGCAGCGCGTACACGGGCAGTCCGGTGGCTTGCCCCAGGAGGTCCCACAGCGCGATGTCTAGCGCCGAGTTGCCACGGCACTCGACTCCGGTGCCCTTGGTGCCGACGTAGCGCTTGAGCGCCAGGCGCAGCGCGTCGATCTGCCCCGCATCACGGCCCAGCAGCGTGGACGATGCGGTTTCGTGCAGGTAGGTGGCGACCTCAGGGGCGCCGAAGAACGTCTCGCCGAGCCCGATCAGGCCGCTGTCCGTGTACAGCTGCACGAACAGGATATTGGGGAACTCACCCAGCTGCAGCGTCTCGAGCGCCGTGATCTTCATCAGACCTGACTACGCTGGCAGCGGGGCGCCGGTCAGCTCGCGGTAGTAGGCGTGGATGGTGGCCATGGAGCGGGGGTTCAGCCCGTTGCCGTCCACCTCCAGGCTGAGCGACTCGGCCAGGCGGGCGACAAGCTGGCGCGCGAACGTGTCGAAGTCCAGCCCCGGCGCGCCGGCCAGGATGCTGCGCGCGGCTTCCTCCACCGCCTTGGCCCCCTCGCCGCTGTCCTTCAGGAACGCCTGCGCCTCGTGGCCGCGGCGTACCGGGCCGCTGCCTGCCTCTGGGGAGAAGCTGGCCATGGCGTGGCCCATGCACAGCGCCTCGATGCCCAGCTCGCTCACCTTGAGGATGGAGGCGCGGTAGGACTGCGAATCGTCGAATACCAGCGGCAGCTGGCGGGGACGAGAGCCCAGGCCCTGGATGGCGTCGCCGGTGAAGAGCGCGCCCTGGTCTTCGAGAAAGTAGCTGGTGGAGCCGCGCGAGTGGCCCGGCGTGCGCACCGCACGCACGCGCCGTCCTCCGCCGAGCGAGATGGTCTGCCCCTCGGCCACCCACTCGTCCACGGGGGTTGGCGCCTCGATCGAGGCGCGCTGCAGCTTATCCACCGCCTCCAGGCCGCCGGGCGTGCGCAGCAGGCGCGCCGCGTAAGACGAGTAACCCTTGACGTGCGCGTCGGCGCTCTCCATCAGGTGCTTGTCGTTCTCGTGCAGGTAGACGCGAGCCTGGGGCGCTAGCCTGCGGGTGGCCTCGTTGCCGCCCATGTGGTCCCAGTGGCCGTGCGTGTTCAGGATGTAGCGCACGTTCGCCAGCGGCTTGCCCGCGGCGCGCAAGGCAGGCTCGATCACCTCGGTGGGGGACGCCTTGACGCCGGTATCCACCAGCGCGGGCTGATCGCCGTCCAGGTAATAGACGTAGACGATGCTGCCTTCCCCGAATGGACAGGCGATCTGGAAGACGCCGGACAGGACTTCTTCGGCGCGCGGGGCAGAGCTGGCTGAGCCGGTCGGTTGGGTAGTGGAAGCGGTCATGGCGCGGGCAGGATAGCAGCTACCTGCCCGCGACGATGCGTTGCTGCTGAATGGGTTACCCGCCCAAGCCGCCGTTCACGACGGACTCGTAGATGCGCCAGATGGCGGGGCCAAGCAGCACGGTCATCATGGCGGGGAAGATGAAGGCCACCAGCGGGAAGAGCATCTTCACGGGTGCCTTCATGGCGGTCTCTTCGGCGCGCTGGCGCCGGCGCAGGCGTACTTCGTCGGCCTGCGCGCGCAGCACCTCGGCCACGCCCAGGCCCATCTGATCGGCCTGCACGATGGCGTTGACGAACGAGGAGAGGTCGGGCACGTCGCAGCGCACTGCCAGGTCCTTGAGCGCCACGCGGCGCACCTTGCCCAGGCTGATCTCCTGCAGCACACGTCCGAACTCGTCGCGCAGCGGACCGCGCGTCTTCTCCACCACCTTGGAGAGCGCCGCGTCCAGCCCCAGGCCGGCCTCAACGCTCACGGTGATGAGGTCCAGGGTGTCCGGCAGTGAGCGCTGGATCTTCTTCTGACGCGCGGCCGCCTTGCCGCGCAGCCAGTTGATGGGCAGCCGCCCGCCGAACCACCCCAGCAAGCCAACAAACCCCAGCGACAGCATGGACGTGGAGAAGCCCAGCACGGCCCAGACCAGCAGCGGCAGCACCACCAGCGCGGCGGCGCGCAGCCCCATGAACAGGTTCAGGTCCAGCGAGACGTCGGCCTTGATCATCAGCTGGCGCGCCTCCTCGTAGGCGCGCTTGGGCGCCAGGCGGGCGGGCCACTCGGAGAGCTTGTGCAGCAGGGGCAGCCCCAGGCGCGAGACCAGCGGCTGCTCCAGCGCGGCGTCGCGCTCGGTTAGCGGGCCGGAGTACTGGTACGGCCCCAGTCGCGCGTGCAGGTTGGTGGCCTTGGCGGGCATGAACGCCACCGCCACCATCGCCACGGCGGCGAACACCAGGAAGGGAATAAGGAGCTCCATGGCTAGACCTCGATGGCGACGATGCGTTGGATCATGACGAAGCCGACGGCTTCCAGGACGATGGCGAAGCCGAGCATGACCTGGCCGTGCAGCGTGAAGAGCAGCTCGCCGACGTAGGGCGGGTTGACGAAGCCGATGGCCCCCATGAGGAAGATCGGCAGCGCGCCGATGATGTAGCCCGACCAGCGCTGCTGCGCCGTCAGCGTGGACACGTCGCGCATGATCTTCTGGCGCTCGCGCACCGTGCGCACGATGTTTTCTAAGATGCCGGCCAGCTCACCACCCACGGTGCGCTGGATCATGATGGCGGTCACCACAAGCTCAAGGTCTGCCGAGCGCACGCGCTCGATCAACCGCAGCAGCGCCTCGTCGGCGCGCGCGCCGACGCCGATCTCCTTGACCAGCAGGTCGAACTCTTCCGAGATGGGCGCCGGCAGGTCGCGCGCGACCGCCTCCATGCCCTGCAGGAAGCTGTAGCCACTCTTGAGCGTGCTGGCCAAGAGCTGCAGCGCCTCCACCAGCTGCTCGTCGAACTTGCGCTGGCGCTTCTTCTGAACGTGCTTGAGCCACAGCCGGGGCAGGAAAAAGGCCGGCACCGCGATGAGGAAGCCCAGCGGACTGCCGCTCAGGGCAAAGCCTAGCGTGCCGAACAGCAGCGCGATCAGGCCGCGCACCATCATGAACTCGCCCACCCGCAGCGGCAGGTTGGCGCGCGTCAGCTCGGCTGCCTCGCGCTCGGCCCACGAGCGCGAAGCGATCATCTGGTCCAGCAGCGCCCAGTTGGAGTACTTGGTCTCGCGCAGCAGCTGGAACTCGGGCGCCTCGGCCTCGACCATCGGCCCCTGGTCGGGAGCAGCCGGTCCGCCGGGAGCGGTGAAGCGGTCCAGCCGCGCGGCCAGGCGGCGCGAGCGGTTGCCGAGCTGGAGCGTGGCGTAGGCTGCCGTGGCGACTGCGCCGAAGCTCAATGCCGGGACGGCCAGCGTGGCGACGTCGGTCATGTCCTAGCCCCTCAGCCGCGCTGCCAGCGACGGCGCCCAGTTGGAGTGGGTGTGCGGGGCGGCGAAAGCCGCCAGGCGGTCGCTCATGAACATGTCCGGCGGCAGCGGGATGCCCGCGGCCTCGATACGGTCGGCGAACTTCGGCCGCAGGCCGGTGGAGCGCAGCTGGCCGACCACTTTGCCGTTCTCGTCCAGGCCGTGCTGCTCGAACACGAAGATGTCTTGCATGGTGACCACCTGCCCCTCCATGCCGGTGATCTCCGAGCAGTGCGTCACGCGACGCGAGCCGTCGCGCAGGCGCGCCACCTGGACCACCAGCTGCACGGCGGAGGCGATCTGCTCGCGGATGGCGCGGATAGGCAGCTCGAAGCCGGCCATCAGCACCATGTTTTCCACGCGGGCGATAGCGTCGCGCGGGGTGTTGGCGTGAACGGTGGTCAGCGAGCCGTCGTGACCGGTGTTCATCGCCTGCAGCATGTCGAAGGCTTCGCCGGAGCGGACCTCACCCACGATGATGCGGTCAGGGCGCATGCGCAGCGAGTTCCGTACCAGCTCGCGCGTGCCGATGGCGCCGCGCCCCTCGATGTTGGGCGGACGCGTCTCCAGCCGTACCACGTGCGGCTGGCGCAGCTGGAGCTCCGTGGGGTCTTCAATGGAGACGATGCGCTCGTGCGAACCAATGAATGACGAGAGCACATTTAGCAGCGTGGTCTTGCCGGAGCCAGTACCGCCGGAGATGACCACGTTCAGCTTGGCCGCGACGCAGGCCTGGAGGAACTGCGCCATCTCGCGCGAGATCGAACCGTAGGCAATCAGGTCGTCCACCTGCAGCGGGTCGCGGGAGAACTTTCTGATGGTGATGGTGGGGCCGTCCACCGCCAGGGGCGGGATGATGCAGTTCACGCGGGAGCCATCAGCCAGGCGCGCGTCCACCATCGGCGAGCTCTCGTCGATGCGCCGGCCGATGGGCGAGACGATCTTCTCGATGATGCGCATGACGTGCTCGTTGTCGCGGAAGGTCCGGTCGGACACTTGCAGGACACCGCTGCGCTCGAAGTAGATCTGGTTGGGCCGGTTGACCATGATTTCACTCACGGTCGGGTCGGCCAGCAGCGGCTCCAGCGGGCCCAGGCCCAGCACCTCGTCCGCCACCTCTTCGATCAGGCGCATGCGGTCGTCGCGCGACAGGGCGATCTCTTCCGCCGCCAGCAGCGTGCGGGCCGCCTCCTCCACGTGCCGGCGCAGGTCGGCCTGCTCCTGGCCCGCCAGCTTGGAGACGTCCATCTGCTTGAGCAGCTTCTCGTGCAGGCGGAACTTTAGGTCGACGATCGGGTCGCCCGGCTGCGGCGCGCTGCCGCTGGCGGCGGTGCCTTCGGTGGCGCCGGAGCGCACGTCCTTGTGCGTTCCCTCGAGGCGCTGCATCAGAAGTGACATGGTTTCTCGGCTCCCCAATCAGGTGTGCGTGGCGCGTGTGTGATGATGGTCAGTGCGTGGTCGGTAAGGAGTGGGGTCTGCGCGGCTATCTGCCGCGCAGTTGGGTCAGGCTCGTGCTGGAGACCGCCGCGGTGTCCTTGTCGTCCACGCCACGCAGCGCCAGGCGGATCTTGCCCTTCTCCTCGGCCAGGATCAGGCGCTGCGCCTCGTCGGGGGTGACAGCAAGCGTGGTGGTGCGGGCGTTGGGGCGGGCCACCGCCTCCTGGCGCGGATCCACTGGTTTGTTACCGCCGGTCACGCTGGCCAGGCCGTTGTTGGGCGTCTCGGCCTGCGGGCCCTGGATCGACTGCGCCACGGCGAGCACCTCGATGTTCTGGAGGATGACGCCGGCGCTGTCCGGGACCTGGCTAGCCTGCGTACCCTGTCCGCCCTGCTGCCCGTCCCCACCGGTGGCGGTGAAGACGGCGATCACGTCCACGAAGTCGCCTGGCACGATCAGCCCGCCGGTGCTGATGACCTCGTTCACGTTGACCGAGACGGCGCGCCGTCCGGCCGGGACGCGGAAGGCGAGGCCGGAGTCTTCCTTGCGGGCGAAGAACTTGGTGGAGAGCACCTGCTCGCCGGCGGCGACCGGCAGGTTGGTCACCTTGCCGTTCAGCTGCTCCAGCGACGTCAGCGCCTTGGGATGGCGCGCGTCGGCGGGCACCTGCTTGAGCTCCAGCATCTGCGCCGTCACCTGGGTGCGCACGCCGATGTCTTGTGCAGCCACCACCACCGGCACCAGGCCGGCCTGGCGGGCGCCCTGGCCCGCCTGCTGGACGTAGCTCCAGGAGAGATAGGCCGCCAGCAGGCCCAGGATGCCCGCGATGAGCAGTGCCTTGCGCCCGCCGGCCAGCGACGAAACGGATGGGCCGGCAACTCTACGTCCAGCAGCGATTTGCATCAGATGTCTCCCTTGGCCCGTGGGACCAGTCAGTTGATTAGAGCGAGATGAGCGTGTAGGGCAGCAGCGCGAGCACCACACCGGCGGCAATGGCCGGCGCGTACGGGATGGCCCCCGCCTTGGGACCGTTGCCCTTGAGCGCCCACAGCCAGCCACACGCCAGGTAGCGCACGGTGTTGGTGACGCGGCGCTCCTTGATCACGTAGTAGATGGCCAGCAGCCCGCCCGCGACGCAGGCATACAGTGCTGCCACCAGGACGAACTCCGGTCCCTTGACCGCGCCGATGGCTGCCATCAGCTTCACGTCGCCGGCGCCCATGGCGCCGAGCACGAACGGGATGAGCATGATGCCCAGCCCCGCCGCCCAGCCGAGCGCGCTGTGCTGCAAGCCGCCCCAGCCGCCCAGGGCGGTGTTGGCCGCCAGCCCGATCAGCATGGCCGGGAAGGTCAGCTTGTTGGAGATGCGGCGCGACCGCAGGTCGGTCATCACCGCGAAGAGCAGCCCGGCGATCAGGGCGGTGTCGAGCACGAGCGGGCCCACGGTGCGGAGGTCAGGCATCGGGATTTAAGTCCTCTGTCGTCTTGGGCGCAGTGCACATCGCACGGCGTCTGTACACGACTACGACGCTGGACTGCCCGAAGTGACTCGGTAGCCCACAAGTCGCCCGGATCGTAAGGATCAGAGCGGCAGGATGCGTGAGACCCGATCGAGCGCCTCGCCCAGCGCCAGGCCAAATGCGCCCGATAGGCCCAGGAAGGCCGCCACCGCCAGCGTCAGCACGAGTGCGTTGCGCGCCGTGCCGCGCTCGTCGCGCAGGCAGCTGCGCACGCGATCGGCAACGCTGTCGGTGAGGGAAAGGCCGCCTGGCTGCGTGTGGAGTGTGTGTCGAGGTGTCTGCATCTGCTCCCTCCGTGGCTGAAAGGCATTCCGCCAGAAAATGACACGGCCGGCGCGAATGCGCCGGCCGTGCAGAGGATGGGGAGTAAGGGTGTCTGGGTGTGCCGGTCAGCGCCGGGCTTGTCGCCCTGTCGCTTAGACGGCTTCCTTCATCTTACCCTGGACGGAGTTGAAGACGTCGTTGATCTTGCCGCCTAGGGCGGTGGCGCCTAGGATGAGGGCCACGGCCACCAGGGATGCCAGCAGCGCGTACTCGGTAGCGTCCGCGCCGTCTTCCTCAACCGCCAGCCGCTTGATCAGGTCCATCATCTTCGTTTTCCTTTTGGTGTTGTTTGTGGTGCCGAGTGTGTCCGTGCCTCTTGGGCAGCGGGTCCGCTCTAGCGCGGTTATCTCCCCAAACGACACCTCCCGCGAGAAAGTGATGGGCGTGTCCGAACGGTTGATCGAATGGTCGTCAGTCGCTCCCACTGGACGCCCTGTTGGGCCCGTTGCGCTGTGCGCATCACGCGCGAGCGCGCGCCGTCGTTAGAAGGGCCGTGCTCACTCGCCTCGCGGGCCGGCTGGCCCCCTCGCTGGCCGATCTGGTGTTCTTGGGGTGCTTCTTCGTCGCGCTCGGCGCCGGCAGCACCATGATCAGCGCCGACGGCGATCCCGGCCGGCACCTGACGGTGGGGCGCGCCATCCTGGCCGCGGGTGCCATCCCGCGCGTGGACGTCTTCTCGCACACGCTGGCGGGCGAGCCTTTCGTGCCGTACGAGTGGCTGGCTGAGGTGCTCATTGCGGCCAGCCATGCAGCCGCCGGACTGGCCGGTGCCGTTTTGCTTCACGCGGCGGTGATCGCCGTGTCGTTCGCGCTGCTGTACTGCCAGCTGCGCCGCCGCGGACACGGCGCCCTGCTGGCGCTGGCCGTGACGCTCCTGGCAGCCGCGGTTTCGGCGATCCACTGGCTCGCCCGGCCGCACGTGTTCACCTTTCTCGGTGTAGCGGTCTTCGCTGCCGTGCTGGATGGCTGGCAGCGCGGTCGCCTGTCGTCCCGCTGGCTCTGGCTGTTGCCGCCATCGATGCTGGTGTGGACCAACGTACACGGCGGGTTCCTCGTCGGCTTCGTCTTGCTCGGCGTCTACGCGATCGCCGATGGCATCCGCGCGGCGCTGGGAACGGACGAGATGGCCGAGCCTGCCCGCCGGCGGCTGCGGCAGCTGGCTGCGCCGGTGCTGGCCTCGTTCCTGGCAACGCTGCTCAACCCGGCCGGTCCCGCGCTCTGGCAGCACGTCACGGGGTACTTCGGCAAGTCACTGCTGGTGGACCTGACCGACGAGTACCGCTCGCCCAGCCTGCATGATCCTTCGGTGCGCGGCTTCTACGCCATGCTGGCGCTATCCGCCGTTGGCCTTGCCGTGAGCCGGCGCCGGCTGGCGCTGCAGGAGCTTGGCCTGTTCCTGGTATTCGGCGCATTCGCGCTCTACGCCGCGCGCAACATCCCGCTGTATGCCATTGTGGTCGCTCCCTGCCTGGCCACGTCAGTGGAGGGCATTGACCTGCGCATGAACGCCGGCGCCCGCGCCCGGCACATGCTGGCGCGGCTGACGGGGTGGCTGGCGGCGCGCGACGCAGCGTACACCCGAATCGACGGCCGGGCCGCCGGGCACGCACTGCCGGCAATGGCGGTTGCGCTGACCCTTGCCGGCGCGGTGGCCACACGTAACGGGGCGTCGCTCGGCGTCGAGATCGACGCGAAGCGCCAGCCTGCCGGTGCGCTGGCGTACCTCAAGGCCCATCCGCCCCAGGGCAAGGTCTTCAACGAGCTGGTGTGGGGCGGCTACGTGCTGCACGAGCTGTGGCCGGCCCAGCGTGTCTTCATCGATGGACAGACCGACTTCTACGGCGAGGCGCTCACCGCCGAGTATCTGTCGGTCCGCGCCGCCGAGGTGGACTGGAGCACCACCCTCGATCGTCGTGGCATCGATTGGGTCCTGCTGCCGCCCGACGCGCCGCTGGCGCGCACGCTCCAGGGCACCGCCGGCTGGCGCACCGCCTACGCCGACCGCGTCGCCGTCGTGCTCACCCGCGATGCGCCCCGTGACGCGCCAATCACGCGCCCAGCCCCCGCGGCGTTAGACACGGCAGCCGCACCATACTGAGTTCCATTAAGATGCAAGCCGCATTGACGTTCCCCCCGGCGATCGCGCTCTCCCCGCGCGCGATCACCTCCGGCCGCGCCCTGCCGCGCGTCTTCATTCCTTCCATCTCGGCGGTCGTCTTTTTGGGGTGTCTTGCGCTGACTGTCGCGTTCGGGTCGCAGCTGGTCAGCGGCGACGGCGACGCCTCGCGGCACCTGGTGGTGGGCGAGCACATCCTGCGCACCGGCAGTATCCCCACGACCAACCTGTTCCTCAGCACCACGCCCGACCAGCCGTTCCTGGCCCACGAGTGGCTGGCCGAGGTGGCCGGCGCGCTGCTGTACCGGGTAGTCGGGCTCGCCGCGCCGGTGCTGCTGCACGGAGCGACCATCGGCGCAGCGTTTGCCATTCTGTATCGCCACTTGCGCGCGCGCGGCGCGCCGCTGCTGCTCGCGCTGGCGGTGACGCAGTTCACCGCGTTCGCAGCGCAGATCCACTGGCACGTCCGCCCCCACGTCTTCACCTGGCTTGGCCTGGCCGTGTTCGCGTACGTGCTGGACGGCTGGCACGCCGGCCGGCTGCCGCGACGGGTGCTCTGGTGGCTGCCGCCGGTCATGACGGTGTGGGCCAACCTGCACGGCGGGTTCGCAATTGGGCTTGCCGTGCTTGGCGCCTACTGCGCAACAGACCTGCTGCGTGCAACGACGCTGGCGGGAGCGCAGCACGGCGAGGCGACCAGACGTCTGCGCCGGCTGGTGCCGATCGCGGCGCTGTGCGTGCTCGCCACGCTTGTGAACCCGGCGGGACCGGCGCTGCTGCTGCACCTGCGGGAATACCTGTCCAGCTCAGTCGTGCTCTCCTTGACTCAGGAGTTCCAGGCGCCAAACTTCTCCAATCCGGCGGCGCTTCTGTTCCTCGCGTTCATCTTAGGGCTGCTGGTCGCGCTGCCCTGGTCGCAGCGGCGGCCTGCGCTCCACGAGACGCTGATCCTGGCGGCGCTGGCGTACATGGCCTTCCGCTCCGCGCGCCACATCCCGCTGTTCGCCATCGCGGCGGCGCCGGTGTTGGCGAGCGCGCTGCGGTCGCTCGAGTGGCCCGCCCTGGCGCTGGGATTGCCGGCGCGCATCGCGCAGGGCATCTCCGGCTGGGTGTGCCGGCGCGACGCCGTCTACACCCGCATGGACGCGCGCGGCAGTGCGGCCGGGTGGCCGGCTGCCGCACTGGCAGCTCTCGCCCTGGTCGCTGCGCTCCAGTCGCGACAGGAGAACGCGCCGCTCGGCGTGCGCTACGAGCCCGACTTGCAGCCGGTCGGCGCCGCCGCCTACCTCTCCAGCCACGAGCTGCCCGGCAATGGCTTCAACGTGCAGCGCTGGGGCGGCTATCTGCTGCACGCGCTGCGCCCCAGCGGGCGCGTCTTCATCGACGGCGAGCTCAACGTGCACAGCGAAGCGCTGGTGGGCGACTACGTCACGGTGGCGAACGGAGATCCCGGCTGGGAGGCAGTCCTGGCGCGCTATGACGTGGGCTGGGTGCTCGTGCCCCCCGGTGCCCCGCTGGTCCGGCATCTCCAGGCTACCGGCGGCTGGCATCCGGTCTACGCCGATTCAGTCGCAGTCGTCCTGGTGCGCGAGGCGCCAGTCACGTAAGCGGTGCCGGCTGCGTTTCACACCGCAGCAGATCGACACCGAACCCTACGACGGCGCCGCATGATCATCTCCCCAGCCCGCACCCCGCACCGCACGTCGCTCGCCCCCCGCTCCATCCTGACGCTGCTCGTTGTCGCCCTGCTTCTGGCGTACTGCGCGACCGCGGTCCAGGTGCTCAACCGTCGCGTCGAGCGCCAGCGCGACGTGACGGGCCACGCCTTCGCCATCTCTGACCTGTTCCCGCGCTGGTATGGCGCACAGGCGATGCTGGCCGGCGTCAGTCCCTATTCCGAGACGTTTCGAGCAGACCTGCACCGGGAGTACTACGGCGAGCCGAAGACTCGTGAGTGGGAGCGCGACACGTTCCGCAACATCTGCGAGTTCTTCTACCCCCCGTTTGTCCTGCTCCCGCTCGTGCCGCTGCTCTGGCTGCCGTTCGAGGTCGTCCGCTGGCTCGCCACGGCCGCCATCGCGGGCCCCATCGGGGCCGGCGTGCTGCTCTGGCTGCGCCACGCCGGCATCACGCTGAGCCGCCCTCGTGCGGCGGGCGTCGCTGCGCTGGCCGTCGTGTTCTACCCCTCACTCGACGCGATCCTGCTCCAGCAGCTGACCGGCCTGGTCTTCCTGTACGTCATCGCGGCGGTGTTCCTCGCCGGCCGAAACCGCCACGCTGCGGCGGGCGCGCTGCTCGCGCTGGCGATGATCAAGCCGCAGTCGGCCCTTATTCCGGCGGCCTGCCTCCTGTTCTGGGCGCTCTGGCAGCGCGATCGCCGGCCAATGCTGCTGTCCTTCGCCGCTGTGATGGCTGCACAGCTTGCGCTTGCCGAGTGGCTCGTGCCGGGCTGGATCTTCGAGTTCATTGCTGCCAACGCGCGCTACCGCGAGTACAACACCATCGGCTTCTGGCTCCCCGGCCAGCTGCTCGGCAGCGACCCGCTCGGCGCCGTTCTCATTGCGGCTCCTCTGGTCGCCCTGCTCGCCTGGGGCTGGTGGCGCGTTCGCGCGCTGCCACTCAGCGCCGCGCCGGCCGTGCGGGTCGTGGCGCTCACCTTCGTGGCCGGCGTGATCCTGATGCCGGATATCAGCTACTACAACAAGATCTTCCTGCTGCCAGCGGTTGCGTTTGTAGTGAGGCATGCCGAAGTCACCGGCGTCTCGGCTCGCCTCGGGAGGCGGCTGTTGCTGCTCGCACTTGGCGTGCCGGTTCTGTTGTTTCCCTTAGCTACCGCTGTGAGCCGGTTGGCCACTGAGCCGGCCAGCCCGGCCGCCGAAGCACTGGGAACCGCCGCGGAGGCATGGTTTCTCCTGTTGCCCATCATCGTGCTGCTGGTGTGGTGTGGAAGCGGCAGCCAGAACGTCCGATGGTTGCCGCGGGTTCGGAGGACCAAGTCGGGAGCCCAGCGTTCATCACTAGGCGATGCGGCCGGCGCTGGTCTGTTGTTCGCGCTGTGGGGAATGATCATCCTCCGGCTGAGCATGCAGTTCGGCCTCTTCCGGTGGATCGGGGTTGACTTCGGTCTCTTCTGGGCCGCTGCGCGACTGTTCTTCAGTGCAGGACCAGCCGCCGCATATGACCTGGTGGCGCTTGGCGAGACGCTCCAGTTCTTGCGGCACTTCTACGGCCCTCTGGGTGGCGACCTGATCGTCGGTCCAACGCCGTATCCGCCTCCATTTCTCGCATTGGTCTACGTCTTTTCACTTGTTCCGCCGGCACTTGGGTTCGCGCTCTGGACGCTGATGAACGTCTTGTTGGCCGCGTCGGTCCTACGTGATCTCACAACTGAGCGTGTTTCCCGTCCCACTCTCGTGGCATGCGTCACGTTTACATTCTTCCCGCTGGGCTACGCCATTCTCGTAGGACAGCCGACGGTTATCCTGCTGTATGCCTTCCATCAATCCATCAAGGCTCTGCGCAGCGGTGCTGATCTGCGCGCTGGCCTCTGGGCGGGCATTCTCCTACTAAAGCCGCAATACGCATTGTTCTACATTGCGGTTCTTGCCTGGAAGCGCAGGTGGCGGACGCTGGCGGGCGTTGGCGGGACGGCTCTGGTAGTAGCGTCATCGTCGGTCGGCATGCTCGGGACGGAAGGCATTGCCGCCTTCATACGAATGGCGAGCTACGCTGCTGGGTTCCGCAGCGTCGACCCTATTGCCCTGCCGGACCAAATGATCAGCTGGCGGGGTCTGCTTGTGAACCTACTGCCCTCGACCGCCAGCGAGCCGTTCGGCCTGGCTGCCACAGCAGCCCTAACGGCACTTTCGACCATGTCGCTCATTGTGGTCTGGAGAGGTCCGTGGAACCCGCACAACGAACGGTTTCCCGCAAAGCTGTTGGCAATCGGCACCGCAACAATGTTGGGTGCATTCCACAACCATATCCACGGTGCAGCGCTACTCGCGGTGCCGGGTCTGCTGGCCTATGCAAGCCCAGCAGTAACGCCGTCCGAGCGCCGTGCGCTGCGTTTGAGCAGCGTCGTACCTCTTGCAGTGTTCTCAGTTTCGCAGTCTATGTCGGCCACAGCAATTGCCCTCAGCGTGGTGCTGGTCGCCTGGCATGGGTACCTCTTTTGGAGAGAAGGCGTGAGTACGGATTCGATTGCCATTGCCATTCCTCCAGCAACCCGCAAGCTGCTGTTAGGCGCAGCCGCCCTGCTCGGTTGCTGGATCGCGGTGTTCATCGGTGCGTGGCGGGAGACAGGACTGTTCAAATGGATCGGATATGACTACGCATCGCAGTAGGCAGTCGTCCAGGCTGTGCTCGCATACGGCCCGTCTGTCATGTTCGATCTTGAGGCCATCCGCTCCTTTATCGAGCCAGTGGGCATGTACTACGCAGCCGGACAGGGCCCTGCCCACGCGTCTCCGGCGCCGTATCCTCCACTTTTCTTCGCGGCGGTAATGCCGTTCGCTGTTCTACCACTTCCATTGGGTTTCGGGTTCTGGAGCCTTCTGAACGCAGCGTGCATGGTGTGGGTCATCTATGACCTCTGCGGCCGGTTTAGGGACGGCCTGAGCAACCGTATCGCCCGCACGTTGCTGGTTACCTCATTTTTCTCAGTACCGTTCACGCTCTTAGTTGGGCAGTCGACTGGTCTCTGGCTCGTGGCACTATGCCGCGCCTACCTGGACCTGGAGCGCGGTCGCGATTTCAGGGCAGGACTCTGGCTCGGCGTACTGCTGGCAAAGCCGCAATATGCCGTTGGCATCTTGCTCGTGCTGCTGCTGAAGCGCCGCTGGCGTTCACTTGCCGGCGGATCATTAATAGGAGCCGTCCTTCTGCTTACCTCGCTCGCCGTAGTTGGCATTGACGGTGCCACCGCATACCTGCGCATGACGCGCGATATGTCCGGTTTCTGGGAGCGGGAAGTCTTCCCTGAGGCAATGATTGGGTGGAGGGGATTGCTGGCATTCGTGTTACCCCCTGCCACGCCGGCCAGCACTGGAACGGCGGTGACGTATGTCCTGTCTGGGCTCGCATTCGCATCCCTAGCGCTGATCTGGAGAGGTACCTGGCCGTCCAAGCCTGGAGAGCTCGCGCCGCGCATGCTTGCCACTTTGCTTGCCACTACGCTCGGTGCCTTCCACAATCACGCTTATGGGGCTGCGCTGCTGGTTGTACCCGCCGTGTGTGTCCTGTCCGAGAGGCCGGATCTCACCTTCCTTCGGCAGCTATTTGTAGCGGCGCTCGCCATGCCCGTACTGCTGTTCGTCATCACGCTCGATACTCCGCTCTCATCGGCTGTGCTCTCAGTGCTGCTGGTAGTTGCATGGTCTTGGCTTACCGTTAGCAGCCTCGCTAAGGATTCTCTGCCCCAGGCAGCCATCGTTCGATCGGTGCTGACGGGTAATGTCGCCACTCGGCGTGGGGCTACGGCGGCTGCGTGAGGACCCAGTTCTTGGAGACGAACTTACCGAAGGGCGCCGTGCTCGCGGCTTGTGCCTTTCTTTTTTCTTTCCTGGTGCTGCTACCCGGCACCACGCAAGTCGCCCGCCATGGTGACGAGTCGCAATACGTCTGGAGCGCCGGGTACTTCACGGGCAAGCTGCTGAGTTGGGACTGGAGTCGCTCCGGGACCGATCCGGTGGGGGATCCGGGCTGGGCGCCCCAGAGTTATTGGGCGCTCACGCAGCCGATGGGCACGCGGTTCGTGTACGGGCTGGCCATGGCCGTGACGGGGCAGGCGCCGCCGGCGCATCCCGTCACGACTGGCGGGAATGGCCAGACCCGAGAGGCCGACATTGCGCCGGGTGCCCTGGCAGCGACGCGCACCGCGGCCGTGCTGTGCGCGGCGCTCGCGTTTGCCGTGCTGGCCGGCAGGCTCGGCTGGAGCGGCTTCGCGGCGGTGGCCATCCTGCTGGTTCCAGACGCGCGCGAGGACCTGTCGCGGGCCTGGGCCGAGGGCCCGCTACTGCTCGGACTGGCGCTGGCGATCGCGGCGTGCGGCACGCGCTGGTTCGCGCCCGCCTGCGGCCTGGCCGCTACCTTCAAGCTGACCGCTCTGGGGCTGTGGCCGCTCGTGTTCCTGGCGCATCCACTGGGGCGCTCCCGCTTTGCCCGACTGCTCGGCCTCGCCCCAGCTGCGCTCACCTGGTCGCTGCTGACCCCACCCTCCTGGCACTTCGGTGGGCCGCTCTACCTCGGCGCCATGCTGGCGAACCGCGCCACTGAGCAGGCCTACCTCTCCGAGGTGTACGGCGGACCCCTTGGTGCCTTCTTCCCCAATCGCTATGCCCTGCCACTTGAGGTCTTCGGCATCATTGGACTGGCGTGGATGACCGGACGACTGGCTCTGGCGCTCCGGCACCGGCGCGTGCTCGTACTGGCGGCACCGTAACACGGCCGGCGATGATCGCCACAGCTGTGAGAGCTCTGCCGGCGCAGCAGCGTGGGAACGCTCGAAGACGCTTCCGAGGCGTCGACGCTATGGGCCCAGCCAGTGCCCCGACTGTCCTGGCCGGGCTCCTGGCCATTCTGAGCGGGTTGTGGACCATCAATGTAGTCGTGCAGCCGGGCGAGGTGTGGTACGGCGAAGCGGTTATCCATGACCAGGCGGGACGCCTTCTGCGCGGCGAGCCGCTCTACCAGCCGGTGGCCGGGCCGCCGTACACCGTCGCCGCATACACTCCGCTCTTCTATGCCGTCGCAGCGGCGCTCCAGCTTGCGTTTGGGCCGGGGTTCATGCCGGGTCGCATCCTCTCCGTGTCGGCTGGTCTGGCGTCGACTGCGCTCGTCGGGACTCTTGCGCGCCAGTACACCCGCGACCGGCGTCTCGCCATGCTGGCAGCGCTGCTCTTTCTGGGTCTGAACAGCCAGTGGGAGCGAGGCGCCGCTTGGTGGTCCTATTACAAGCAGGACTCGCTCGGCGTCGCATGTGCGCTCGCCGCGATCACTCTGCTGGCCGGCGGCGCGACTCGGCGGCGCGTACTCATCGCCGGAGTCTTCGCCGGTCTGGCGATCCTCACCAAGCAGACACTGCTCGCCGCCAGCCTTGCGGGCACGCTGTGGCTCTGGCGACACGATCGGAAGTCGGCCCTTACGTTCGCTGCGGCCAGTCTCCTGGTCGCCCTTGTTCCGTGCCTTGGACTCGAGGTTGCCACGCGTGCGTTCTTCGCCAATACGGTGTGGTCGAACGCCAATCCTTCCTCACTGGAGGTGCTGCACACCAATCTCGGCTTTCTGCTGCTGACGCAGGTTGGCCCCATCGGCGTCTGTCTGTTGTATCTCCTCCGGCGCCGCCGGGACCCTCGACCGCACGCCGACGGCCTGCTCGTGACCTACTGGGCATGCACCGCAATTCCGCTGCTTGGCCTCGTCAAGGTCGGCGCGACGTACAACTACTGGCTGGAGCTCGCCGCGGCGACAGCCGCTCTCGCGGCGGTGGGCATCAAGGCGTGCTTCACGGGTCGCCAGGACGACACTGACCGACGGCGGGCAGTGTTGCCCACCCTCTTGCTAGGCATCCACCTCGTCCTTGTGCTGGCATGGAGCGGCCGAGTCGTGGGCGAGCCCCTCGTCGCCGGCCACCTGTTGTTCGCGCCGGATCGCGCCTACGATGCGGAGTTCGGTGCGCTGGTAGAGCGCGTGCGCGCCGAGCCACGCGAGGTGCTCGGCCATTCATTTGACGTAGTGACCCTGGCAGGTCGCCCCAACCTGTTCGAGCCGGACATCTATAGCATCTTCTACGACCAGGGACGCTGGGACCCGGCGCCGCTGGTTGAGCGCATCCTCGCCGGAGACGTGGGCTTGCTCGTGCTCAGCCATTCGCTGGACGATGTGGAGTACTGGACGCGGCAGCCTATCGCCTGGTGGCCGGAGCCGGTGATTGCCGCCCTGCGCACGCAGATGGTCCTGGAGTCGCGACTTGCCGGGCGCTGGGTGTACGTCGCCAGGCCAGGCTCGTAGGACGCATCGGCACCGTGCGCGGGCGAACGCGGGGCATGGGGTCGGCCGTATAATCCGCTTCCTCTATGTCGAGCATCCCGGCCTTGCCGTTCGTTCGGCGCGTGCTGCCGCGCGGGCTGCGGGTGCTCGTCGCCCCCATGCCACACACGCGCTCCGTTACCGTCGCGCTCTTCTTCGGCATGGGCTCCCGCTACGAGTCGCCCCAGGAGCAGGGCATCTCGCACCTGGTGGAGCACATGCTCTTCAAGGGCACCGAGCGTTATCCCACCGCGCAGCTCATCTCGGAAACGATCGAGGGTGTGGGCGGCATCCTCAACGCCGCCACCGACAAAGAGCTGACGGTCTACTACGCCAAGGTCGCCAGCCGCCACGCCGACCTCGCGTTCGACCTCCTGGCCGACATGGTCCGCCGGCCCCTGCTGGAGGCAGCTGAGCTCCAGAAAGAAAAGAAGGTAGTGCTGGAGGAGCTGGGCCTGGCGCAGGATGCCCCCGGCGAATGGGTGCACCAGCTGATGTCCGAGCTGCTCTGGCCGGACCAGCCGGTGGGCTGGGAGATTGCCGGCACGGCCGAGACGGTCAACGCGCAGACGACGGACACCATCCGCGACTACGTGCGTCGTGGCTACGGGGCGCAGAACTGTGTGCTGATGGTGGCCGGCGATGCATCGCCCGACCAGGTGTTCGCCCGCGCCACCGAGCGCCTCTCCGAAGCCGGCGCGCCGCCACCGTCTTTCGTCCCGGCGACCGATCCCGCAGGCGGGCGGCGCGTGCGCAGCCAGGCGAGAGAGACCGAGCAGGCCTACCTCTGTCTGGGTGGCAAGGGCCTCTCGCGTTCAGATCCGGACCGCTATGCGCTCCGCCTGGCCAACGCCATCCTGGGCGACGGCATGAGCTCGCGCCTCTTCCTGGAAGTGCGCGAGAAGCGCGGCCTGGCGTATGACGTGCACTCCTACGTCAACGCCTTGTATGACACCGGCGCCGTGGTCGTCTCGGCGGGAGTGGATCCGGAGCAGCTGGAGCCGGCGATGGGCGCCGTGCTAGCCGAGGTGGACAAGCTGCGCCAGGGGCCCGTCCCCGAAACCGAGCTGCGCAAGGTCAAGGAGTACCTCAAGGGCCGTACCGTGCTCAGCCTGGAGGACAGCGCCAGCGTCGCCCAGTGGTACGCGACTCAGGAGCTGCTCACCCAAGAGCTGCTCACGCCTGACGAAGTGCTCGACCGCATCGAGGCCGTGACCGTGGAAGACGTGCTGCGCGTCACGCGGCGCGTCTTTGATGACCAGTGGCTCAATGCCGCGGTCATCGCTCCCGAGCCAGACGACGACCGCCTGCGCGACCTGCTGCGCTTTCCAGGCTAGCCTTGTTCGGCGGCTCTCCGGCCCCGGCCTGGGCCATTATCTGCTTGACAGGCGGCGTGCTTCGCCCTACGCTGGGGGCACGAGGGTACCGCCCGGATTCCGGGCGGCGGACGTCCCGCGTGAAGGGAGCACACCAGGGATGAAACAGTCGCGTGTGAGAGTGCATCGCAGGGCGGTGGTCCTGTCGGCCGGTGTGGGTCTTGCCGGCTCAGTGGTCGCCGCGGCGTGCGGGCCGGCGGGTGGCGGCGCCGGCGGCCAGGCAAGCGCGGGCACGCCACTTGACAAGCAGCCGGCCACCAAGCTTGAGTTCTGGGGTGGGCCACCCGCCGCCGGGCAGCGCAACGACCGGGTTGACCAGATCGAGTTCTGGAACAAGAAGTACCCGAATATCCAGGTGGACTTCGCCATGGGGCAAAACTCCACCTCACAGGGCGTGCAGGCGGTCGCCGCCATCATCGCTTCCGTCGCCGCCGGTAATCCGCCGGACGTGATCGACTTCGACCGGTTCCAGACCGCCACCTTCGCCATCAAGGGCGTCTGGCAACCGCTAGATGACATGATGAAGCGCGACAAGTTCGACGGTTCTCGCTTCGCCCCACTGATCATCCCCGAAGCCAAGGGGCTCGACGGCAAGTGGTACGCGCTGATCCGCAGCACCGACGTGCGCATGATCTACTGGAACAAGGAAGCGTTCCAGGAGGCCGGCCTCAATCCCGATAAGCCGCCGGCCACGTGGGACGAGCTGCGCCAGTTCGCCATCCGCCTCACCAAGAAGGGCGGGCCCAGCGGTTTCGAGCGCTTGGGCTTCACTACGCAGCACAGCCAGGCGCACTACCACATGTTCGGCTGGCAGAACGGCGGGTCATTCCAGACCCAGGACGGCAAGAAGGCGACGCTGCCACTCGCCCCGAACCAGGAGGCACTGCAGTACCTGGCGGACCTCATGAAGGACGTGGGTGGGTGGGATGCCACGGAGACCTACCGTAAGTCGTGGGGCACCAACGCACAGGACCCGTTCGTGCTGGGCCAGGTGGCGATGATGTACGGCACCAACGGGCAGGTAGGCACCATTGCCCAGTACCGTGCCGACATGAAGTTTGGCGCAGCGCCGCCGCCGGTCAAGAAGGCAGGCGACAAGCAGCTCACCTGGTCTGGCGGCCACGGGTACAACCTGACCGCCGGCTCCAAGAAGAGGGACGTTTCTTGGGAGTTCATGAAGTGGCTGATCAGCGAGGAGGGGGTGGTCACCGGCTATGACGGAAACCTTGCCCGCGCCAAGGCGCTTGGCAACACCTTCATCCCCAGCATGACCGCCCAGCCCGAGCTGGACAAGAAGATGTTTGCCAAGTACAAGACCGGCATGGCGTCGCTCGACACCGCCGTGATGGACGTGGCCGTGCCGCTGCTGCCCAGCTCACGCGTGCGCGAGCCCAGCATCGCAGCCCAGCACCTGTGGGACGGCATCAAGGCCGCGCAGACGGAAGCGATCTCGCAGGCCAAGAGTGCCAAGCAGGCGCTCGAGGACAACCAGGCCATGATCCAGAAAGAGTTGGACTCAGCCTGGAGCAGCGCTCCGAAGTAACACGGTGGGTGGGCCGCTCCGACGGGGAGCGGCCCACCCACATCACGGTGTTACAGCTTCACCGCATCGCCGCTCTCGTCGGACGCGTAGACCGCGTCCACGATTCGGCTGACCATCAGCGCCTGCTCTGGCAGCACCAGCGGCGGCGTGCCCTCGCGCACGGCGCGCACGAAGCCCTGCACCTCCAGCGCGTGCGTGCTCACGGGTGCTCCACTCTGGCCTTCGGTGGCGCGCTCGGGTGGCACGATGTCCAGTAGCGCGCCGTGCTTCTCCTGGAACAGCATGAAGGGGTGCAGCTGCGCGCCGCCCTCGGTGCCCGCCAGCACCGTCTGGCTGTAGCTCTTCTCGATGTTCAGCACCCAGCTGCACTCCAGCTGCAGCGACGCGCCGCCCGCAAAGCGGATCATCGCAAAGGCCGAGTCTTCCACGTCGTACGTCTTGGGGTCCCACGTGCCCCACGGGTTGAAGACGTTGGGCCGGTTGCCGAACTTGCGGTACGTCACGCCGTACACCGAGACCGGCTGCGGGTGGCCCATCAGCCAGAGCGCCAGGTCCAGCGCGTGCACGCCGATGTCGATCATGGGCCCGCCGCCGTTTTTGGCCTTGTTGGTGAACACACCCCAGCCAGGCACACCGCGCCGGCGGTGCGAGACGGTGCGGCCGTAGTAGACCTCGCCGAGCTCCCCCGCGTCGATCATGCGCTTGAGCGTCTGCGCGTTCTGTCCCCAGCGCGCGTTGAAGCCGATGCTGAACAGGTTCTTCTTGCTGCCTCGCACCCGGTGCCAGGCGTCCACCATGGCCTGCGCCTCGGTCGCGTTCAGCGCCATCGGCTTCTCGCACAGCACGTGCTTGCCCGCCTCCAGCGCCGCGATTGTGGGGTCTTTGTGCGCAAACGGCGGTGTGCAGATGCTCACCACGTCGAGCTCGGGCAGCTTGAGCATCTGCTCGTAGTCGGTGAACGAGTGCGTAAAGCCGTACTTCTCCTGCACTGCTTCGGCGCGCTCCTTGATCACGTCGCACGCGGCAAAAAGCTCCACGCCTTCGGTCTTCTGGTAGCCGGCGATGTGCGCGTTGGCGATTCCGCCCGTGCCGATGATCCCCACGCGCAGGGGCCGGTCGTCTCTCTTATTTGCAGCCACTAGCTTCCGTCTCCTCGTTCCTTGCCTCGCCGCTGCCGCAGCAGACGGACGCAGAGTGATACCAGCGCCAGCAGCGCCCATGCGAGGACAGCCATGTGTGCAATCGTGCCGACTGGCGTTGTCGCCATTTGCGTAAACCCACGGCCAAGGTACGACGGCAGCATCGCGAGCGCCGAAGCGTACTGCGCCGCTGCCAGGAGCCACGGCAGCGCCCGTGGCGCGGCCAGCACGCCTAACCCCATCCCTGCCAGGAGCACCAGCGGCGGCACGAGCGGCACGTGCCAGCGCTCCCACCAGGTGGGCACACTCAGCGCCAGCAGCACGAATACGAGCCCGGTCCAGCCGGTGGCGAGCGCCAGCGCGCCGGCAGGCAGCGCAGCGAATGCCCGCCGCCGGGCGAGCGCCAGCAGCGCGATAGCCGCTCCCAGCGCGACGATGGGCGTGCCATAGCTGCCAGGCGAGAGCGGCTCCGGCAGCGACCGGTCAACCACGTGCGGAAAACCAAGCGGCCAGATAGTGCGGTCCACGATCTCCACCGCCACCCACAGCGGCGACTGGAACGACGGCAAGGTCTGCCGCATGCTCTCCGCCTGGTCCGCCAGGAACCCCACGCTTACACGCAGCTGCGTCAGCGGGTCGGAGTAGAGCGCGGGGTTCGTGACGTAGAACACGGCCCCTGCCGCCGGCGCCATCAGGCCTGCGCATAGCATCAGGTGCAGCCAGCGGCGGCGCGTGGCGAGGTGGGCAAGGGCAGCGAGCGGTCCCAACAGCGCCGCCAGCAGCCCGACGTACTTGGTTCCAGCCGACAAGCCAACCAGCACGCCGGCCACCACCCACCACCCCGCGGCACGCCTCCGCCCGGTTGCCCTGCAGCCTTGATGCACGGCTAGGGCGCTCGCCAGCCCCAGGCTCAGCGCCATGGTGTCCAGACCCGCCCTGCGCGCATTCGCCAGCCACAGCGGGTGCGATGCCAGCAGCGCCGCCGCCAATGGGCCAGTTGCAGCAAGGAAGCTCTGCGCCGCCGAGTCGTGTTCCCCCTCTCCCCTTGTGGGAGAGGGCCGGGTGCCCACGCGGTGGGCGGCGGGGAAAGGGGTGAAAGCCGCCAGCGCCCACACCAGCAGGCATCCCAGCCAGCCAGCCAGTGCGCCAGGCACACGCGCCGCCTGCAGCGCCTCAGCCGAAGGGACTCGCCCGGCGGCACGGTTCTCGTGGAGCAGCCGCTGCCAGTCGTAGTCGTAGACAGCGGTTGGGCCAGAGATGCCCACCAGCGCCAGCGCGGCGCCGATGGTGAGCTTGCCTACCTGCGGCTGCGAGTAGAAATAAAACTCGTCGCGCCACTGCGGATCGTCCAGCCGCAGCGACGCGACGAGGTGGAATGCCTGCTGCCCGGAGCTGGTCCAGTGGGACTCGTCCCCGTGGAACTCCTCCCGGTCCAGCTGCCAGAAGAACGGGACCGCCAGCGCCAGCGCCAGCGCAGTGCGTCCAAGCCAGCGCTGCACACTCGCACTGTACCCAAGGCAAGCAGGCAAGCACCGCCGGCAGCACGGCTTGGGGTTAGCCCATCGTGGTGTAGCGCTCAGGGGCGATGCGGTAGGTGACGCGCTGCTCGCCAGGGTTCTTGGGGTAGTCGCGCTGGCCCTGGTACTTCTGGGCCAGATCGCAGATCTGGTCGTAGGCGCCCTCTTCGGTCTCGTCCACGACACGGCCGCGGACCTGGATGTACCGGTAGGGGTTCTGCGGGTCCTGCACCGAGAACGCGACCACCGGACGGCGGCGCATGATGCGGTCCTTTACCCGGCCGCGTGCGGTGTTGAAGATGAAGTGCGTGCCGTCGAAGTCAAACCACATGGGCGTGACCTGGGGCTCGCCGCTCTTGAGCACGAGTCCCAGCGCGGCGAAGGCCCGCTTCTCCTGGCCAACGAGGTCTTTATGCGTCTCCGGGAGCTGGGGGGTAGGTTGGTCGGTCACCGAGGTGTCTCCTGCTGTTGTGGTTGGTAGGTCAGTAAGAGGGTAGCGCGCGCAAGGTGCGCTGCGAGGTGCGTGTGGGCTGCGTCGCCTGCACGGCGCGGTCGCGTTGGTACGCTTGGTCGGTGCCAGGCGGTCGCGGCGGGCTGTGGCCGCTGTTGCTGGGGTTTGGGCTGGGGTCGTTCGCCTGGAACGTGTGCGCGCCGTTCCTGCCGCTGCGCATCCAGGAGCTGGGCGTGGCGGACCTGGGGCAGGTGGCGCGGCAGGCGGGCTTCCTGGTTGGCGTGAGCGGCATGCTCAACGCCACATTGGCGCCGGCCTGGAGCTGGGTGGGCGGGCGCTACGGGTACCGGCAGCAGGTGCTGCGTGCGCACCTGGGGACAGCGCTAGGGTGGTCGCTGTACGGACTGGCGCGCACGCCCCTGCAGCTGGGAGGCGCGGCGGTGGCGCTAGGTGGGCTGAGCGGGAACTACCCGCACTACGTGGCACTGGTAGCGGCGCGCGCCGGCCCTGGCGCCATGGGGCGGGCAGTGGGGGACCTGCAGGCCGCGTCGCAGGTGGGCAACACGCTCGGACCGCTGGTGGGCGGGCTGATCGCCAGCCAGGCCGGCGTGCAGATGACGTTCTTCTTTACCGCGGGGATCTCGCTGGTGGCGGCGGCGCTGGCGGCGGCGCTGGTGCCGGCGGACACGGGCCGCGCCGGCCAGCGCAGCGAGGGCGAGAGCATGGGCGCCGCGTGGCGCCGGCCGGAGCAGCGCTGGCTCATGGCGCTGCTCATGCTGGGGGACACCGCGATTATCGGGCTGCGACCCCTGGTGCCGGTGGTGCTCAGCGCACGCATTCAGGACCCCTCTACGCTCGCGGCCGCGACGGGCGTCACCACCACGCTGGCGACGGCGGGGACGATCGTGGCGGCGGTCGTGGTGGGACGCATCAGCCGGGGGGTGGCGCCGGGGCGGGTGCTGGCGATGACGCTGGCGGTGGCGGCGGTCTGCGTCGCGCTGGTGCCGTTCGCGCCCAGCGTGCCGGTGCTGATCGCGCTGTGGGCGCTGGCCGGGCTGGCGGGCGGTGCAACGACACCGGCGGTGTTCGCCTGGCTCAGCCAGGTGGCGCCCCGTGGTGCGGGCGGCTATGCGCTGCTGGCCAGCACCAGCATGGCCACCTACGCGCTCGGCCCTATTGTGATGGGGCAGGCCAGCGCGACGAGCCTTGACCTGCCGTTCTACCTATCTGCCGGGGCCGCGCTGGCGGCGGCGGTACTGGCCCTAGGCATAAGGCTGCGCCCGCCGCGCCTGCCACAGCGGTGATGCGGCACCAAGTGCGCCAGGTCTGGCCGGGCTCGAGATCCACCATACCGGTGTCCTGGCCGGCGGCGGCGAGGTTGAACCCGTTGGGCACGATGGTGCAGATGACGGGTGAGACGCACACGGTGGGCTCGCGCGGCGCCCAGAGCACCACTGAGCGGAAGTCGCTGCTGGTCTCCACCTTTAGCGAGAGGTTGTGTCGCGTGTCGGTGATCGACCAGCGCACGCCGCGGTCGTCACCCGGCGGGTTGGCGTAGTTGTACATCATGCCGCCGTTAGGCAGGCGATGCGCCACGGCCGCCAGCAGGTCCACCACGCGCGGAGACTGACGCAGGTCGGCGATGCCGGCCACGGGGGTAAGCTGGCCCTCGTTCTCGCCCGCGGTTTCCACCTGGTGCGTCACGTCCGACCACACCGCACAGTCCTCCCAGCTACCGCCGGCCACCATCGGGAACGGCACGTAGGGGTGGATTCCCATCGCCACCGGGATCGGCGCGTCGTGCAGGTTCTCGGCCTCCACTTCCATGGTCAGCGTTGCGCCGCGCAGCGTCTGAGTGGCGGTGAAGCGGAAGGGGAAGGGATATTGCCCCAACATTGTCTCGTTGCCGGCATTAGTGATAGAAGCGTGGAGGTGGTCACCATCGCCGTCGGTCCAGGTGCGCTCCACCGTCCACGGATGGTCGCGCACCACGCCGTGCACCACGCGCCGCTCGCGCGTGGGCCGCAGCGGGTAGTCGCGTCCACGGTAGCGCAGCGTGCTGTCGCTGATTCCCATTGGAAAGGGGAAGAGCAGCGGGTTGCCACAGAACACCGGTCGGGCGTGCAGCCGTTCCATGGACGGCGGCTCTGCCAGTGACGGCCACCAGCCGCCGGTACCTTCCAGCCCCGGCACCCCCGGCGCCGGCACGCGCAGCGACGTGCAGTAGAAGCCTTCTGACGGCGCGAAGCCGGCGATGGCGCCGGGCTGGCGCAGCCAGTGCTCAGCGGGTACATCGGCGGGTGTTGGCATGGTCGACGGGCTCGTCGTGGAGCCAGTGAGTGGCGTCTGCGGTGTCTGTGGTGCGGTTGTCACAGGCGCATCATACGGAACGTCACGGCGATGCTTCACAACAGAGCCCATAGCGCGGCCTGTGGCGCTGGGGACGTGGTGTTCTTATCGCCGTTTTGACCCAGTTAACACCGTAACTTGACTTTAACCCCCCCAACAGGCTAACGGTGTCGGGGGCGCACGGGTACTTCGTAGTGTTGTGTTGTCAACAGATTGTCCGCTCACGAGGGCGGGCAACGGACAAGAGGACACCACAAGATGAAGCTTCGGATCGCCGGCGTTGGGCTGATGCTGACCTCACTGGCCTACGCTGTCAACGTGTACGCGTTCACCACCGCAACTGTGAACTCGGCCGGGTCGCTGAACGTCACCACCACCGACCAGCTGCTCGCCATCGAGCCGCACGGCGGCGCGGACAACCCGGCGGGCATGCTCTCGCGTGACGCGGTGGGCAAGGTAACCCTGAACTTGGGCAGCAATGGCACGGCGAGCAAGGGTGTGCAGGGGGACGCGACCTACACCTACGACAACGTGATCCGCGTGGTGAACAACAACGCCACGGCCAAGGACATCAGCCTGGCAGCCGCGAGTCTGCCGGCGGGCGTGACGCTGACCTACAGCGTGACCGCTTTCAACAGCACCAATAGCACGTGCGGTACGCCGAACTACGCCGCGCCGGTGACGACGCTGAACGCGACGGCGGGTGGCAAGGTGTGCGTCAGCTTCAAGGCCGCCACCTCTACGTCGGTGAGCGCGGGCGCCAACACCTTCGCGCTGACGGTCTCGGCCGCATAGCGCAATACTTAGGTATGCGCCGGCCAGTGCTCACGCTGCTCCTGCTGGCGCTGGCGCTGCCGGCGGTCTCGGCGGTGTGGGCGTACACCACCGCGACGGTGCGCACGAGCGGCAATGGCGCGTTCCGCGTTGTCGCCGCCCAACCGGCGGCGGGCGAGCGGCCCTACGTCTACTGCAGTGCGGCCGACGTGACGCTCAGCCAGCGCGACAGCGACACCATGCCGGTGACGTGCTACAACGGCCTGGCGCACGCTGTCACGCTGTCGATCTCGTACTCGTACAGCCCCAGCGCGCAGCGGCCTCCGTCTTTCAGTCCTGGTAGCCCGTTCAGCTTGACAGTGCCAGCCAACGGCCAGGCCACCGCTACGCTCGGCGTGACCACGCCGCCAAACCGGACGAGGAGCACGTACACCATCTCCTATACGGTGTCCACGTCCGGGACCCAGGGGGTGGAGGTCTCCGGAATCGGCTTCACCAGCATCCTGGACGTCACCTGATGCCTCGCGCGGTTACATCTACACGGATGCGGCGCCGAGAAGGGCTGGAGCGGTGAGACGGTTGGTGGCGCTGGTGGTGCTGGCGCTGCTGGTTGCTGGCACGGTGACGTGGGTTGATGCGTTCTCGGGCGCGAGCGCGCGATCGACGGGCGCGCTGACGGTGGTGCGCAGCGACACTGCGCTGCTGGCGGTCGGGCCGTGCGAGGACAGCTGCGACGCAAACAAGACGGGGATCGCCTACTTTCAGTCGGGCGGCACGCAGCTGCTCCTGGACTTCCGCAAGGGCGCCACCGGCGGGACCACCTTCGGCGTGCAGGCGGGAGCGACGTACACGTTTAAGCGACTGGTGTGGGTCACCAACAACGCCGGGCGCGCGGTGGACGTGACTACCAATGTGACGGGCGGCAGTCCGGACCTGGTGTGGGTGAGAGATCAGAATAGCCGTACGTTGGTTGGGTCCGGCGCGGGCGCCGTGACGGTGCCGGCAGGCGGGCGGCTGGAGCTGGACTTCCGCTGGCAGGGGAACAGCACGGCAGGGACACAGCGCGCGCTGCAGATGACGGTGTCTGCGCGCTAGGGCCGCGGAGCCAGGCGCACGGATGATGGACGCGATTGGCCTAGAGAGCGTCCGTCAGGCGCTGGGGGAGTGGAAGGACTGGTGGGCGGGCTGCGCGGCAGCGTGGGAGTGGTGGCTACGACCGGCACGCTGGGTGCTCAACACGCTGATGGCGCTCGGGGCGCTTGGCGCGCTGGCGATGATCGCGGGTGGGGTGCTGCAGCGCCCGGTGCTGCTGGGGGCGATCCCGTCTGGCTCGATGGAGCCCGGCATGCGGGCGGGGGACCTAGCGCTGATCGTACCGGTAGAGGCCGCCCCGCTGCTTGCGCCGGTGGTGGGCGAGATCGACGACGGCGCCGTGGTGGTGTTCCGCTCCGATGGCCGGCGTTGGATCGTGCACCGCATCGTGGGGGGAGACGCGGCGAGCGGGTACGTCACTAAAGGCGATGCGAACGAGGCGTCCGATAGTGCGCGCATCGCTCCAGAGGACATAGTAGGCGTGGTGCCTCAGTGGGGCGGGGGGCCGGTACGCCTGCCGGGGTTTGCCCGGCTGACCACCTCTCTGGCGTTCCTGCGCCATCCCGCAGTGGCGGCCATAGCCGGGCTCGGCTCGGTGGCCGCGCTGCTGTTTGGAGGGCGTTCCACCCGCACGCTGCGGCGGAAGCGCCCTAAGGCAGCCGGCGGCGAGCACGCGCTGCTGTATGGCGGCCTGGCGCTCACGACCTGGACGGTGGTGACGCTGCAGAGCGTGGTCACCACCGTCCCGATTGACGGGCACTTCACCGTGGTGCAATCGAGCCGCAGCGCCCTGATCGAGGGCGAAGTACTGGCGGGAACGGTGCGCAGCGAGACGCTGCGGCTCGACAATCCTTTCCCCGTACCGGTGGCGGTGGTGGTGACCGTGGCGAGCGAGGGAGTGACGGCGGAGCCGGACAGGATGATCGTGGCGCCGCGGAGCGCTGCGGAGCACCGCCTGAGCATCTCCGGGCACTTGCCGCCGGGCCGCCACGCGCTGGCGGTGCGGCGCGCCTTCTATCTGCCGGTGCTGCCGCTTGACTTGCTTGTGTCGTTGGGACGGGTCAGTCCGCTGCTGGCTGCTGCCGCGGTGGGGCTGGTCCCGGGCACGGTGGTCCTGCTCGTGGCCGCCGTGGATCGAGACGTGCGACGTGCGGTACGTGTATGGCTCCTGCGCGCCTGGCTGCGCGTGTCCGCTTGACTGGAGCTATGCTAGAGCCATTCTATGGAGGTGAGAGCGCGGCCGCCGCGACGTGCGCTGCGTGCGCTGGCCGCAGTCGCGGCGGTTGCTGCGCTGGTGCTTGCTGCCACCTGGGTGTGGCTGCGTCTACAGCCAGAAGTCGTGGTGGCGCAGAGCACAACGCTGGCCTACCGGCAGCAAGTAGACATGGACTACAGGGCGGCCGTGACGCCAGGAGCGGTCTATCCGTCCCCGATGGTGCAGCCGAGCGACCTGCCACGCTGGCAGATGCAGGCGGAGCCGCCGGTGTACCGGCGGGCGCTGATCACCCGCCTGCTGGAGGGCCTGACGCTGGAGTTCCCATACGCGATCGAGTTCGACCGGCCGGTGGCGGTGACGGGCACACTGAAGGTCCAGGCGCTCCTGGTGGGACAGCGCCTATGGCAGCGCCCGCTCTCGCTGGTAGCGCCGCACGTCATCCGCGCAGAGGGCCGGCAAGTGGCGGGAGCCGCACGTGTAGACGTGGACGTGCGGGCGCTGGCGATAGAGCTTGCCGCGGCGTTCGAGGAGGCGGGGCTGGTCCCCGGCGCGGGCGAGCTCTGGCTGGACGCTGCGATCGAATGGGAGGCGACTCCGCTCGATGGCGGGAGCGGCGCAACAGTGGGAGCGGCTCAGACGGCGCAGCAGGCGCCTGGAACAGGAGCAGCACAGGCAGGGCAGGCAGGGCAGGCAGGACAGGCAGGACAGGCAGGACAGGCAGCGCAGCCTGTCACGGCGCAGATGGTGAAGGGGACGCTGGCCGGCACGCGCCACGTGATCGGGTTTATGGCGGGGTATGTCGAGATCGAAGAGCATCCTCCGGCAACTCAGGACCAACGTGTCGCGGCCACGACGCGCTCGCCCGCGACGATTCAGGGGTGGCCCTTGGCGGATGTGCGGCGGGTGGCTGGCTGGGGCGCCCTGGCCGCTTTACTGGCGGCTGGGGGACTGTCGTCCTTGGCGCGTCGGGGGCGCTTGTCAGGCTCCGGGGACACAGCATCGCGACGGCGTGAGCCCACGCTGGAGCGGCTGGCGCTCTCGGCCACGTCCGTAGGGTTTCAGCCGGGCGCCGGGCTGACGCGTGTCGAGGTCACTTCGGCCCGCGAGCTGCTCAAGCTGCACGCGAGCACTGGCCGGGCGATCATCCGCACGGATGATGCCTATCACGTGTTGGACGATACGGTCTGGTTCATGTATTCGTTGGGGCAGCCGGCAGCCGTCGGGCCTGCCAGGGTGACTGAGCTCAGCCCGCGCGCGCAGCCGCCGGATGATGACCGCACCACCAGGGACAGGGCACACAGCGTGGCGGATGGACGCTGGGCGCCTTCCCATTTGACGCCACTGCCGGAGCGCAAGGAACCGGCCTAACCGGCCACTTGCCTGGCAGCCGCGCGGCTACGCCATGATGGCGAGCTGCTCTTTGGTGACCTGGTACTGGAGCGGCTCACCGCGCAGGAACCGCTCGATCTCTTCCACCATGGCACGACCCTGTGCCAGGTGGCTGTCCACCGAGTGGCCGGCTTCGTGGGGGGTGACCACCACGTTGGGCAGCGTGAGGAAGGGCGAGCCGGGATCTAGCGGCTCTTTCTCGAAGACGTCCAGGGCAGCGTAGAAGCGGCCGGTCTGCAGCTCGGGCAGCAGGGCAGTGTAGTCGACGGTGTACGCGCGGGCGGTGTTGACGAAGACAGCGCCGGGCTGGATCAGCTTGAGCTGCTGGGCGCCAATCAGGCCCTTGGTCTCCGGCGTGATGGGGGCGTGGTTGGAGATGACGCGGCTTTCGCGGAAGAGCGTTTCCAGGTCCACCTTGCGCACGCCCTGCTCGCGGGCGACTGCGTCGTCCAGGTATGGGTCGAAGACCAGCACCTGCGGGTGGAACGGGCGCAGCAGGGCCAGGTGCTTGCGCGCGACGTAACCCAGGCCCACCAGGCCGACCGTCTTGCCGGCCAGCAGTTCGCCCGGCCGCTCGCGCAGCTCAGACCAGGGCTTGCCCGCACGCATGCCACGGTCAAGCTCGTGCACGCGGCGCAGGCAGAGCAGCTCCAGGAGCAGAGTCATCTCGGCCACCGCGTCCGCGATCATGGCAGCCGCGTGCGTGACGGTAATGCCCCGCTCCCACGCAGAAGGGTCGATGGGGCCCTTGACGCTGCCGGCGGTGTGGGCGATGAGCTTGAGGTGGGGGGCGGCCTCCAGCAGGTCGGCGGTGACCTTGGCGCTCTTCCACCCGGTGAGCGCGACGTCGGCCTGCGAGAGCACGTCGCGCACTTGCTCCGGGCTGGCCGGGTCAGCGTGCGCCACGGCGCCGAGGCGCGAGAGGCGCTCGGCAGCGTCCGGCGGGATGACCTGCTCCCAGGTGCTCTTGGGGATCAGGACCGCGATCTGGGCTTCGGCGCCCGGTGCGTTACGGGAGGATGTCACGAAGGGGATGGTACCGCGTGTGGCGCCGACCGCTTGCCCCTTGACGCAAGCGGTCGGCGCCACACGCAGATGGAGCTCAGGAGAAGGTCGCGCCGCAGCTGGAAGCGGCGCGCTCTACTTGCTCGCGGTTCTCGCGCAGGAAGGGGGTCTTCTGGGTGCCCTCGCGGAAGACCTGATCCAGGATGGGCTGGAAGGCCGCGATCATCTCCTGGTAGCAGAGGAACTGCTGGTTCACGGTGACGTACGGCTGGGTGCTGGTCAGCGCCTCCTTCACCACGCCCAGGTTCACCTTCTCCAGCACTGGGTACCGCTGGCGCACCACCGTCATCCAGTCCTCCAGCAGCGATTGGCGTGGCGGGATCTGCAGCGTGACGCGGGAGTGCATCTTGAGGTAGTCCGGGCTGGTGAGGAACTTCACCAGCTCCCAGGAGGCATCCTTAGTCTTAGACCCCTTCCACATGCCCCAGCCGTCGGTGGTGCCCCAAGACGCACGGCGGGCGGGGCCACGCGGCATGGGCACGATGTCCCAGTCGGTCTGCACCCTCTGGGCAACGTCGAGCAGCACGCTCATGCCTTCTTCGATCATGCCGAGCTTGCCCTGGGCCAAGCCGTCGATCGCGCCCGAGAAGCCGCGCTCCTGCTCCTGCTTGCGCTGCACGAGAGTGTTGTCCTGGAACATGCGGTTCCAGATCCAGTCGAACGCCTGCATCGCCTGGGGCTGGTGGAAGGCGGCCTTGGTGTTGTCCTTGGTATCCACCATCGAGCCGCCGTAGGCGCGCAGATGCGGCTGGTAGCGCGTGAATGAGGCATACGGGATGAAGCCGCCCATCACGTTATCCGCGGGGCGAGTCAGCTTCTTGAGCACGTCGGCGTAGTCATCGTGGTTCCAGGTGGCGGCGGGGAGCTGCTGCCCGGCCTTCTGGAAAACGGTCTTATTGACGTAGACCACGCCCATATTGATGTACTTGGGCATTGCGTAGCGGAATTTGGTGTTAGGGATCTGGAAGCCGTCCCACTGCCAGGGGGCAAAGTCGTCCAAGTCCGCCTTCTTGATGTCCCGCAGCTGGTCGTTCATGTTGACCAGGATGCCCTTGGCGCCGAACTGCCAGAACCACTGGTCCCAACCCTCGAACACGTCTGGCCCGCTGTCCGCCGCCCAGGAGGCGGTGAACTTCTCGTTCCACGTGCCGGTGACGGGCTGGTATTCGACGTCGATCTTGGGGTTCTTCTGCTTGAAGAGCGGTAGGGCCTCCTGTGCCAGCTGGTCGTACGCCGGCTGGCTGCGGTGCCCCCAGATGACCTTGCCCTGCGCCGCTCCGGCCTGGCCGCCGGCAGGAGCCGCGTCACGCGTACCGCCAACGCCGCACGCCGCCAGAAATGAAGCGGCGCTGCTGGCGGTGCCCGCGCCTATGACGCGGCGCCGAGTGTGTCTGAGCATGGTGGTGTCCCTCTTTTCCGTGTGGTGCTGTGTGCGGAGTGGCTGCTGGTGGTGCTCTGTGTGGCTACTGAGTATGCGGAGTGGTGATACCAGGAGTCGCGTGCGCCTGTGCCAGCTCCGGCACTGACGCCGGAGCCTCACTGCGGAGCGCGGCGATGGCCTCCGCAAGGGCACGGACCATGGTGTGTTGGGCGCCCCTGGCGCCGGTCTGGTTGGGGTGCAACTCGTCGGGCAAGACCGGGCCGGCGGTGAGCAGCACGACGTTCGCCGCGCGTGCGAGCCGGGCGGTGGGGCTGTTGGTGAGCGCGATCACGGGCATGCCGCGCTCGCGGGCGCGCTCGGCGACGGCGGTGAGCTGGCGGTTGATCCCGCGGTAGGAGATGGCCAGCAGCGCGGTGGCGGGATCGGCAACGTCCACCAGGGCAAGCTGCTCGGTGGTGTGGTCTTCCGCCGTGGCGCGGATGCCGTACTGCTTGAAGGTGCCGGCGGCGAGCCGGGCCATGACGCCGGAGAGCTCCGCACCAATGCAGACCACCTGGGGCGCGCCCTCCAGCAGCGTGACCGCGCTGCGGAACCCGTCGCCCAGCAGCGTCAGCGTGGCGGTCTCCTTCAGCAGCTCGATGTCTTCGTCGAACACGCGCCGGGCGAGCGCCAGCAGCGGGTCGCCCGATGGTCGCGGGGGCGGCAGACTGGCGGCGCCGCGCGCGTGCTCCAGGGCGCGCTCGGCGATGAGGGCGCGCCGGCAATCGGCGAAGCCGCGGTAGCCCAGGCGCTGCACGGCGTTGACCACGGTGGCCTGGCTGACGCCGAGCGCCTGCGCCACCGCGCTAGCGGTTGAATCAGGTGCGGACGGATCGACCGCGCTGAGGTGTGCAACGACGCGACGCTCGGAGGGACGCAGCTCCGGCAGCAGGTCGCGCGCCAGCTGGACAAACGGCGTGCGCGGTGCACTCCCACCAGGGCGGGACTGATGTACTATCACTCGTAGCTAATCAACGTTCACTGCAGACTGGCGGAGGGCGCTTGTCAGTCCGATCCGCATACGATACCAGGAGAGATAGATGCGTGAAATGGCGGTGCAGCCAGGGTGGCTCGCGACGACGAAGCAGCGCGGCACCTCGCGCCGAAAGCTGGGCGCCGTCATGGCAGGCGCGAGCGGCGCAGTGGCGCTGGCAGCCTGTGGCGCCGGCGGCACGCCGAATGGCGGTGGCGCCGCCCCTGGACCGTCGAAGCTGGCAGGACGGGTGGTGCTGCTGGCGCGTGGCAACGAGGTGGAGCTGAGCGGCCAGCGCGACATTCTCATCCCCACCTTCAAGCAGGTGGCGCCTGAGGTGGAGATCGTCCACGAGGTGGTCACCGGTGGGACCGGCCCCTACAACGAGAAGCTGATCACGATGTGGACGGGCGGCAGTCCGCCCGATGTGTGGGGCTTTGGCATGAACTACATGGCCTACTGGGCGCGCAATATGGTGGCCGACCTCACGCCGCTCATCACGCGCGATAAGTTCGACATGGAGGCGTTCCTGCCGGGCCTGTCCGACAAGTTCAAGGTCAAAGGCAAGCAGTACGGCCTCCCGCAGGCGACCACGTTTGGCACGCTGCTCTTCTACAACAAGAACCTGTTCGACAACGCGGCCGTAAAGCTGCCGCCGGTGGACTGGGAAGACAAGAGCTGGACCTACGACGCGCTGATGGACGCGGCGAAGCGACTGACGAAGAACGCCGGCACGTCGGAGGCGGTGTACGGCCTGACGTACGCGCCGCAGCTGCCGACACAGGTGGTGTGGAGCTTTGGGGGTGACGCGTTCCGGCCGGAGCACTACACCGACGGCATCGCGCAGTCGTCGCTGCTGGACACCCCGGCCTCGGTGTCAGGGCACGAGTTCCTGCAGGACATCGCCTGGCGCGATCACGTGACCCCGCAGACGGGGAAGGACCCCAACGTGGGCGACTTCACCAAGGGGCGCATCGCCATGCTGGTGCAGGGCGGCTACAACCTGTGGGGCTTCTCCACTATCAAGGACTTCACCTGGGGCGCGGCGGCGCTGCCGGCCAAGGCGAGCAACAAGAACGTCAACTACAACGACTTCTGGGAACTGGCGCGCGAGTCCAAGAATCGCGACGCCGGTTGGGCGTTCCTCAAGCACGTGACGTCGCCCGACGTGCAGAAGCAGTACGTTCAGCTGACCGGCACGCCGCCCACCACCAAGGGCGCGGTGGACGCCTGGTACAAGCGCCACGAGACCCTGATGCCGCGCGCGCAGCTGGAGAAGCTGACGCAGGGGGCGATCGACCCTAAGCGCAGCCAGGAGAGCCCGGACCACCTGCTGATCGACTGGAGCCGCTTCGACGAGTACTACAAGAAGGAAGTGCGTGACCCCATCAACCGCAACGAGGGCCGGCCGCGCGAGGTCATCACGCGCGCCAAGCCCGGCTACGACGCGCTGATGCTGGAGGTCTACAACACCTGGAAGGGCAAGACGCCCGGCTAGCAGCGTTGCTCAGGACGCCGAACAGCGAGAGGAGCTGGAACCGAATGAACGACGTGCAGTGGACAAGGCGGCGGATCATGGGCGCCCTGGCGGTGGCCGGGACGGGCGGCGTACTAGCGGCGTGCAGCGGCAGCGGGGCATCGACGAGCGGCGCCAACCGGACAACTGAGCCCGCCGGGGCGCGCAAGACGCTGCCGCCGGCTACGCTGGCGATGTTCAGCAACTGGGGCGGCCAGACGCAGCGCGCGGCGCAGGAGCAGGCGCTTGCTCTGTTCCAGCAGGAGAACCCCGGCGTTACCGTGGAGCTGACCACCGGCGCGGCCAATGCCGACAAGGTGCTCAGCGCGATCACGGCGGGCGTGCCGCCGCACCTGGTGACGCAGAACCCGCAGCGCCTGATCCCGCTGGCGGGCAAGGGCACCTGGCGCCCGCTGGAAGATTTCGTCAAGACCAGCAGCGTGGTGAAGAAAGAAAACTACGCCGACGCGCAGTTCAAGCTGTTCACCTGGAAGGGCAAGCTATACGGCGTCCCCGGCTTCGAGCACTTCGGCGGCTACGCGCTCTCCTACAACATGCACACGTAGTACACACAATAGCGTCCTGTTCGTCTGGACGGAGCTCGACAGCTTGGTGCCGGTGTAGCGGCCCTAGGGGGTAGTGGTGTTCGGGCGCTTCGCCACCCATCTTTGGTGGCGAACGCGGTTGGCGCAGGTTGTGGAGCAGTACCGTTGCCGGGCGTCGGTGACCCCAAACGGGCGCCCGCAATCGGCACAGTCGCGCAGTGTCTCGTGATGCGCGATCACATGGGACAAACGCCAATAGGCGTACTGCCTCGGCGTCCAGCACTCGCAAAGGAAGGCAAACGCACCGGGAGCGTCCCGTAGGGCGCTGCCTTTCATATGGGGGTCGGCCCCACTCACAAGGCTTATCGGAGCGAGCTCAAGGCCCAAAGTGACCCGCTCGGCCAGGTCCTGCGAGGCGTAGCGGAGAAGCGTTGCGTCATCGAGATCATCCTCTTCGCCTGGGGTGTATCGCATCGCAAGGGAGGGCCGCTCCGCGCGGAGATGCCCGAGCGCCTCGCTATCGCCCGTAACAGCCTGCCGCAGCAGGCGATAGGTGCGTAGCGCCAGCGTGAGCGCGTGTGCGGTGTCTAGCCAGTCGGAGAACCGCTCGCGTACTTCGGAGTCCTTCCTGGCATTGAACCTGGCGGCGCTGTGGAGCAGCAGGCCGTAGCGACCTACGAATGCAGCGGCCTCCTTCGGTCTACGCAAGTGCGCCAGGTCAAAGAGGAGGGTGTGTAGCGTGCCCTCGTTGGGCATGTACTCCTGGGCGTCGGTAACGGCCAAGGTCACCCACTCAGTATCCGCGCGAGCGGCGCCGCGCACCCACGCACGGCGGGCCGCCGCCCACTTCACGCTGCGCCGATCGGTCAGAGGCTCTGCCATGTAGTTACCGTTACATGATAACTAACCAGCGTAAGCGCCTGTATATGCACGCTAACTCGGCTATGATGACGTGTAGAAGGGAGCGGGTAAACGGCCACATGAAAGATAGCGGCCCACTGATGACCGTGCCTGAGGTGGCGAGACATCTATCTGCCTCGGTGGTACGGACATATCAACTTTGCTCAGACGGCACGATCCCGGCGGTACGGATTGGTCGTCGTGTGCGCGTGCCTCGTGTCGCATTCGAACACTGGCTCGCGGACCTCAGCACTCGCGCGCTGGCGGGCGTCAACCGCCGGCCACTGGAGCCAAGTAGTGGCCGGCGTTAGGACGCTCCATCCCGCGGCGCGATTGGCCGCCTACCGGGCAATCATGCGCCGGCTTCTCCGCCCTCTCCCCGATACGACACCGGGCCGCGCGGCCCAAGAGAGCACGCAGTCGCAATAACGCAAAAAGCGGGCACCGGCCAAGGCTACCCGCTCATGCGCCTATGAAAGGAAGAACAGATGAAGTATGGCACGAACCGAGGCGGACACACCAGCGACCCATCGTTGCTGCACACCCCACCATTGCGCGGCGAGCGGTGGCTGGAGGATCGGGGGCAGAGGTGGGTACCCAGGATCTGGGAGCGGGAGCTGGGCTTCAGGTTCAAAGAGCGGAGGTGGCGCTGATGGGCCGTAAGTCACGCCACATCGTGGCCCAGGCTCTCATTTACGGCAGCGGCCGGGTGCGGTGGGGCGTGGTGGTCGACACCGCAGAGGACGCCGCCAGCATGTATCCGACTGACGAAATCTGCCGCCGGCACTTTCGCGCGCTGGCGGCGGAGCTCAAGGCGTGGCGCAGGGTGTCAGCGTGATGCAGACGTTGGCACCTACCTGGCCAGGGGCGGCTCTCCCGCCGCCCCCGCTGACGCTCGACGTGGTGACGTTCGAGAACGCACTCGACACGCTGCCCAAGCCCAAGCGCACGACGTGGGACGCGCTGGTGCGCTCGCTCTCCTCGCACCGGGAGCGCACCGAGAAAGATGGCAGCGCGTGGGCCCCCGCGGCGTACCGGGTCGGCACAACCCGCGGCAAGGAGAACGTCACCCACGTTGGTGCACTCGTCTTCGATGTTGACCACGGGGAGCCCGCCTGGCAACTCCTGGAGGGCTATGAGCACATCGTCCACACGACGTTCAGTAATTCGGACGCCAATCCGTCGTACCGCGTCGTGATCCCGCTGGCCCGCCCGGTGGACGCTGCGGAATGGGAGTCATTCTGGCACCGGAGCCGGGCGGCGCTGTGCCCGACGGTAGACGACGCCTGTAAGGACGCCTCGCGCCTCTTCTACACGCCGTCGTGCCCGCCGGGCGCGCCGCGGCGCGTGGTACATGGTGCGGGCCGCTTCCTGGACCCGGACGAAGTACCACCACTGCCCGAGGTGGATGCCGCGGCCGAGCCCGCGCACATCATCCGGGGCGACGGCAGCCGACCGGGTGATGACTTCAACCGGCGCGGCGACGTTCGCGCCCTCATTGAGCGCCTCGGCTGGAAACTGCGCTACGCGCGCGGCGCGGAGTCGTACTGGCTGCGGCCGGGCAAGCGCGGCGGCACGCACTCGGCCACGCTGAACTACCAGGATACCGGGCTGTTCTACTGCTTCACGTCCAGCGCCCCGCCGCTCGAGCCCGGCAAGGCATACACCCCGTTCGCATTGTTCGCGCTGCTGGACCACAACGGCGACTGGCGCGCGGCGACCAGGGCGCTGGCGGCGCAGGGCTACGGCGCTCCGCTGGCACCTAGCCCGACCATCTCTGCCAAGTCTGCCGCGAAGGCTGACACTCAAAACGTTGGCAGCCTTCGGCAAAGTTGGCAGCCTTCGGGGGTTTTGGTCTGCCTCTCGGACGTGGTGGCGGAGTCCGTGACGTGGGCGTGGGACAAGCGGTTCCCGTTCGGCAAGTTGTCCATCATCGACGGCGACCCAGGCAACGGCAAGTCGTCGCTGACCATGGACGTGGTGGCGCGGCTCAGCACCGGCAGCCCAATGCCGGACGGCAGCGCCAGCGACACTGATGGCCCGGTCACTTCCATCATCATGACCATGGAGGACGGCCTGGGGGATACCGTCCGCCCCAGGCTGGAGGCCGCCGGCGCGGACCTCAGCCGCGTCATCGCCCTCACCTACGTGCTGGAGGAACCCAAGGGAGACGCCGAGCAGCCCACGAAGAGGCTGCCGAGCATCCCGCGCGACGTGGAGGTACTACGCGCGGCCATCAAGAAGCACGGCGCGCGGTTCGTGGTAATTGACCCGTTGATGGCGTACCTCACGTCCGACTCGCACAAGGACCAGGAGGTGCGCCAGGGGCTCGCCCCCCTCGCAGACCTGGCAGAGGAGCTGGGGGTCGCCATCGTCATCGTGCGGCACTTCAACAAGGCTGCAGGTGGGAGTGCCATTTACCGAGGCGGTGGCTCCATCGGCATCATCGGCGCCGCGCGCTCCGCCATGCTAGTGGCGAAAGACCCGGACGACCCGGACGGCGCGCGGCGGGTGCTGGCGTCGGCAAAGTGCAACCTGTCGGAGCCGCCGCAGTCGCTGGCCTACCACCTGGAAGGAGCCGCCAATGGCGCCGTCCGCGTGGTGTGGGAGGGTGACAGCGCGCACACCGCGTCACAGCTCCTGGCTATCCCGCCCGACGAGGAGGAGCGGTCCGCCCTCAGTGAAGCGGAAGACGTGCTCCGCACCATCCTGGTCAACGGCGCCATGCCCGCTAAGGAGGTGCAGTCGCAAGCGCGCAATGCCGGCATAGCGGAGCGCACGCTGTGGCGCGCCAAGCGCAGCCTGGGCGTAGTGGCCGCCAAAGTCGGTTTTTCGCAGGGCTGGTGCTGGTCCCTTCCAGCGGTCGACGATGGGCCGAAGGCTGCCAAAAAAGACGAAGGCTGCCAACGTTTTGAGTGTCAGCCTTCGCGGCAGACTTCGGGAACGGCGGCCGAAGAGGAGGTGGACGAGTGGACGGCGTGACGCTGTTGGAGCGCGCCCGCGGCGCCGGCCTGACCGTGGCGGCAGACGGCGACAAACTGATCGTGAAGGGGCCGAAGGCTGCCGGACCCGTCGCGCGCGAGGTGCTCAGCCACAAAGCGGCGGTGCTGGCGGCCCTGACCCCTCCCCCAAATTCCCACTATCTCCAGAATGGGGAGTGCCCGACCGACCCGCGGCCCGATTTGGCTGACGACTCCCCGTACTGGACGGTGCTGCTGCGCTGGGCGTGGATCGAGGACAACCAGTCTGCGCTGGGTGCGCTTCATGGTGTGCGGTGCTGCGGTGCCGTGCTGGAGCTCCAGGCAAGCGGCGCCCTGCGGATCGTGGCTGGCGCTGAGTACCTGGGGGTGTGGGAGGACGACAGGCAGAAATGGCTGGCGCCGCACCGGGAGGCTATCGGCCGCTGGCTCAAGGTGATGGCAGACGGCGAGAGGGAGGCCGCATAGATGGACACACAGACACACGCTCAGGTCAAGCGGGAGATGCAGCAGCGGCGCTATGCCGCGGGCCGTGCCCGCCGTGCCGATGGCTGGGGCTACCGCAAGGTACCCATCAACGTCCAGCTGGTCGAGACGGTAGACGCCGCCGGCGCACCCCTGGTGCTGGCCACCTCAGACGTGCCGGCCGAGCAGGGCCGCTACTTCCGCGTCGTGGTTGAGGGAGGCAAGTGGCGGTGCAGCTGCGGTGCCTACAAGTCGCTGGGCGGCTGCCATCACGTCGGGCATCTGGCCGCGGCGCACCCGCAACAGGGAGCCGCCTGAGATGCCACAAACCTGCGTTGTGTGCCGCCTGCCGGAGCGCGAGGCCATAGACCGGGCGCTGGTCGGTGGTGAGCCGGTGCGCGCCGTGGCGTCACGCTATGTAACGGAACGGGGCCGGCCAATCAGCCACATGGCCGTCTACCGCCACAAGGACGAGTGTCTGCCCGCCACGCTGGTGAAAGCGCAGGAGGCAGCAGAGGTCGCCAACGCCGACACGCTGCTGGCCCAGGTGCGCACCCTCCAGGCGCGGGCGCTGGGCATCCTCGACACGGCCGAGGGAACGGGGCAGCTCATGGCCGCCCTGGGCGCCATCCGAGAGGCGCGCGGCTGCCTGGAACTGCTCGGGAAGCTGATGGGCGAGCTGGACGAGCGGCCCGTGGTCAACGTCACGCTCAGCGCCGAATGGCACCAGGTGCGCGGTGTGCTGCTGGCCACCTTGCAGCCGTACCCGGACGCCCGCGCGGCGGTGGCTGGCGCCCTAGTGACTCTGGAGTCCAGGAATGGCTAGCCGGAAGTTCTCAGCGCCGCGGCCGCTGGGTCGGCGCGATCAGGCTGCCCGGTCAGTTTGGGCGGGTGCGACCTCGGGTGCGAGCTCTGCCGGCCCGAGGTCGTGCACCCAGTCGGGGGCCAGGTGCGCGAGCCGTATGGCGGCGTGCACGGCGTCCACGTCGGGCGCCACGCACACGCAGCGCAGCACGTCCCTGGCATACACAGCCTCCAGCACGCGCACGCCATCCGCCTTTCCATCCAGCGAGCGGCGGAACGCCTCGGCTATGGAATGGGCTGTGGCGACGGGCAGGGTGTGGATCCCCGGCAGAGCAAACTCGACGGCGAACTCGTACAGGGGCGGCGGCTTCATTACGCGCCAAACCTACTACACCAGTGTTGAGAAGACGTGGTGATGCTCGCGACCGACCTCGCCGCCGCGCTCGATCCGGTGGTGTTCGCCCGCCGCGCTGGCCTCGAGCCCGATCCGTGGCAGGCAGACGTGCTGCGCTCCACCGCGCCGCGGCTCTTGTTGAACTGCTGCCGGCAGTCGGGAAAGTCCACCACAACGGCCACGCTGGCCATGCACACCGCCTTGTACCAGCCTGGCGCATTGGTGCTGCTGCTGAGTCCCTCGCAGCGCCAGAGTGGGGAGCTCTTCAAGAAGTGCCTGGACGTGTTCGGCGCCGCCGGCCGGCCCTCGCTGCCGGAGTCCGAGAGCGCGCTGCGCCTGGAGCTGGCGAACGGCAGCAGGGTCGTGGCGTTGCCGGGCAAAGAAGCCACCATCCGCGGCTTCAGGGGCGTGGACCTGCTCGTCATCGACGAGGCAAGCCGGGTGGATGATGGCTTGTACGGCAGCGTCAGGCCGATGCTCGCCGTCTCTGGTGGCCGGCTGGTGGCGCTGTCCACACCCTGGGGCAAGCGCGGCTGGTGGTACTCAGCGTGGGAGGACGGCGGCGCCGACTGGCAGCGGGTGCGGGTGGACGCCACCCAGTGTCCCAGGATCCCGGCGGCCTTCCTGGAGGAGGAGCGGCGCACCCTGCCGAATCTGCTTTACCGCTCGGAGTACCTGTGCGAGTTCACCGACACGGTAGACCAGCTCTTCGCCACCGACGACCTGCGCGCCGCTCTCTCGGCGGACGTGGCGCCGCTGTTCCCCGCGTTCGCTGCCCTGGCAGCACTGCCGCCGCCAGTGCTAGCGGCGTCTCTGGAGGACCGCTGATGTACACGCACTACCTGGGGCTCGATTTGGGACAGGTGGCCGACTTCACGGCGCTGTGCCTGCTCGAGGAGTCGGTCTGGATCCGGGAGGAAGCCCTGCGGGTGCTGGCCCTCGACCGTGTGGGCTGGCACGCGCCTGGCGACCTGACGCCGTACCAGGTGGACCAGGCGCGTGCCTGGGCGGAGCACTACGGCCGCCCAGCGGACCCGCCGCTGGCCATCCGCCACCTGGCGCGGCCGCCGCTGGGCACCCCGTACCCGGCGGTGGTCGAGCACGTCGCCCAGCTGCGCGGCACGGCGCCGCTGCGGCCCGAGACGACGGCCATCGTGGTGGACCAGACCGGCGTCGGCCGCGCCGTGTGCGACCAGTTCCGCCAGGCGGGCGTGCCCATCATCCCGGTGACGATCCACGCCGGCCATACCGTTAGCGGCGACACCCGCGAAGGGCTGCACGTGCCCAAGCGCGAGCTCGTGGGCGCGGCGCAGGTGCTCCTCCAGGGGCGGCGCCTGAAGATCGCGCAGGGCCTGCCCGAGGCGCCCACGCTGCTCGCCGAGATGCAGCACTTCAAGGTCAAGATCGACCCCCGCACGGCGCACGACAGCTACTCCGCTTGGAGAGAGGGCCAGCACGACGACCTGGTGCTAGCCGCCTGTCTCGCGGTCTGGTTCCGCGGCTGGTACTGCGAGCACCTCGACCACGCCGCCCGCGACGCCGAGCGCCGCCACACCGATGCCTCTAACCCTCTCCCACGCGACGACGCCGCGATGCACCGCAGCGCCCTGATCCACGCAGCACGACAACGCACACAAGGAGTCCCAGCATGACCACAACGACCGCACAGACCACACAACCGAGCATCGACCAGGAGGTGGCGAACTTCCGCCAGCAGTACTACGCGACCAATCCTGAGCACACCGCCGAGCAGGCCGCCACCGCAGCCCGTGCGTACCGCGACCAGGTGGTGCAGCGCCGGATTGAGAGTGACCCCGGCATCGCGGCCATGCAGCGTCGGCAGCGAGAGCGCGAGGATGCACAGCGCGCGGCACAGCAGCAGGCGATTGAGGATTCGGAGCGCCGGGTACAGGAGGCGGGCGCCGCCGAACTGGAACGCGAGCGGCAGGGACGCCGCGCAGCATTCATCGCCGCCGGCGGCACCGATACGGAGTTCGCGCAGCAGTGGCCCGAGATGCGGCGCCGGCTACTCGTGGAGCGCACCGAGGCGAACGCCCATCAGTCACAGCGGGCCACCGCCGAACGTGTGCGTGGCCTGTGGCAAGGCTAAGGAAAGGAAACCACCCATGCACCCAGCAGCACTTGCAATCGAAACCCAGCGCGTCCAGGAGCGCACCGCCGCCGCCGCCGCCGCGCTGGCCGATCGCTTCGGCCTGGCCGACCAGTTGGCGGCGCTCGAAGGCGCCAGGTCCAAGGACGCCCAGGTAGCGCAGCTCTTCCAGCGGCGTGCCGTGGCCGACCTCCTGGAGGCCGTCGCCGCTGCCACCGCACCAGACGCAGACGAGAAAGCGCCGCACGCATCCCGCG
>CADCTC010000164.1 GCA_902805635.1 uncultured Chloroflexota bacterium
GTGGTGCGGGTGTACCGTGGGATGGCGCCGGACCAGCCGACTATCTACGGGCGCAGTGAGGTTGTTGAGGCGGAGGCGACGCCAAAGGCGAGCGCCAGCGGCAGCGCGACTGCGGCGACGGTGAGGCCGGCCAGCAGGTCGGAGCGGGTGTCGCCGCAGAACTCCTGCCTCCAGAGATCGAACAGCCCCGCCATGGGGAGCGCTCTGAAGGCAGCGGCGGCCGGGGTGATGGCCGCGTCGGTTGTGGGTGCACCTGTGGCCGTCACGCGGCGCAGTGTAGCGCCGCGGGCAGAGCATGCAGGCACGAGTGATGTGGTTGGTTGTCGTGGTATGCAAAGCGGGAACCGGCAGGCGCGGCCGCTGCGTGCGCCGCGTCCCGCCGCAGAATGCTCTCACTTGTCACGCTCGACACGCCGTGGCATGTGGAGTGCCATCGTCGGAGCGTGACAGTTTCAGCAAGACGGCTACGAGCGCGGCTGCGGGAGCACTTTGGGCTGGAGGCGTTCCGGCCAGGGCAGGAGGAGACCATCCGCGCGCTGCTGGCGGGGCAGGACGTGCTGGCGGTGCTGCCCACCGGCGCGGGCAAGTCGCTGGTGTTCCAGCTGGCGGCGCAGCTGCTGCCGGGAGTGACGATCGTGGTGTCGCCGCTGCTGGCGCTGATGAAGGACCAGGTGGACTCGCTGGAAGCGCGGGGGGTAGAGGTGGGGGTGGTCAACAGCGCGGTGGGGGCGGGCGAGGCGGAGGTAGCGCTGGAGAGGGCGGAGGACGAAGACGACACGACCAAGCTGCTGTACGTCACGCCGGAGCGGTTCCAGAATGCCGAGTTCATGGCGCGGGCAAAGGGGATGGACGTGTCGCTGCTAGTGGTAGACGAGGCGCACTGCATCTCGCAGTGGGGGCACTCGTTCCGGCCGGCGTACCTTGGCCTGGGGCGGGTGGCGCAGCAGCTGGGGCGGCCGGCGCTGCTGGCGTTGACCGCCACGGCCACGCCATGGGTGCGCAAGGACATCGCGGAGCGGCTGGGCATGCGGTCTCCGAAGGTGGTGGTGCGGGGCAGTGACCGGCCCAACCTGTTCCTGGAAGTGCGCCGGGTGGAGGACGAGCAGCACGACCGGCGTGAGCTGGAGCGCCTGCTGACGGGCGAGCACGGCACGCTGCGTTATGACGAGCACCCGGACGCGGCGGATGGGGTGGACGTGGCCGACCAGCTGCGGGACGCGATGATGGGCAGCGGCATTGTCTACTGCGCGACGACGCGCGCCGCTCAGGAGACGGCGCAGTGGCTGCAGGGGTGGGGCATCACGGCGGACTACTACCACGGCCAGCGCAAGAAGGCGGATCGCGAGCGGGTGCAGGACCAGTTCATGTCTGGCGCGGTGCGGGTGATTGCCGCCACCAACGCGTTTGGCCTGGGGGTGGACAAGCCGGACGTACGGTTCGTGATCCACCGGGACGTGCCGGCGAGCGTGGAGGAGTACTACCAGGAGGCGGGACGTGCGGGGCGCGACGGCGAGCTGGCGCGCTGCACACTGATCTACCGGCCGGGCGACCTGGGACGCACAGCGTTCCTGGCGGGGAGCGGGCGTCTGACGCGGGAGGAGGTGGCGGCGGCGCGGCCGGGGCTGCTGAAGCAGCGTGCCGGTTCTCAAGAGAAGATGGAGGCTGCGTCGGGACTGGGTCGCGCAGACTTTGCTCGGCTGGTGGAGGCGCTGAAGGCGGCGGGGCTGCTACGTGAGCGGCGGCGCCGGCTAGAGCTGCTTGTGGACGACTTCGATCCGAAGGCGGTGCCACTGGATGCCGAGGAGCGCCGCCAAGCCTATGAGGCGAGCCGGGTAGAGATGGTGCGCGGCTACGCCGACGTGGACGCGTGCCGGCGGCGCTACCTGCTGAACTATTTTGGAGAGGACTACGAGGCGGACGCCTGCGGGCGCTGCGACAACGACCTGCGTGCGGTGGCATTGGCAGGGGATGAGACGGAGATACCTGAGAAGGCGGCGTGCGGTGGCGATGCGCTGGTGGCGATTGGCGAGCAGGTGGAGCACACGGCGTTTGGGCCGGGCACCGTGCAGCGGGTCGAGGAGAAAGCGATGACCGTGCTGTTCGAGAATGCGGGGTACAAGAAGCTGGCGTTGGGGGCGCTGCACGACCCGGCGCTGATGAAGAAGGTGGCCTGAGTAAGCGGCAATAGCCGCCGACAGCTAGAACCTTTGTCCTTCGCCTCCGTTTCTTGGAGCGGATGGACGTGACGACGGCGGCCTCGCTGGCCGCAGCAGCAGCGGCGGTGGTGTGCGTGGTGGCGGTGGTGTTGCTGCTGCGGGGGACGCAGCTGGAGCTGCGGACGGTGGCTGAGCGGGTGCGGTCGGTGGAGCAGAGCCAGCAGTCGGCGGGGCAGGGCATCGCGGGGCTGAGCGTGGGGGTGGCGCAGACGGGGACGGTGGCGCAGTCGCTGGTGGACGCCACGGCGGCGCTGCGCCAGGAGCTATCGCGCGCCAAGGCGGACGTGGCAGAGCTGCACGCGTTTGCGCGCGCTCGCCAGCAGCTGGAGCAGCGCACGGCGGATTCGGTGCGACGCCTGGAGGCGGTGATCGCCGGGACGCACAGCAAGGGTTTGGCGGGAGAGAACGTGCTGGAGGCGGCGTTGTGCCGGCTGCCGGCGGAGTGGCAGGTGCGCGACTTTCGGGTGGCGAACCGGACGGTGGAGTTTGGGTTGCGCTTGCCCAATGGGCTGGTGCTGCCGATCGACAGCAAGTGGCCGGCGACGGCGCTGATCGAGGCGTTTGCGGCGGCGGAGGAGCCGGTGGAGCAGCTGCGGCTCAAGGCGCAGATCGAGGCGGCGGTGCTGACCAAGGCGCGCGAGGTGCGCAAGTACGTGGACCCGGCGCTGACGGTGCCGTTTGGGATCGCGGCGGTGCCGGATGCTGTGTACGAGCTGTGCTGGTCGGTGCAGATCGATGCGCTGCAGCAGAACGTGGTGCTGCTGGGCTACAGCATGGTGGTGCCGTATCTGCTGATGGTGTTCCAGACGGTGCTGAAGACGTCGCACGACGTGGACCTGGACAAGCTGCAGGCGCACCTGGACCGCGCGTTGGAGTGCGCCGACCTGGCGCAGGCGGAGCTGGAGGGGCGCTTCGCACGGAGCGTGACGATGCTGGGCAACTCGCGTGACGAGCTGAGCCGGCTGCTCAGCCGGCTCAACAGCAGCCTGCTGGCGGTGCAGGGGCGTGTGGGTGAGCCGACCGCTCTCCCGCCGGTGGAGGCGGCGCTGGCGAACTAGTGGTCTACCGATGGTTTGAGACCTTTCCGTGGTCCTTCGACAAGCTCAGGACGAACGGGAGTGCTCAGGACGAACGGGAGTGCTCAGGACGAACGGGGTACCAGAACCACCTCATGGTGGTTCCGCTAGGGAGTAGGAGCGGTGCCGCCGCTTGCTGATTGGCTAGCGTGCGGCGCGCGCAGGGACGCCGCGGCAGTCAAAGGTGACGGCGATGCGTGTCCCTGCACGGTCGAACTGGGCTTCGTCAGAGGGATCGGGCGGTCCGACGATGACGCCAAAGTAACCCGGCTCCAGGACACCATAGACCGTTCCCAGATAGGTCGGCTCGATGCGTCCGTCGCCAACCCAGACGTGGCCCGGCTCAAGGCTGCCTTCTACCTTCAGCCCGGTCAGTGTGACCAACAGACCGCTCTCACCGCGTACTGCACCGGAGGGTGTCGGGGTGTCGCGCGTCGTCGCCACAGAGATGACATTCGCGCGCTCCGGCAAGCGCCCTTCCCCCTGGTAGCCGCCCATTGTGACGGTAAACGCGCCGGTGTCTCCGGCGCCGCTGACGCGCGCGTCCACCATCAGCGTGACCACCGGTGGCTGACCGGGGAAGAACGGGGGCTCGCTGGAGACGGTGCAGGTCACATCCGGCGCAACGGCCATGCGCGGGGAGCCGGATGCGTACTCGACGCACGCCAGCGCGCCGCCGCGCGGCACGGTGAGGTCCGGCTGGCCGGCGGGCGGCGCTGCTCCCTCTAGCGCAAGCGCTCTCGCCGCCAGCGGGATGGCGAGCGGCCCGCCGGGTGGAAGCAAGACAGTGGCGCCATCGGCCGGGTTCCAGCGCAGCACCCCGCGCTGGAACTCCTGGTGGATCATGCCATCGGCTTCGAACTGCCGTGAAAACGCCGGCCCAAGGTTCAGGCCGGTGGCGGCGCGAGCCTGCCACTCCGCCAGCATTGGCGCGGGAGTGTCCACCACGGCGTAACACCCGTGTCCGGTGGCGCCGCCGACGACGTGGTCAGCAGCGGCCGGAGCGGTAAACGTGGCGAGTGAGCCGACAACCAACGTGAGCGCCAGAGCGGTACGTAGTCTTTCACCGGTCGTGGGAAAACGCATGCGCCAGTATCTCCTTGGTCAGGACTTTCGAGCTCAACTCTACCTTCAGGTGGTACTGGTGGGCTGTGAAGTTTCTACACTATGCAAGGAAACGACCGCCGTCCACGACGACGATCTCGCCGGTGACGAAGGAGGCGGTGGCGAGGTACATGACGGCCTCGGCCACGTCTTCGGGGGTGCCGTTGCGCTTGACGGGGGTGCGCTCGAGCGTGGTGCGGGCGGCTTCGTCGCGGCCGGCGTGCCAGCGGGTCTCGATGAAGCCGGGGGCGACGGCGTTGACGCGGACTTCCGGTCCCAGCGCCACGGCCATGCTCTGGGTCATGGAGTGCACGGCCGCCTTTGAGGCCATGTAGGGGATGGAGCTGCCCACGGGGCGGATGGCGGAGATGGAACCGACGTTGACGATGCTGCCCGCGCCGGCGCGGCGCATGTGGGGCAGCACGGCGCGGCAGGCGAAGAAGACGCCTTTGAGGTTAACGCCCAGGATGTCGTCCCACACGTCGTCAGTCAGCGCGTCGAGGTCGTCGTAGGCCGCGAACTTGGTGGTGCCGGCGCTGTTTACCAGGAAGTCGATGCGTCCCCACTGCTCGGCCGCGTGCGCTGCCAGGCGGTCCACGTCGGCGCTGTGCGCAACGTCGGCCTGCACGGCGACGCCGTCGCCGCCGGCAGCGCGGCACTCGGTGGCGGTCGCCTCGGCGTCCTCGCGGGAGCGGCTGTAGTTCACCACGACGCGCGCGCCACGCGCCGCGAAGGCCAGCGCGCACGCGCGTCCAATCCCCGTTCCGCCACCGGTGACGATGGCGACTTTGTCCTGTAGATCCTTCACGGCCACGTTCACTCCTTGCCAGCGTGACTATACGGCGGCTGAGTGCCGGAACGTGCCCTTGCTCGATAGTGGCTGCAGTGGCGGCAGTGGCTGCAATGCAGGCAGCTACTCCACGGTGACGCTCTTGGCGAGGTTGCGGGGCTGGTCGACGTCGCAGCCGCGGCGGACGGCGATGTAATAGGAGAGCAGCTGCAGCGGCAACGTGGCGAGGATGGGGGCGAGACGAGGGTCGGTGTCGGGGATGGTGAGGACGGTATCGGCCTTGGAGGCGATGGCGTCGTCGCTTTCGGAGGCGATGGCGATGACCTGGCCTTCGCGGGCGCGCGCTTCCTGGATGTTGGAGACCATCTTGTCATAGACAGGGTCGCGCAGGGCGATGGCGACCACCGGAACGTCGCGGTCGATCAGGGCTATGGGGCCGTGTTTCATCTCGCCGGCCGGGTAGCCCTCCGCGTGGATGTAGCTGATCTCCTTGAGCTTGAGGGCGCCTTCCAGGGCGATGGGGTATTGGATGCCGCGCCCGATGAAGAGGAAGTCCTTGGCGCGGTGGTAGCGGTTGGCCAGCGCCTCGTAGGTGCGTACCGACTCGGGCGGCGCGCCTTGGAGGGGGTCCATGTCTCCGGTGTGCCCCAGCGCCGCCGCCGCCTCGTCGGGCAGCGCCTCCAGTGCTTCTACCAGCCGGCGCGCGTCGTCCTCCGGGAGGCCGTCGCGGCAGCCGCCCAGGTAGAGCGCCAGGAGCGAGAGCGCGGCGAGCTGCGCGGTGAACGCCTTGGTGGACGCCACGCCGATCTCCGGGCCGGCGCGGGTGTAGAGCACACCGGCCGAATCGCCGGCCAGACGCGCGGCCTGGCTGCCCACCACGTTGACCACGCCGAGGACCTTGGCGCCGGCGGCGCGCGCTGCTTCCATAGAGACGAGCGTGTCCGCGGTCTCGCCGGACTGCGAGACGGCGATGACCAGGGTGTGCTCGTCGAGCAGCAGGCGCCGGTAGCGGAACTCTGAGCCGTAGTCCACCTCGGCGTTCAGCCCAGCCAGCTCCTCGATGAGGTACTTGCCCACCAGGCAGGCGTGCCAGGCGGTGCCGCACGCCACCAGCACCACGCGGCGCAACGCGCGGGCATCATCCCGGGTGAGGCGCACGTCTTCCAGGCGCGCCCACGGCGCGTGGGGAAGCAGGCGGCCCTGGATGGTGTCCAGCAGCGCGCGGGGCTGCTCGTGAATCTCCTTGAGCATGAAGTGGCGGTAACCGCCCTTGGCCGCGGCCATGGGGTCGTACTGCACGCGCTGGTAGCGGCGCTCCACGGGGGTGCCGTCCAGGCGGAGCAGCTGCGCGCCCGCGGAGGTGACCACCGCCATCTCGCCGCTCTCCAAGAAGAGCACGTCGCGGGTGCGCTCCAGGATTGCCGGCAAGTCTGAGGCGACGAACATCTCGCCGTCGCCCTTGCCCACCACCAGGCCGCCGGCGTGGCCGGTGCGGCCTGCCACCACCAGGTCCGGCCGGCGCGCGTTCACGGCGGTGACCGCGTTGGCGCCGCGGATCTCGCCCAGCGCCAGGCGCGCCGCTTCGGGGAAGTCGGCGCCCGCGGTGAGGTGGCGCTCGATCAGGTGGGCGATCACCTCGGTGTCGGTATCCGATGTAAAGCGGTGGCCTTCCGCTTCTAGCTGGGTCTTGAGGGTTTCGTAGTTCTCGACGATGCCGTTGTGGGTGACCACGGTCTCGCCGGCGCAGTCGGCGTGGGGGTGAGCGTTGCGCTCGGTGGGCGGGCCGTGGGTGGCCCAGCGGGTGTGGCCGATGGCGACGGTGCCGCGCAGCGCGCCGTTCTCACGCGCCAGCAGGCTTGCCAGGTTGTCCAGCTTGCCCGGCGCGCGGCGCACGCTGACGCCGGCGCGCTCGGAGAGCACGGCAACGCCGGCGGAGTCGTAGCCGCGGTACTCCAGGCGGCGCAGGCCGTCCAGCACGATGGGGAGCGCCTGCTGCGGCCCGGCGTAGGCCATGATCCCGCACATGGTTCGTTTTGCTTCCTGGGTTCGCCACTAGAAACGCGCCGCTCCTGCCAGCGGCCCTCCGGCCGCTCTGGCTGTCAAGGGCGGTATTATGACGATATGGCTTCCCGCCCGGATGGGCTTCCCACCGGCGCGTCCACTGGAACGCCTATGGAAGTGCCCATGGAAGGCCAGACGCAAGCTCCGCGCCGCGGCGGCGCGTCTGTGCCGGGCGAGCGGGAGCACGAGCAGCGGCGCATGCAGGCGCTGGCTGCGGTGGCGCAGGCGGTGGCGCGGGTGGACACGCCGGAGGAGTGGGGGGCGCGCGTGGTGGAGGCAGTGGAGCGCGCGAGCGGCTGGTCGCGCGTGTTCGTCTTTCGGATAGAGCCGGACTGTCTGAGGCTGGTGGCAGCGCGTGGGATCACACCGGAGCAGGAAGCCGCGTCGCAGCGGCTGGTCTTGCCTGGCACGTCTCTGGGGGCGCAGGCGGTCACACGGCGCGAGCCGGTGATCGTAGGGCGCAGCGAGATCGGCGAGACGGCGGTGTCGAACATGCGAGCGCTGGGCACGCCCTCGTTCGCGTCGTTTCCCCTGATCGCGCGCGACCGCGTGTTTGGCACGCTGACGCTGCTGGACGTGCGGGCGCGAGAGGTAGCCGACGAGGAGGTGGAGTTCCTTCAGGCAGTGGCGGACACGCTGGCGACCGGCCTGGAGAGCGCGGAGCTGTTCACCGCGGCGCAGGCGGCGGCGCGCGCGCGGGACGACTTCCTTTCGGTGGCCAGCCACGAACTGCGCACGCCGCTCACGCCGCTGAAGGGGCTGGCGCAGTCGCTGCTGCGCCAGATCGAGCGGTCGCGCGCCGCGGGCAGGCCGGTGGACATGGACCGCATAGAGCGCTACCTGCGCACGATGGAAGGGCAGGTGGACCGGCTGGCGACGCTGGTCAATGACCTGCTGGACGTGTCGCGTATCCGCACCGGCCGGCTGGAGCTGCGCCTGGCGGAGGTGGACCTGGTGGCGCTGACCGCCGCTACGCTGGACCGCTTTGACGCCGTGGCGCGCGTGGATCGCGCGGGTGGTCTCCCTGGTCTTTCCGGTGCGCCAGAGGCCGGCTCTGAAGGGTCAGGGGGTGGGACGACTGGGGTGAGCGGGGCGGGTGGTGTGCCGGCGGAAGTTGATGGAGGTAGAGACGGCGCGGCGAGTGAGGCACCGATCCACGTGCTGCGCTTCAGGCCGCGAGTAGAGCGCCTGGTGGGGCAGTGGGATGCGGGGCGCCTGGAGCAGGTGATCACTAACCTGATTGCCAATAGCCTGAAGTACACGCCGGCCGGCGGCGACGTGGTGGTGGAGATCTGGCGCGACAATGGGACCGGTGATGGCGATAGCGGGACCGTTGGGACGCGTGGCACTGGCGAAAGCAATGGGGATGCAAGGGCACAGGCGCACCTGTCGGTGCATGACACCGGGATTGGCATCCCGCCGGAGCAGCTGGATCAGTTGTTCAAGCCGTTCCACCGGCTGGAGAACGCGCCGCCGGAGCACTTCGGCGGGATGGGGTTGGGCCTGTACATCACGCACGACATGGTGACGCGCCACGGCGGCCGCATCTGGGCAGAGTCGGCCGGCGCGGGGCAGGGGACTACCTTCCACGTGACGCTGCCGATGGCTCAGCCGCACTAAGGTGCGTTAGCGGACGACAACCGTGCTCGTGCCGTCCTGATCGTCCTCTGCCTGGTCAGTTCCGGCGGTGGCTGCACCGGCGGCGGCGCCGCCGATGGCGCCCAGCGCGCCGCCGACCACGGTGCCAACCGGGCCGGCGATGACGGTGCCGGCGAGTGCGCCTGCGGCGGCGCCGGCGACGGCTCCACCGGCCGTCTCGGCGGCGCCGGTGCGTTCGGCACCCGCGACGCCGGGATGCTGTACTGGTCCGGTGCCGGCCGCCGGGCCAACAGCGGCGCCGGTTCGGGTGGTCTCCCTGGCGTCGCTATCGTGGCTTGTCACCGTGGCCGTCGCTTCGCTGCCGGCGGTCGTGCTGCGGTCGACGGCATCCGCACCTGTGTTGCTCATGCGTTCGCTCCTTTGCCTCGCTCCGCAACGGTGCGGAGGCAGGGATAATGGCTGCACGGCCCATGCCAGGGGCGGTGGGTCTTCAGTGGAGTAAGACCCGTCAGTCGATGGTGATAGTGCGCTTTTCGCGGGCGGAGCGATAGGCGGCTTCTGCCAGCTGTACAGCACGTCTGCCGTCTTCCGAGGTGACGACAGGGGCCTCGTCGTGGAGCACCCAGCGGGCGAAGCTGGAGAGCTCGTGCTGCACCGAGCGGCCGGCGTCCTTTTCTACGGGGACGTCTACCGTATCGCCGTCGAGGCGGCGGTAGCTGACGGCGTTCTTGCCCCAGTCGTAGTGGATGCTGCCCTCGGTGCCGGTGATGAGCCCTTCGGTGGCGCCGATCACGGTGGCAACGCTTGATTCGAGGAAGCCGAGGCCGCCGTCGCGGAAGCGGACGGTGACGATGACGTGGTCTTCGTAGTCGTAGTCGGGGCGGGTGAAGTTCTCCGCCATAGCGGTGACCTCGGCGGCCTCGCCCATCACCGAGCGCATGAAGTCGAACTCGTGCACGTTCACCTCGAACAGCAGGCCGCCGGTGTTGGCGCGCTTCGAGCGCCAGGCTGCCGACCAGGGGCCCTCATTGGTGCGGCGTTGGGCGCAGCGCAGGAT
>CADCTC010000165.1 GCA_902805635.1 uncultured Chloroflexota bacterium
GGAAATAGCGCAACTCTCTCCGTAGAGATAGAAAGGGTGAACGTGGCAGATTTTCAGAGGAATTTCTACGGAGCGGTGACGCGGGTGTTGCGTCGCCACGAGATGCGCGGGTGTCCAGGGGGACCAGCGTGCTCAGTGACGTGCGCGGACGAGGCGACGTGTGCAGGCAGCGTGACGGTAAAGGTGGTGCCGGCGTCGCGGTCGCTGGAGGCGGTGAGGGTGCCGCCGTGGCGGGCGACGATGCCGTGCGCGATAGCCAGGCCCAGGCCATTGCCTTCCACGTCGCCGGCGGCGCGGACGCGGGCGGGATCGACGCGGTAGAAGCGCTCGAAAACGCGTGGCAGGTCTTCGGGCGGGATGTAACTGCCGGTATTGTGGACGGTGACCACCACGTCGCGACCGGTGGCGCGGCCGGTGACGGTGATGCGGGCGCCCTCTGGAGCGTACTTGCCGGCGTTCTCCAAGAGATTCATGAAGACCTGGTCGAGCTGCTTGGCGTCGCCGCGGGTGATCAAGCTGTCAGGAATGTCGACGGCCACGGCGAGGTCGCGGGCGGTGGCGGTGGCGGTGCGCTCCAGGCGACGCGCGGCGTCACGGGCGAGGGCGGCGGCATCCACCGGCGCATTGGGGAGAAGGGTGTCTGAGCCCTCCACCTGGGAGAGGCGCAGCAGGTCGTCCACCAAGCGGCGCATGCGCCGCGATTCCTCGTTCATGACGCGGGCAGCTTCGGCGGCGTCTTCGGGCTCGTCGAGCATGCCGTCCACAAACGCCTGGGAGAAGCCCTCTATGGACGTGAGTGGGGTGCGCAGCTCGTGTGAGGCGTTGGCGACGAAGTCGCGCAGGGAGCGGTGGGAACGGTCCACCTCCTCCGACATGCGGTTGAAGGCGTGGCCAAGCTGTACCACCTCGTCGCTGCCGTTCACCGCGAGCGTCTGGCGCAGCTGGCCGGCGGCGATTCCCTCGGCGGCGCGGGTGATACGGCGGAGTGGTTGGGCAATGGACTGGGCCAGGATCCAGGCGGCGATGGCCGCAACGGTGATGGCAATGCCAGCGGCAGCGCCCAGGCCAAGTGAAAGCTCACGCCAGGCGGAGGCAAGGTCCTGGGTCGGTATGGCCAGGGCGACCCGGTAGCGCGTCTGCGGTGTGGCGAAGCGGTCGCCCGGCCGGCCGCGAGGACCAGGGCCGCCGGGGCCACCTGGTCCGCCCACTTGCATGGGAGGCTCGGCAGTAACCAGGATGAAGTGGCCGCTGCCCACGTCCTCGGACCAGACGATGGGGCGGGAGGCCTGCAGCGGGCGGCCTTGCGGCTGGCTGGGGCCACGGCGGGTGAGCGCACCCTGAGGGGCACCGTGAGGGGCATCGTGGGTGGCCGGGCCGATGGATGTGCCGTGGGAGGGTGCGGCGGAGGCGCCTGTCGTGGTCGGGGCGCCTGGGCTACTCGGCGTACCTGGGGTACGGAGACGGCGGCCGGTGAATGCGGTACCGGACGGGGACGGCTGCTCGGCCAGCACCTGGCCTTGCGTATCCGTGACGAGCACGTGCGCGGATGCGACGGGGAGCTGGCCGGCGATGATCGCGGCGATCTCGTCGGGCTGGGCGCCCTGCCGCTCGAGCTGGGCGGCGCCGCCCGCGATGGCGACGGCGAGGTCCTGGAGGTGGTTGACCGCGACGTCTCGCCGGTAGCCCTGCACCAGCCAGACAACGGCAGCGCCGGCCGAGAGGAGGGTGACCAGGATGACGGCGGCAAAGGAGGCCAGCAGCCGCGAGCGCAGGCTGCCCAGGCGCAGAGGGAACGTCATGACCCCACTCGGTCTTCGGCCACTCTCCCGGCGTTGCAGGCAGGGCCTGAGGCAATCGACGGCGGCACGGGGCGAGTCTTTAGCCCGCCACCGGCAGCGAGGTGGGTGCATCTGCACTAGCGTGTGATGGCTGGCGCACCACCAGCTTGTAGCCGAACCCACGGACGCTGTGGATCTCGACAGTGGTGCTGGCAGCGAGCTTGTCGCGCAGGAGCGTGACATGTACGTCCACGGTGCGGCTGTTGCCGGTGTAGGCGTAGTCCCACACCTGGGTGAGCAGCACGTCACGGGTGAGGACGCGGCCCTCGTGCTTCGCCAGCTCGAACAGCAGCTCGAACTCCTTGTTGCGCAGCTGGACCTCCTCGCCGGCAACGCGTACCTCGCGCCGGGCAGGATCGATCTGCACGTCGCCGATCTGCAAGATCACGTCGGGCGCCGCAGGGCCCTGGGAGCGGCGCAGCACGGCGCGCACGCGGGCGACGAGCTCCCGTGGGTTGAAGGGCTTGGTGACGTAGTCGTCGGCGCCGAGCTCCAGCCCAACGATCTTGTCCACGTCGTCGGTGCGGGCGGTGAGCATGATGACGGGCACCTGGCTCTCGGCGCGCAGGCGGCGCACGACCTCCCAACCGTCGAGCTGGGGCATCATGACGTCGAGCATGACCAGGTCCGGCTGCACGCGGCGGGCCTGGTCGAGCGCCTGCTGCCCGTCGGCGGCGGTTTCGACCTGGAAGCCCTCCTTGGTGAGGTAGAGCTTGATGAGTGAGATGATGTTTTTCTCGTCGTCGGCGACGAGGATGGTCTGTGCCACGGATGCGCCTCTCTGTCCCTCTACGGATAGAGTGTGCGGTGCCGACGTTAAAGGACCACTATGCGGAGGCTAGCGGTGTGTAATAGAGGGAAGGGTGTATTGCGATGACCATCTATGAGCGGCTGGGACTGCGGCGGGTGATTAACGCGCACGGCACGGTGACGATCCTGGGCGGCAGCATGATGCCACGGGAGGTGGTGGAGGCGATGGACGAGGCGGCGAAGTGGTTTGTGGACTTGCCGGAGCTGCATCGCGTCGCCGGGAGGCACATTGCCGAGCTGATCGACTCGCCGGCCATCGAGGATGCTGCCGTGGTCTGCGGGGCCGCCGCTGGGCTGGCGGTGGCGACGGCGGCGTGCGTGGCGGGGACGGACCGGGCGAAGATCCGGGCGCTGCCGCACCTGGACTGGGACGGCGCGCGGGACCAGGTAGTGATCCAGCGCAGTCACGTGACGGGGTTCGCGCAGAACTATTGCAACGCCGGGCCGCGGCTGGTGGAAGTGGGGGGCACCGAGGGCGCGACGCCGGAGGAGATTGAGTCGGCGATCAGCGAGCGCACCGCCGCGGTCACATTCCTGGGAGGTGAGCTGGAGGGCAACGCGCGATTTCCGACGCGCACCAGCCTGGCGGAGCTGGTGGCGCTCGCCCATGCCCGCGGCGTGCCGGTCATCGTGGACGCGGCGGCCGAGCTACCTCCCGCGGAGCACCTGCGGCTGTTCAGCGAGCTGGGCGCTGACCTGGTGATCTTTTCGGGCGGCAAGGGGCTGCGCGGCCCGCAAGCGTCCGGGTTGATCCTTGGCAAGCACGGCCTGGTCGAGGCGTGCCGCCTGAACAACAATCCGCATGCGTCGGTGGGCCGGCCAATGAAGGTGGGCAAGGAGGAGATCTGCGGTCTGCTGCGGGCGGTCGAGCTCTACGTGGCGCGCGACCACGCGGCCGACATCCGACAGTGGGAGGCCTGGGCGCAGGCGGTGCTGGACGGCGTGCGCGAACTGGACGGCATCAGCGGCGAGCAGTTCCTGGCGCGGGGCATCCCGCAGGTACGGCTGACGGTGGACGAGCGGCGCGCCGGCCTGAGCGCCGCGGCGCTCACCACCAGGCTGCGGGACGGAGACCCCAGCATCTGGATGACGCACGCGGGCGACACGCTGACGGTGAATCCGCACAACCTGCAACCGGGCGAGGCGGAGCACATCGTGGAGCGCATGAGCGATCTGCTGGGCTGATGCGGCGGCGCCGAAGCGCGGTTGGGGCTGCTATGCCAGGCTTGCGTCCGCACCGAACATGACGAGCCCGGCGCGGCGGGCCACAGCCTGGGAGGCGAGGTTGTCCCAGCCCGTGCTGTAGAGGGGGATACGGCCGCCGGCCGCGATGAATGCGCCCCAGGCGGCCGTGGCGGCGGTCGCGTAGCCCTGCCCGCGGAAGTCGGGGAGCGTCTCGACGCCGGCCTCGGTGGCACGCTCCCCGTTGCGTGAGGTGAAGCAGACCGACACGGCGGCGCCATCACGCACGACGGCGAAGCATGGTCCCCAGTCGGCGAGCTCCTCTATCAGCCAGGGGTAGGAATCGCGCACGGCGTCGATGTTGGCGGTTGTTATCTGGACGACGTCACCCTGCACGCGCGGCTGTGAGATTGACGCAGGAAACCGGTAGGCTGGACCGCCGCCGTCAACCGTGGCGGGAGCGAGCCGCCGTAGCACTTCTTGCATGGCCGCAAGCGTAGCTGGCGGTATCCGAAGGTCGTCTCCTGGAGGGCGCCGCTCCGCGACAGCCTCCAGCCGACGAGCCAGGTCATCCGCCACGTCCTGGCCGAAGCGGATGACATTGCCGTCTGGCGTGCAGCCAAGGAACACGCGTGGCGCAGGCCGCCGCTCCGGGTCGTTGCTGCACAGCATCCGGCCGCGCGTGTCGTAGGTGAAGAGGATGTCCGCGCGCAGGGCCATCCTCTCACGGTCGTTCAAGAGCAGATCCCCGGCCAGTCAGCGGCGCGCCGACGAGAGATTGGATGCTACTTGCCGGCGCACAGGCTGATGGCCTGAGCCATTTGCCTCTCTAGGTCAGGGAGCGCCTGCTTGGGGACCACCTTTTTCTCGGCGATCTCCTTGTTGAAGTCGATCAGCTGCTGGCGGAAGTCGGTCCAGGCGCAGGAGGGGGTGAACGCCTTGCCGTAGCGCTCGCCGACCTCCGAGAAGCGCCGGAACACGACGTTGTCCTTGATGGCGGGCTTGTTCTGGAGCGACTTGCGCGGCGGCAGCGTGGCGCGCAGCTGGTGGAAGCGGTCCTGGTGCTCGGCACGGGTGTAGAACTCCACGAACTTCCAGGCGGCGTCCGGCGCCTTGGTCTGACTGCTGATGGTCAGCCAGTTGGTGAAGACGGAGGTCTTCTGCTGCTTGCGCTTGATGGGGTCGGGGACGCCCAGCTGGTCGAGCACGCCGGCACGCTGTAGGCCCACGGTGACACCGGGATCGGCCTCAGTCATGGCCTGCATGCCCACGTCAAAGCCACCGGGGGTGCCGGAGGGGGCCACCAGCTTGTGCTTGTGGTACACGTCCGAGATAAAAGTGGCCCACTCCAGGCCGGTAGCGTTGTCCACGGTGGCCTTGGTGCCTTCTTTGTTCACGTAGTCGCCGCCGGCCTGGTACATGTAGGCGCACCAGGAGGACCAGTTGGTGGTCATGCCGTAGCCGGCCACGGTGATCTTGTCACCCTCGGTCTTAGTGAGGCGCCGGCCCCAGTCGAGCAGCTCCTCCCACGAGGAGGGACCTTTCTCCGGGTTGAGGCCGGCGGCGCGGAAGAGGTCCTTGCGGTAGACGAGCGAGCGCGCGGCGCTGGTCTGGGGCACACCGTAGTTGCGGCCGTTCATCATGGTAGCCGCCATGGCGGCGTCGGTGAAGTCGGACGCCTGTCCCCACGTCTTGACGTAGTTGGTGATGTCCAGGCTCTGCTTCTTGAGCGCCAGGGAGCCGGCCCATTCGGCGCCGCCGGTGTAGACGTCCGGGGAAGACCCGGCGGCGAACATGGCGTTGAGCCGCTCGGCGACACCAGTCCAGTTTTCCCATTTGATGTTGACAGTGATCTTGGGCTGCTCCTGCTTGAACTTGGGCAGCAGCTCGCTCTCGATCCACTGCTGGGCCTCGGGGCCGTGATCGTTGATCCACACTTGAAGCTCGGTGGCGTTCTGGATCACCGCTGGCGCCGACGTACCCGCAGTGCCGCTGTTTCCAGAGGCGCCGCACGCGGTGGCCAGTGCGGACGCCGCTGCCGCTCCCGCCACGGTGGCGGTTCCTCCGAGCAGTCGCCTTCTGTCTGTAGAAATTGTCGTAGTCACGGTTATCCCTCCTGTGCGGCGCTCAGTCTACACTGAATCCAGGCCACCAGAGTAGCGCCGGGATCAGCGCCCTGGCCTTGTGAGCTTTCTCCATCTCATGAGGCCGCTCGCTACAACTGGTGGATGCGGTACGGGTTTGTCTTGCCGGGCGGGACGGCAACGGAGCAGCTGGAGCAGGCGGTGTTGGCGGAGCGGGCAGGGTGGGACGGCGTGTTTGTGTGGGAGGCAGCGTACGGAGTAGATGCGTGGACGCTGCTCCAAAGCGGCCGAAATTGTGGCGCCATGGATTGAAGCGGGCTGCGCCTGGTGGCTAGAGACGCGCTGGACGACGCCGCCCAATCCAGCCGAGCGGATGCAGCAGGTGCACGAGCGCCTGGAGGCGGGACCGCCGGTCATGTCTTCCGGGGGCGGTCGCTACGCTTAGGGCTGGAAGGCGGACGAGCGTGAACAACTACTCAATAGCCGTGATCCCCGGCGATGGGATCGGCGTGGACGTCATCGATGAAGGGGTGAAGGTCCTGGACGCGCTAGGAGAGGTGACGGGCAGTTACAAGCTGGACTACACCTGGTTCGACTGGAACACTGAGCGCTACCTCTCCAAGGGCAGTTATATGCCCGACGACTGGCAGAAGGTGCTGGAGCCATTCCCGGCTATCTTCTTCGGCGCGGTGGGCTGGCCGGCGAAGGTGCCCGACCACGTGAGCCTATGGGGACTGCTGCTGCCGATGCGCAAGGCGTTCGACCAGTACGCCAACGTGCGACCGGTGCGCCTGCTGCCGGGGCTGCAAGGAAGGCTGGTGGGGAAGGGAGCGGCGGAGATTGACTTCGTGTGCGTGCGGGAGAACACCGAAGGCGAGTACTCAGGAGTCGGCGGCCGGGTCCACCGCGGCACGCCGCACGAGGTGGCGCTGCAGGAGATCGTGTTCACGCGCATGGGCACCGAGCGAATAGTGCGCTACGCGTATGAGCTGGCGCGCGAGCAGGGGCGGACGAGCGTGCAGAGCGTGACCAAGAGCAACGCCATGCAGTTCAGCGCGGTGTTCTGGGACGACGTGGTGGAGGAGGTGGCGACAGAGTACCCGGACCTGCGCACCGACAAGTATCTAGTGGACGCCATGGCGGCACGGTTTGTCACCCACCCGGAGTCGCTGGAGGTGGTAGTAGCCAGCAACCTCTTTGCCGATATCCTGACCGACCTGGGGGGCGCCATCCAGGGCAGCATGGGCATGCCGCCCAGCGCCAATATCAACCCCACGCGCAAGAAGCCGAGCCTGTTCGAGCCGGTACACGGCAGCGCGCCGGACATCGCGGGCAAGGGGATCGCCAACCCGCTGGGCACGGTCTGGGCGGGGCAGATGATGCTGGAGTTCCTGGGCGAGCGCGAGGCGGCCGCGCTGCTCATGCGCGCCATGGAGTCAGTGACGCGCGAGGGCGAGACGCTTACGCCGGACCTGGGCGGCAAGGCAACTACGGGCGAAGTGGCGGACGCGGTCTGCCAGGCGCTGCGGCGGGCGTAGCGCCGTACCAGATGTGGCAGTTGGAGCCGTCCGGAAGATGCCGGGGCCCGGGGGCGGAGTCAAACAGGAACAACCACCGGTGGGAGAGCGGCCAGAGGGTCGGGAGCAGCAGGTCTTTCCACCGGCTGGGGAGCGGCGTCCGGCGGAGCGGGTGGCGTCGGGCGCAGGGAGGGAGGCTGCGGCGGGACCTCGGGGTAGAACGCGTCGAGCACCCGGCGCACGCGGAGGAAATAGGAAAGCCACGGCTGGCCGCCGGCGCCGGAGAGCGCCTCGTGGCTGTCGTAGGGTGGCCGGGGGAACGTGGGCCAGCTGGCCTCGACGCGCGCCATGCCCTCCTCTCCCAGCTCCTGCCGGATGGCGTCCAGTCGCTGGTAGACGTTCAGCAGGAAGCTGAAGAACTCCATCAACGCGAACCCGCGCTCCGGGTGCGCGGCCACCCGCGCGTTCCAGCGAGTCACCACCTCGCAGTAGATGTCCTGGTGCAGGCACAGCCGCTGCAGCGCCGCGGCCCACCGCGGGTTTGTCACCGCCGCCGGTGGCCAGGAGTCCGGCGGGCAGAGCGTCTCCCGGCGCGGGCGCACCACGCGACTCCACATGCTCATGGGATAGCTCTGGCACACCACCGGGCGGTGGCCGTACACGCCACAGCGGGCGTGGCCGCCGGGTAGCTCCACTAGGAAAACGCAGGCGCTCTTGAGCGCGAAGCGTCCTTTCTTGTCCAGCACCAGGGTGTAGGGCTGGCCGCCTGCCTCCAGCTGGAACGCCTCTGGGCGGGGCTCCTGCTCCGGGTAGAGCAGCACGAACTGCTCCGGGCTGAGCCGCTGCCGCGCGGAGATCTGCCACACGTCGTGTCCGCACAGCGGCACCGCATACGACCGGCAGCACGCGCTGCACGTGTCGCACGGGTTGGCGGCGCCGGAGGCGGTGGGTGACGCGGTGGGCACAGCGGCGTTGGAGGCGGGGGGAACGGTCGGGATCATGCCAGCTCTGCCCCGGCTGCCTCGGGGGCCGCCAGCTTATCGTACGCGTCCAGGACGAAGGTGCAGAAGCCGGTGAAGTCGTACTCTGCGTCCTGCGGCGTGTCGAGCACGCGCCGGTTCCAGAGCGCCACAACCTGGCAGTAGCGCTCGGCGTCCGCCTGGCGCTCTTCAAGCACCTTGATCTCCTCGGCCATGTCCACATCTGCCAGCGACCACTCCCGGCAGACGCAGCCGTGGTCGGGGCGGACGCAGAGCACGCCGTCCACCAGCTCAGTGGGGAAAGAATGACACACGGCCGGGCGGAGGTCACCCAGGCCGCAGCGGTGCTGCCCGTGGCGGGTCTTGAGCAGGAAGACGCAGGGCGCCGGGCGCTTTGACGAGCGGCCGCGCGGACCCTTGGCCAGCGCCAGGCGGAACTGACGCCCGGAGCGGTCCAGTAGGAAGGCGTCGGGCCGCGGCTCGGACGTCTGGAAGTAGACCAGGAAGGACCAGGGTGGCGTCTCCAGCGCGTGGGCGATACGCCAGACGTCGCCGCCGTTGGGGATGACGGCGGCGTAGCAGCACATCTTCTGCGCGCACGCCAGCCAGACCGCTTCTTTGCGCGTGGGCGCCTCCAGGGTCACGACAGTGCAGATACTAGCGGTCTGGGCATCAACGCGCCCGAAAAGCCCAGCAGCAGCGAGGAGAAGAACAGCCCCGCCAGGCTGCGGGAGTTGAGCCGCGGTATTCCGGGTGCTTCCGCCAAAGTGTTGCGGCCCTGCGCCTGGCGGCGCTGGGCGGCCAGCGCGGCGATATCATCAGGAGGTAGAGACATTCGTATGATAAATGTGCGGAATCGCTAGGACGCGGGACTGTAAGGCTGCGAGCTTGTGGAGGGAACGCAATGAAAAGGATACGGCTGACTCGGAGGGCGATGGCACGCGGTACGGCAGGGGTGGGTGCGACGCTTGGAGTAACGGCGCTGGCGGCGTGCGGCGCAGCGGGAACGGGACAGGAGGCGACTAAAGGAGAGATCGCACCGGCGGAGATCTTCTTCACGCTGCCGGGTGCAGCGGGGCTGGAGCAAGACCTCTACAACGGCTTCATCAACGACTTCCACGCGCGCCAGAACAAGATCAAGGTGCGCCACACGTTCGAGCCGGTGTTTGGGGACTATCCCGCCAAGCTGCGGGCGCTGCTGGCGGCCGACACCTGGCCGGACCTGGCGCATCAGCACCTTAGCGTGGTTCAGGACTTCTCGCAGCAGGGCGCGCTGACCGAGCTGAAGCCCTACATGACGCGCGACAAGATCAGCGAGAAGGACTTCATCCCGGTGCTGGTGGACGAGTTCACCTTCCGTGGCAAGCTGATGGCCATCCCGAAGGACAGCGCAGCCTTTGGCGTGTACTTCAACATG
>CADCTC010000166.1 GCA_902805635.1 uncultured Chloroflexota bacterium
AGGCGCGGCTGGTGGGCGAACTCCCGGGGTGGGCCCGCGGGCTCCCCATGTGCCCGAAACTCGATGACCGCGATGTCGCCCGCTGGCTTGGCGGGCGACGCGCCTCGCGCAGCAAGGCAGCGGGGTCCCTGACCTCGTGCAGCACCACGGAGGCGATGACCAAGTCAGCGATGCCGTCCGGGAGTGGCACCTGCGTCTGTGTCGAGTGGACGCGCTCGATCTGTGCACCGGCTTCGGCGGCGCGCGCCCGGCACGCCTCGAGCATCTCGGGCAGTACGTCCACGCCGTACACCGTGCCCCGCGAGGTCACGCCGGCGGCACGCCGGAGCTGCATGAGTGTGGATGCCGCCCTGCTCAGTCTGCCGCCGCTCCGGGTGGCGCCGGGCGGCCGCTACTTCGAGACCGGCGGGGGCAGACTGAGCAGGGGCGCCGTTTCTTGGTATCGGCCAAAACGACGCGGTCACCTGGCCAGGACTGGCTGGGCTCTTCCGCCGCCGCGACGTCGCGGCGGCGGAGGCCTCCCTCCGTGAGCTGGCGGACCCCGGGGTGATGGTGCTGCGCCTGATGCTGGAGTACGCGCACCGCGAGGGGCGGTACTTCGAGCGGCCGGCGGGCACCTTCACCCCCGCCATGGTGCGCCTGTGGGACGACCTATTCGCCCTGTGCGGGCGCATCGGCCTGCGGGTGTTGCTTGCGCCCTGGGACAACTTCTGGATGGCCAGGCGCTGGCACAAGCACCCCTACAACGCCGTCAACGGCGGGCCGGCGGCCTCGCCCGCATCGTTCTTCACGGACGAGGCGACGATCCAAGCGACCGCCCGCCGCCTCCAGTTCGCCGCGCGTCGCTGGAGTGGGAGCGGCGCGCTGGCAGCGTGGGACTTGTTTAACGAGATCCACCCCTACTGGGGCGGCACGCCGGTGCAGCAGGCGGCGGTGATCGGCCGCCTGTCGGAGGCGGTGCGGGACGCGGAGCGCCAGGCATGGGGCATCACGCGCCTCCAGACGGTGTCAGTCTTTGGCCCCGCACCCGATCCGGAGTATGAGGCCCTCATCTTCAAGGCAGCCACAGCCACGGCTACGGCCGGTTCTGCAACGGCGTGCGGTGCCGACGTCTTCCCCCGTACACTCGTGCCGGCGCCACCACTCCGCCTCCCCCGACACGCTTTGCGTGTCGGGGGAGGCGGACAAACTCACACGGCGGCGCGGACGGGGCCGGGCAGGCCTGCCGCACGGGCAGCGCTCAGGAGGAGCTGCCCGGCAGGGCGACGCGCCGGGGCACCCGCATAGCGCTTGGCACCTGAGCGGTCGGCATCCTGGCCACGCCGTGGCCGGCAGCGCGCCCGGCAACCGGACGTGCTCGTTCCCGGCCGCTCCGCCTGCCTGGCGTCCAGGAGGAGTCATGCCCATACTCGACCAGCTCCGTGCCCGGCGGCGGCCGTTCGCCGCCGTCGCCGCCCTCGCACTCGGCGGCATGGCCCGGCCGACCGGGCTTGTCCCACCCCCGGCGCACGCGTCGCCGCCGACCGGGCCGGCTCTCTACACGCCCAACTGCGTCAACGTCGTGCTGCGCGACGCGTTCTGGGGGCAGTTCCGGCGCGCCATCGAGCGCGGCGCCAACGCCGCCGGCGTGCCCGCGGCGCTGGCCCGCGTGGGCTTTGCGGTCACCGGTGCGCCGAGCGCGGGAGCGGTGATCTCGTGGCCCGCGGGTGCCTACGGTGCGAGCGCCGCGGGGCACGTCGGAATTGTGGAGGCCGTGCGTGGGGACGGGTCGGTGCTGGTGCGCCACGAGAACTGGCCGTATGGCTCGGGGGAACACCTGCAGGCGTTCGTGGTGCGCCCCGGGTTCGAGTTCGTGCACCAGCCCGAGGCGTCGGCCGACGCCTCGGCCAACGCCCCGGCGGCGACCGCTGCAGCGGCCCCGGCGGCGCTATCGGGCGGCGCGGGCGCCACGGGCGCGGCAGCGGCGCCTGGAGGCCGCACACACACGGTCGAGCCGGGCGACACGCTGTACGCCGTTTCTCGGGCTTACCACACGACCATCGACGCGTTGGTCGCCGCCAATGAGCTGGGCACTCCCACGGCCATCCTGCAGGTCGGTCGGCGCCTGGTTGTCCCCTAACTCCCGCGCAATCGCCGCTCGCGACGGTGCTGCCGGACCGCCGGGGCGAACGGAGTACCGGCGCTGCCATGCGAACGCCGCGCCTCGTATGCAAAGCTTTTGCGCAGCAGGGCCAGCACGCGCGCATCTCGCTCGTCGAGCAGACGCGAGGGCATGCCCACAGGATAGGGGCTTGGCCGGCGTTGGTTCCAGTGGGGGTGCCGGCGTGAGCACGCTACTCAATCGTCGGTGGCACCGCCTCCCGGATGCGTTCGGGGGCCTCTATCCCCCAGCCGCGGGGCGTGTCGGCCGTACCCGCCACGCGAGCCAGGCCGCGGTACTGCAGGCGGCCCAGGACCCCCCGGACCCCCAGGCGGCCCAGCCCGAGCACCCGACCAATGGCGGAGGGCGTCTGCGGGCCGCGCTCGCGCAGCACCTCCAGCACGCGCGCGTCGAGCTCTGCGTTGCGGCTGGCGGGCATGTGGAGAGGATAGATGCCCCAGCAGATCAGGTCACGGGTGCCCGCTCGGACCGGCAGATCGTGATCAACACGAACGCGGCGAACTGGTGGAGCACGCGATCCAGCTTGCGGGCCCATCCGGTGGCGTCGTGCTTGATCCATTCGCCGGAAGTGGCACCGTCAAGCGTGTCGCGGAACGCATAGGGCGCCGCTTCGTGGGCTGCGATTTGATCGGCTGGAGCCGGACGCCACCGCAGGAGGAGGCAGCCTAGTGGACGCGTTGACACATCAGCGCATCAAGAGTGCGACCCAGCACACAAGGAACACGGCCGCCCAGGAGCGCCGGGCCAATGGCTGGGGCTATCGGAAGATCGCGGTCAACGTCGAGGTGCTGGACATGATGGACGCCGCCGGCGAGGCGATGGTGCTGGCCACCTCAAATGTGCCGGCCGAGCAGGGCCGCTACTTCCGGGTTGTCGCCGAGAACGGCCGCTGGCGCTGCGCGTGCGGCGCCTTTCGCTCGCTGGGCGGCTGCCATCGCGCCGGGCACCTGGCCGCGAGTGCCGGACTGCCGTCCGCGACGCTACGCGCGCCGCGTGTTCCACCCACCCGCACCAAGCACGCCCGCGCCCCAGTCTCTGTTACCGCAGAGTCCGGGGCGTTCGTCATTGCCGGAACGCCTGGGCGCCTCAACCGTCACACTGCACGACGGGCGCCGCCACCGAAGGAACGGCGCCCCCTTCGCGTGAACCCGGTAACGAGATCGTTCGCGCCCGGGCGCAACTGGAACGGGAGCGGCGGGCCGCCGTTACGGCCGCGTGCGGCCGGGCGGCCTATGCTCGGAGCACGAAGCACGCAGACAAAGCATTGGTGAGAGGCACGGTCAGTGGACAGCGAACGTTCCGAGTACACCGAGGCAGAGCAGCGCCTCGCGCTCCAGCGGATGCAGCGCGCCCTGAAGGCCGTGCGGCGGCCGACTCGTCTCGCCGCCGTCGCCCCGCGTCGGACGTTTGTGGCTGCCCGGCCCGTAGAGCCGCGAGGCGAAACCTACGAGGCGGGCATGTTCCAGGAGTGCGGCCTGCTGGCCTAGCGCGCCGGAGCCGCAGCCCGGGTACCGGCTCAGGCCGTTGCTCGCTGCGCGCCACGCACCCGCAGCACCGCCGCCCATAGCTTGCCCAGCAGGTGCGTCGCTTGGGGGGAGCGTCGGTGGAACGCGCCCCCGGCGTCGGCCATCAACTCCACGCGGCGCCGCCGGAGGTAGGCAATGAGGCGGTGCAGGTCGGCTAAGTCACGGTTGCGCTGGCGTGTTGCTTCCATCCATCCGCCGCTACCGCTGGCGCCCAGCGCCGCGGGCACCGAGCCACTCCCGCGGCCGAGCCAGACTTGGGGCACCTTCCTGCGGAACCACGCGCACGCCATCTGGGCTGTAGATCTGTTCACCGTGCAGACGCTCACGTACCGCACCCTGTACGTGCTGTTCTTCATCAGCCACGGCCGGCGGGAGCTGGTACACGCGGCTTGCCCGGCAAGCGCTGGCTCGGGCTGGGCGGGCCGCGGCCGGGTCATCGTCACGCGGTAGCTCCGGCCGGCAGCAGGCACGTTGCGGTGCAGCAGGTCGGACAGGCACCGCGTCTGCTCGATGATCCGCATCCCCTCGGGCGAGAAGGTGCGCTCGTTGTAGACGTTCGGGGCCAGCAGCGGATTGGTGAACGCCTGCGAGAACGCGTCGATGCCGACCAGCCGCCCCAGCAGCGGCGCGACCGCCGAGTTGGGCCGCACGTCCTCCGCGATCAGGCCGACGTAGAACTCGATGTTGTCCATGTGCCCGTAGAGTCGCGCCAGCGCCGCCTGCACGGCGGGGTCGCCGCTGATCTGGTCGAACGCCGTCACGCGGGGGAAGCGGCACAGCTCCCGGTAGGCGTTGTAGCCGGCCAGGTGCGTCTGCCGGCCCAGCCGTATGCTGGCCCGCTCCGTGTCGAGCAGGAAGCGCGGCGTGTTGAACAGGGCGATCTCGCCCGCCGGCTGCGCCGAGGCGCTCTCGAACAGCGCGCCGAGGCCCTTGTCGGTCAGCAGGGCGTTGTTGAAGAGCGTTGCCTCGGTGGGGACGGACTCATCCCCCAGCTGGACGCGGTCGGGCACGAGGCCGTGCCACCGGTACACCAGGCTGAACTCCACCGACATCCAGTTCTGGCGGTGCCAGCGCTCGTTGGGGAATGAGGCGTCCGCGAAGCTGAACTTGAAGTGGTACGGGCTGATGTGGTTGATGTACTCGTCGATGGCGATCTTGATCAGCAGCACGATCGCGACGTTGCGCGCCGTCTGCAAGAGCCGCTCGTCGTCCCAGTCCGGGTGCGCCCGGGCGAGCACGCCCGCAACGCGGTTGTGCTCGCGCAGGAAGAGCGTGTTGAACATGACGTAGCCGAAGTGCACGTTGGCCCGCTCGACGCCCATGGCGAACAGCGCCCGCTTTTGCGCCGGCGCCAACCCCTCCGGCATGAAGAGCGGCACGCCGCCGAACTGCGCCGACGCGGTCCCGTCCGTTTCGAAGTAGAAACAGGGGTAGTCTTCGCCGTTGATGCTCTGGCACTGCATCCGGCCGCCCGCGTGGCTGCGCAGCAGCGCGGTGGTCGCCGCGTTCAGCCCGTACAGCTGGCACAGGTCGATCTCGTGGGTGGAGGTGTTGCGCAGCGCGTTGGTCCGGTCGGTGCGCAGGAAGCCGTCGGTGAACCACTGGGCAAAGTGGGCGAACAGCATGGTGGACTTGGCGGACACCCTGGCCCCGCCTGCGGGCCGCTCGAACACTTTCGCCGCCTCGTCCAGCGGGGGAAGGGTCGCCGGCAGCCGGGCGACGGGGGGCAGGTGGCGCCCGGTGAAGGTGCGGTCGGTGAGCGAGTCCCACGAGGTGTACGACCCCATGGTGCTGTAGGCGTACGGGCGCGTCGGAATCCGGTAGATGGCGCTATTGATCAGGAGCCGGTTGAGGGGCCGGCGCAGGAAGCCCACGCGCTGGCCGCGCTCCAGGCGGGCCGGAACCGCGTGAGGACGCGCGCCTCTATCTTGTTCTTCCAGCCGTCGTTGACGGTACTGCGCCCGCCGCGCCCCGCACTGGCCATGGCAACTCTCCTCCCGCGCGTGTATTTTGGCCTATTCGGAGCGCGATCGGCTGCAGGAGGGCCACTCCCCCGTAGAGCATGTGGAGGTGGTGGACGACGGCGTCGACTTGCCGGCCGAATGGGAGGGGAGAGAGACGCTGGTATGTGTCAGCTGGATCCACGGGCGTGCCCAAGGGGCCTTGCGCCACTCTCCTCGCCCCTCTGCTCCCGCTCAGCCTTAGGCGCTGCCTGCCAGCTTCAGCGCGGCGTCGAGCTCCGCCACTGCAACCATAGGGCGCCAATGATATGGACTGATTGCGTAACCGTCGAGAACGCGAGGTGCCTCACCAATAGTCTGAGCGTCAGGGGGAATGCTGCCTCAGAAGTCGTCTGGCCCTTGCTGCACTTCGGTGCACTGTTCACGGGGACCGAGCTGCTGCTCTGGCACGGGTAGTGCGTTTGTATTCTGACCATGTTGCCGAACAGCGATGTGGCACCCGCCAGGGCATCGGTGGACCGGGTGGACCGGCCGTGGTTCGGGCAGACGCTGAGCATCCTGGTGGTGGAGGATGACGTGGCGGTGGCCGAGCTGGTGCGCACGCTGCTCAACCGCGAGCCGGGCTGGGGCGCCACTGTGGTGCACGACGCGGCGGCCGCGGCGGAGGTGTTCAAGCACGTCAACGTGGAGCTGCTGGTGCTGGACGTGAACCTGCCGGGCATCTCCGGCGTCGAGCTGCTGGACGTGCTGCGCCGCGACCCGCACTGGCGCGAGCCGCCGGTGATCCTCATGTCGGCGGCGCCCGAGCAGGCGGCGATACAAGTGACGCTGGCGCGCAAGGGCGCCATCCGCTGCCTCGCCAAGCCGTTCGACGTGGACGAGTTGGTCGCCGCCGTGCGCGAGGCGGCGGCGTGCTGCGTGCGATCGGCGCCAGCCCGATCAGCCTGACTGCTCCCGCTGGCGGGGCACCTCTTCAAGCGGCGTGGCGCGCCACCACGTCGAGCAGGGCGTCCAGCTCGAACGGCTTGCCCAGGTGCTCGTCGGCCTCCACCTCGGCGGCCCGCTGCCCGGCATCGCGGGAGGCGGTCACCAAGACCACCGACGCCCACGGCTGCGGCAGCACCCGTCGCAGCCGGGCATGTTGTAATCCAGGAGCACCACATCGGGCGCGTGCTCCGCTGCGAACGCCAGCGCCACCCAGCCGTCCGGCGCCGCCAGCACCTCGTAGCCCTCGTCCGAGAGCGCCATCAGGAGGAACCCGCGGATGTCGACATTGTCGTCCACCACCGGTACGCCGCCAGCCACTACGCCGCCACCGGTTGCGCGGCCCTCGCCTCGGCCAGCGCCTCGGCCAGCGCCTCGGCAGCCTCATCGCCGGTGGCCACTGCCACGAGCCGGAAGCGCACCACCCACACCTGCGCCGTGCGCGACCGCCACTTCCGGAAGGCATCCGGGCCGAAGTCGCTGGCGGTGATCCAGCGTGGCAGCTGGGCGCGGTGCTCGTGGAGCCAGTGCCAGCCCTCGGCCTCGTAGTCGCTGTCGGGCGCCTGCGCGCTGGTGAGTCAGGGCGTGATGACCCGGACCATGTTCCCCGAGATCCCGCCGCGCGTCCAGTACGAGCTCACCGACAAGGGCCGCGACATCCTGCCCCTGCTGAGCGTGCTCCGCGCCTACGGCGATAAGTGGCTGCGCCCGTAGTCGCCTGCCTTGGTCTGGAGCGCGCCGTTCTCCTCGCTCGGCTCCGGTTCTTCTAGAGCCGGCGGCTCCATCCAGTCCACCGAGATGTGCGTCCCCTCGCCGGGTGCGGAGTGGAGCACGAACGCCGCCCCCACGGCAGCGGCCCGTTCTTGCATGACGCCCATCCCCAGGTGACCGCCCGGCACGTCGTTCGGGTCGAATCCCCGGCCGTTGTCGCGCACGCGGAGCTGCACACCCTCGGGCCGCCAGGATAGCGAGACGAAGGCGGCCGTCGCCACCGCGTGCTTGACGGCGTTGTTGAGCGCCTCCTGCGTGATGCGGTAGAGCGCGATCTGCACGTCAGGCGGGAGTGGTGCCTCGCGTTCGCCTTCCACATCGAGGTGGACCGGCAGCCGCGCACGGCCGGTGACCGCCTCCGCCAGCTGCCGCAGCAGATCCGGCAGGGGCATTTCCAGCAGCACCGTCGGGCGCAGCTCCAGCAGCAGCGTGCGCATCTCCGCCAGCGCGCCGCGCGTCAGCTGGCGTAGCTCCTCCAGGCGGGGCAGCGCGCTGTCAGGGTTGCGCTGCCACAGGCGCGGCAGCACCTCGGCAATCAAGCTGGCCGAGAACAGCGTCTGCGTCACCGAGTCGTGCAGCTCGCGCGCCAGCCGCTGCCGCTCGTCCAACGTGGCGTGCTCGGCGCGAGCGCGCTCCGCCTCATACAGGCGCGCGTTCTCCACCGCGGCGGCACTGGCGCGCTCCACCGCTTCGCGCAGGCGTACCGGGTCACGCACCAGCGAATACACCAGCAGCGCCAGCAGCAGCGCCACGACTCCGCCACTGATGCGAATCCACACCAGCGACTGCGTGCTGGACGACCAGCCCGCCCGCGGCGCCGCCGCCAGCTGCCAGCTGCCGGTCGGCAGCGAGATGTCCAGCGTCTCCGGACTCTGCTGGAACAGCTCAGGCCGGCCGTAGAACACCTCGCCGTCCGCCCCCCAGCCATCAGCCCCGCGCAGCGCGTACTCCAGTGGCGACGTCGAATCCACCAGCCCCGCCTCGCCGAGCAGCGACCCAACGTGGAACACCACCAGCGAGAGGCCCCACACCCTCCCCGGCTGACCCGCGCGGCCACCCTCTGTAATGACGGACGGCTCCACGTGATCGGGGGGCGTTGCCGGGCCCGGTTCACTGTACGGTAGGATGATCGGCTGCCGCGCGACCAGGCCCACTCCTCCCTGAACCAGCTCATACGGGCCGGCCAGCACGAACTGCCGGCCCAGCAGCGCACGCCGCACGGCATCTCGCTGCTCCGGGATCGCCAGGAGGTCTACTCCCAGGGTCGCCTCGTTGCCCTGCTCCGGATAGGTGTACATCACCACCGCATCCTCGGAGAGCGCCACGCTGCGGATACCGGGCTGGACCGCCAGCAGGCTACGCGCGAAGGCGTCCAGCGCCGCGCGGTCGGTCGTCGGCCCATTTGGGTTGGCGACGACGAACGCCGCCAGGCCCCGCGCCATTTGCACGCGCGAAGAGAGCGCTTGCTCCAGCTTGGCACGCGCCTCGCCGGCCTCCAGACGCACCTCGGCGCGGTGCGCCCGCAGCGCACGGTCACGCTCGCCCTGGTCCACAAAGGCGACCGCGGCCAGCGCCGAAACCGCCGCGAGCAGTGCGGCCGTCAGAGGCAGCAAGTGGCCGCGCAGCCAGGCGATCACAATCCCGTCAGCGACCGGTCAGCGCACCAGCTTCGTTTGGAGCGCGATGGCGACGGCTTCAGTGCGGCTGGACGCGTCGAGCTTGGAGAGGATGCTGCTAATGTGGAACTTCACCGTGGCCCGGCTCACCACCAGCCGCTCGGCAATCTCAGGGTTGCTGATGCCCTCCACCATCAGCGCCAGCACCTCCCGCTCCCGATCCGTGAGATCGGCGCCAGGCATGCGCGGCGCGGTCGCGGCGTGGATCAGCGCCTGCTGCGCTTCTGGCGCGAGCGTCGGCTTGCCTGCGCGCGCGGCGCGGATCGCCCGCGCCAGCTCGTCCGCCGACACATTCTTCAGGAGGTACCCGATGGCGCCCGCTTGCAGCGCGTCCTTGACCAGGTCGTCCTCCGGGAAGCTGGTCAGCGCGATCACGTGCACGTCCGGGTACTGCTGACGGATAGCACGCGTTGTCGCCGCCCCGTCCATCTCGGGCATCACCAGGTCCATCAGCACCACGTCCGGCCGCACCTCACCACACACCCGCATGAATCTGAAATCACTCAACTCCTTTCGTGACGCTGAGACGTCCATGCGCATGAAACACTCGACCGCTCGACCGTATGAACAGCTGCTCGCTGATGACATTCTCCACGCGGTAGTGGCGGGCCTCAAGCACGGCAAATGGGAGTGGGATTTTGT
>CADCTC010000167.1 GCA_902805635.1 uncultured Chloroflexota bacterium
TGAAAAACCTTACCTACGAGCGTATAGAACGTCAATAAGGTGGGACTGACCGCACTCCCAGCGGTCGTGGCGTGTGACTAAAGGTGGGACTGACCGCACTCCCAGCGGTCGTGGCGTGTGACTAAAGGTGGGACTGACCGCACTCCCAGCGGTCGTGGCGTGTGACTTATTGTGATCGAATGTGACCGGAGCACCGGTGGGGCGCGGATTGTGTAGCCGGTTGTAGCGGGTTGTAACCGGTCCCAAAGCGAGCTCACGAGATTACGTGAAGTCCCTCCATTGAGGTTAACGGTCGAGGAGCGCGCGTTTGCGGGCAAGTTTGGAGGAGGTAACGCAGAGCCAGCGCCTGAAGGCTGCAGGCCACGATCGGCGACGCCTCGTGAGCGGGTGTTCCGCCGCGTTCACAGCCGGAGCAACGGGAAGCTGCCACACTCGTTCTTCTGATTGACACCCTCGGGTGGGCGTATCAGGAGAGGGGCCGATGGAGCAGCGGCAACAAGCGAATCCCGTGCGCTGGGAGCCGCGGTGGGTGCGGTTGGCTGATTCCCACCCACTCACGCCGGACCGTGCTCGTGTCGACGTGTTGAGCCCGGCCGATGCGCGCCGTACTCGGGAACGAACCAAGGCATTGCTCGGGGTAGCTGGAACGCTCCTGGTAGCAGCAACGACGGCCGGCGTGCTCTGGAATGCGACGGGTGCGGGACTGCGTGCTCTGTTCGGAACTCAGCCAGCGCACCCCACCATGGCTGTCGGGACGGGAGTTACCGGGGCCATCCAAGGCACTGCTACGGCGGCCCCGGCGCGACCGGTGGGCGCGGGATTGGCGGTCGCGACGGCAACGCCCCACATCATCCCGATTGCCTCCACGACACCGGCGGCTGCAGCAGACACGCGCACGCCGCTTGGCGTACCCGTCATAGAGACGACGGCCGCGGCACTTGCGTCACCCACGGCCATGGCAACGCCAGCGCCGGAGACGTCGCCGGCTGGCCAAGCGAAAGCGCTGGTCACGGCGACACCTCTGCTGCCTGGCCAGCGAACGCACGTCGTGGAGCGAGGCGACACGCTATTTTCGATAGCACGCCGGAACGGAACGACGGTCGGTGCGCTGGTCGCGGCGAACGGTTTGGGATCGCAGAACGCGCCGCTGCCGGTTGGGCAGCGTCTGCGTATCCCCGTCGTGGACGCCACGCCCGCGCCGCGGCGCTGAGGACTCTGCGGCGGGGAACCTCTACGCGGGCCGCAGCAGTGACTGGCGGCCCAGCTGCCGGTGGGCAAGCGACTAGCCGGCGACGAGACCGTGCTGGCTGATCAGGTCGGAGATGCTCTCGGGGTGAATGGACAGCCGGTAGCGTTTTGGACGGCGGCGAGGCCGGCGAAGTCAACCTGGGGCGCGGTAGGGGGCATTAGTGGAGCGAGCTCGGCGAAGTAGTGCTCGAAGCCGGCGGGGCTGATGAGCTCTAGCAGGCGGGCAGGGACGTCGCCGGCATTCCAGAAGGCATGGGGGACACCGCGCGGCTTGATCACCAGTGCGCCGGGGCCGGCGGTGAGCACCTGGTCGCCGACCTGGACGCCGACCTGTCCCTCCAGCACGAAGGAGTATTCGTCCTCATCGGCGTGTGTGTGCAAGGGTGCTGCCAGGGCGCGTGGGAGGATCGGGTGCTCGACAAGGGAGAAACGGCCGCCGGTCTGCGCTCCGTCCAGCAAGAAGCGGACGCCTAGGCCGCCAAGCCACAGCGTCTCGCCGGCGGCGGGGGCAACGACGAGCGCCTGAGCGAATGGCTGCTGCATTAGGCCCTGAGTGGAGCTGGGTGTGTCGGTGTACACGGGCGAGGTGGTGTTGGCGGTGGTCATGGTGCTCTCCAGCATTTGATTTGAGTGAACACGGACGTTCACTGCATGCCACAGTACCACGGTCTACGCGGAGAGTCAATGGTTGAATGTACACTGATGTTCAACAGAAATGGCGACGCGCAAATACGAGAAGCGGGTGCGGGCGCAGGGTGAGGATGAGACGCGGCGGCGGATCACCGAGGCGGCGGTGGCGCTGCACGGGACGGTCGGGCCCGCGCGCACGACGATCAGCGCAATCGCGGAGCGGGCGGGGGTGCAGCGGCTGACGGTCTACAGGCACTTTCCCGACGAGGCGGCGATCCTTCAAGCGTGCTCGCAGCACTGGATGGCGCAGCACCCGCCGCCAGATCCGAGCGCATGGACCGGGCTGGCGCCGGGCCGGGCACGGCTGGAAGGGGCGCTGCGGGCGTTCTACGGCTACTACCGGGCAACGGGAGAGATGCTGGCGAACGTACTGCGCGATGCCGCGCTGGTGCCCGCGCTGGCGGCTCAGGCAGAAGGCTACGAACAGGCGCTGGCCGGACTGCGCGACGCGCTGGCGCAAGACTGGTGCACGGATGGAGAGCGCCGCCTACTGGTCGCCGCTGTGATTGGGCACGGGCTGCACTTCTACACGTGGCGGTCGCTCACCCAGGAGCAGGAGCTGAGCGATGTGCAGGCGGCGCAGTTGATGGCAGAGCTGGTGGAGTGCGCCGTTGGGCTGGTCGCTCCGGGGCGGCAACCAGACGATGACAGCTATGCCAATGGGGAGTAGGTAAAGGCGTAGGTATCGATATCGGCGACGGGGCGGTAGCCGATTTGCTGGTAGATGTGGTTTGAGGTGGGGTTGGCAAGGTCGGTGAAGAGAAAGCAGTGGTGCCGCCCGGCGTCTATGAGGAGCTGGCTGAGGGCGGCGACACACGCGCTGGCGTAGCCGCGGCGGCGGTGCTCGGGTGGCGTGTAGACGAGATTGATGCGGACCCCGTGCGGGGTCCACCCGGCCGCGCCGGCCATGGAAACCGGGGCGGGTGGGTCCCCGTCCAGCCAAAGGTAGAGTGCCCGGTTCGGAGGAGCGGGTGGCTCTGATGCTCGCTCTCGTGGTGTGAGGCATTGCTCGGCGATGCGGATGTTTGTGGCAGCATCACGCGGCTCGCCGAGATCGGTGAGCAGGGACGTGATCCAGCGGATGACAGTCTCACGGTCGGCAGTGGTCGCTCGCCGGAACGAGCCGGCCACACCCGCAGGTGGCGCTACCCGGTCGAGGCGGTAGATGCGCAGTGCCAGCGTCTTGTGGACGGTGCCGCCAGACAGTGCTGCCCACGCGTGGGCAAAGGTCAGGACAACATAGGCGGGACCAGACACTCCAGGCAGGGTGGGATCAACATCGTGATAGTCGGCGGCAAGGAGCGTCATCGCTGCGGACGTGGAAGTGGGTTCGACTGTTGAGAGCACGAGATCCTGTGGTGGCGTACGGATCGCGGCCGCGATGACGTTGCCATCGTGTTCGATCGCCGCGAAGTAGGGGGGCAGCCCATCGCTCACCATGGGCGCAGAGGAGGGGCCGGGGCCATCGCGCATGCTGGCGGCAATGCCGAGGAGCACGTTGTTCTCAGCTTCAGCGCTGGAGAGGAACGACCTGGCGTGGTCCAGGAAAGCAGCGGCAGAGTCGAAGCGTTGGAGACGCATGGCGGCACCAGGGTACCGCTGTCCACAGGGTTCGGCCCCCAGCTCCGGAGGCACGCGGCTTGCGACTTCTCGATGAGCGTGAAGTCACGAGACACACACAGGGCGCAGCCTCCGGTGCCGGCGGACCGGCCGGGTGGCGACATTGGGGACACGCGTGACACCGGCGCCGCGACAGAAGGACACATCGGCGCCGCTGTAGAGCGCACCCTAGAGGCGGTGCGAGCGGCTGCCGGCGGTCAACGGAGTGCCGGTGGCGGCAGCAACGCAGCGCGTGGAGGCAGCCATAAAGAAGGTTGCGCGGGTGGAGACGCTGCGGCTAGAGCTTCCGCAAGCAGGAGAAGTGGAGCGTGAGAGGTCACCCACGCGAATACGCCGGTGACAGCGCGGAACCACCAACCGCGCCCCGCCGCTAGCATAGACGCGTGAACGACACCGTGGACCAGCTGCGATCTGAGGAAGCGGTAGTGGCGCTGATCCACGCCGTTGTCCCGGCCATGGGACCGATGCAGGAGGCGGTGTCGCGGGGGCTGCCGGGAGCGCGGGTGCTGAACCTGCTGGACGAGGGGCTGTTGAGCGAGGTGGAGCGCCGGGGCGGGCTGACGCCCGAATGCGTGGATCGGCTGGCGACGCTAGTAGGGCTGGCGAGCCAGGCAGGGGCGCAGGCGGTGCTCCTGACGTGCAACGCGTACACGCCGGTCGTCGCGGAGGTGCAGGCGCGCTTTCCAGGGCTGCCGGTGCTGCCGGTAGATCAGGTTATGGTGGAGCAAGCGGTGGCGGGGGCGCGGCGGATTGGCGTGCTGGCGACGGTGGAGGCGGGACTGCAGCAGCAGCGGGAGTCGCTGGCCCGGGCCGCGGACGCTGCGGGCAAGCAGATCGAGGTGGTGGCGAGCCTGCACCCGGAGGCGATGGCAGCGCTGCAGGCGGGCGATGCAGAGCGGCACGACCGCATCCTGCAGGCAGCGCTACCGGTACTGGCGGCACAGGTGGAGGTGGTGCTGCTGGCGCAGGCGAGCATGGCGCGGCTGGTTGACAAGGTGCCGGCGGGGCTGCCTGTCACGGTGCTGGCGAGCCCGCCGCTGGCGGTGGAGGCGCTGCGCGAACGACTGAGGTCGGCGAAGCGCTGACGGGGTCCTCACTCTTCCTGGCGGGACGGTCGGCGCGATGGCGCTGCCGCACGGAGCCAGTTGTGCATAAAGTCTGCATTGAGGATCAGATGCCAACTCTCCGACTGCGAGCGGCGGTTGCGCGCCTGACGCTGCTTGGCCTGGCGGCGTGCGGGACCGAGACAAGCGAGCCGGCGCAACGCGCGGTGCCGTCGCCGAGCTCGGCACCGGCCGCCGTGACGGCTACTCCGGCGCCGGCCGCGGACCATCCGGCACAGGTGCTGGACCTGACTAACTGGAAGGTCACGTTTCCAGTCAATGCTGCGGGCGAGACCAGCGGGCGTCCGCTGGAGATCTTGCAGCCACAGCTCGGGGTGTATTCCAATGCGCCGTACTTCATGGTGCGCGGCAACGGCGTGCAGTTCCGCGCCCCCGTGAACGGCGTCACAACCTCGGGGTCGCGCTACCCGCGCTCCGAGCTGCGTGAGATGACCGACAACGGGACCAAGAACGCAAGCTGGTCCACCGACTCGGGCGTGCATACGATGGTGATCGAGCAGGCGATCACGGCGGTGCCGGCGGCCAAGAGACACGTGGTGGCGGGCCAGATCCACGACGGGAACGACGACGTGATCGTCATCCGCTTGGAATATCCCAAGCTGTACGTGGACCACAATAGCGTGGACGGGCCGGTTCTGACGCCGAGCTACACGCTGGGCACGCGCTTCACCGTCAAGATCGAGGCGACGGCCGGTGCGATCAGGGTTTATTACAACGGCAGCGCCACGCCTGCTGACACCTTCGCGAAGGTCGGTTCCGGCAACTACTTCAAGGCGGGCGCGTACACGCAGTCCAACTGCACGCGTGAGACGGTCTGCACCGCCGATAACTTCGGAGAGGTGGTGATTTACCGGCTGGAGGTCAGCCACCAATAACAGGCGGTCAACGTGGGGCAGTTCGCTGCTACGGCTCGTGGGATGTGTCCAGCGCGAGCGACTGCACGTGCAGGGCCGGGCCTTCGAAGTCGAGCAGGTAGTAGGGGTAGGGGCGCTCGCAGAGGGCGCGGGCGGTGAAGTAGGTGACGCCGTTGTGGTCGGTGAGGGCGTGGCCGGCGTGGTTGTGGCCGCTGAGCACGAGCAGTCGCCTCGGAGAGCTTTCCAGGATGGCACGGATCTCGGCGTCGTTGGCGTACGGGTGGGCGTAGCCGGGGCCGTCGTGCGGCGGGTGGACGACGTAGTGCTGCACGCAGACGGTGTGGGTGACGTCGGGTGGGTTGGTGGCGAGGTGGTCGCGCATGAAGTCCAGGAGCTCATAGCTGCGGGTTGATCGCTGGGCACCTCCCTCGATGGAGTCGTCATAGAAGCTGAGCACTTCCACGTCACCGAAGCGGCTGATCCGGGGCGGCTGAGGGAACACCCGGTAGAAGGCGTCGGGGGCGGGATCGTGGTTGCCGGGGACGACGATGGTGGGGCACGGCGCGCCTGCGAAGTGATCGCGCAGGGTTTCGAGGTCGCGAAAGACGTTGGGATCTTCGTGGGTGTCGACGCAGTCGCCCGCGCAGACAAGGAGGTCCACGCCAGCGGTGGCGCAGCGTTCGAGCACCTGGTCGAGGAGCTCGAGGGCGCGGCGGCCTTCGCGCTTGGCGATGCGGGAGGTGCCGGGGACGGCGCCGCGGAAGTGCAGGTCGGTTATGAGGGCGAGGCGCATGATGTTCGCCTACAGATTGACCACCAGGCCGTCCCAACTGGGCTGGATATTCTGTGGGGCGAGGTGGGCGACGAGCTCTTCGTAGGGTGGGGTGCCGTTGTGGCTGAAGTGGTGGGCATGGCGCTGAGCGGTCTCGGAGAGGAGCCCCAGGCGGGCAAGCTCGTCCTGGTGCCAGGCCATCTGGCGCAGGCTCATGTGGCCCTTGCTATCGGCGCCGAGTCCCATGGTGGAGTCGATGGCGGTGGCGTCGAAGCGCCAGCCTTGCTCGCCGAGGGCACGGAGGGTGGTCCAGGCTTCCTCCGAGAAGGGGCCGGTGTCGGTGGCGTACAGGAGCGTTGGCGGGGCAGCGCGACCTTCGGCTTCGGGGCCGGCCACCTGGCGGATGGCGAAGAACATGGGCTCCATGGCCGGCTCGGCGTGGCTGGCGCCCAGGGTGCGGACCTCGTAGCTGCGTAGCGGTGTGATGGGCGGCTGCTGGCTGCCTTCTGGGAAACGGATGTCGGGTTGGGGCTCACCGCCGGTGGTGATGACAAGCTGCTGGAAGGCGCCAATGGGGTGCAGGCGGGCGTGGATCGATTCGGCGGCGATCTCGCGGCCTTCGTGGCGGGTGATGCGGTTGATCGAGGCCCGGCTGGCGTACACATCGAGCACGGGCAGCGCGGTACCGACGAACCCCTTGCGACGCCAGAAAAAGGTGCTCGCTTCCAGGTGGTCGGTATGGGGGTGGGTGACCAGGGTCGCCTGAACCGGAGCGAGATCCTGGCCCAGGCGGACGGCAGCGGCCACCATGTCAGGCCCAGGATCGATGAGCAGATCGTCGTTGACGAGGGCGGAGGAGCGAAAGCGCAAGTTGCGCCCGCCGCGCTGGCGGGCGGTGGTGCAGCGCTCGCAGCGGCACCAGAGGGCGGGGTAGCCTTCGGCGGCGCCGCTGCCCAGGAAGGTGAGTCTCACCACGGGATGATACGGCGGTAGGCTGTACTGCGCGTAGACTCTGCGGGTGAAGTCGGTCCGGCTGTCGCTGCGTGGCAATGACCTGCTGGTCACGCCGGAGAAGGTGGGTGAGGGGGAGGCGGACTGCGGGTCTGACGAGCAGGAGCTGCGTCACCGGTTACTGCAGGCGGTGCCGGCGGATGAGCTGCTGTACGACCGGCGACTGAGCGCGTACCGGACGCTGCCGCAGGCGTACCGGGCGGTCAGCGAGACGCTGGATCGTGGCGCCTACCGGGTGGAAGTGGCGTTCGAGGCAGCCCCGGCGCTGCCGTTTGCCGTCCGGCTGCGCCAGCAGCCGCGGGCGTACCAGGCGGAGGCGCTCGCAAAGTGGTCGGCGGCTGGCCGGCGCGGGGTGGTGGTGCTCCCGACAGGGGCGGGCAAGACGCTGGTGGCGATGATGGCGATCGCGGAAACCGCGACGAGCACGCTGGTGCTGGTGCCGACGCTGGACCTGCTGGACCAGTGGCGGCGGACACTACTGGAGGTGCTGGAGGCGCCGCCGGAGCACGTGGCGACGTTCGGCGGCGGGCGGCGCGACCTGGCGCCGCTGACGGTGATGACCTATGACTCGGCCACGATCCACACGCAGGCGCTGAACCAGTTCGGGCTGCTGGTCTTCGACGAAGTCCACCACCTGCCGGCGCCGTCCTACCGGCGGGCCGCGGAGGGGGCGGTGGCGCCGTACCGGTTGGGGCTTTCGGCGACCCCGCAGCGGGGGGATGGCAAGGAGGCGGACCTGGCGGAGCTGGTGGGCCCCTTGGTGTATGAGCGCACGCCGGGGCAGCTGCGGGCGCACCTGGCGAAGTTCCGCGAGCAGCGAATTCAGGTGGCGCTCTCTGGCGACGAGGCCGCGGCGTACGAGCGGGCGCGAGCGACCTACCGCGACTTCGTGCGCCGGCGGCGACTACGGATTATGTCGCCGGAGGACTTCCAGCGGAAGGTGATCTGGCCCAGCGCGAATGATCCGGAGGCGCGGGAGGCGATGCTGGCGCACCGCGATGCACGGCGGCTGTCGTTCAACGCGGAGGGGAAGATGAAGATGCTGGTGGAGCTGCTGGGGCGTCACGTTGAAGACCGGGTGATCATCTTCTCTGATTACAACACCGTGGTGGACCAGGTGAGCCGCGAGCTGCTGGTGCCGAGCATCACGCACCGCACGCCAGCCGGGGAGCGGGCGGCGGTGCTGGATGGCTTCCGCGCGGGGCGCTTCACCAAGCTGGTGACCGGGCGGGTGCTGAACGAGGGGGTGGACGTGCCGGACGCGAACGTGGCGATCGTGCTGAGTGGCAGCGCGACGCGGCGCGAGTACGTGCAGCGCCTGGGACGAGTGCTGCGGCCCAAGGAGAGCGCGGCGGTGCTGTACGAGCTGGTGAGCGAGGAGACGGACGAGCAGCACGTCACGCGGCGGAGGCACGCGGAATAGTGCCGTTCTCCCTGCCTGACCTGAAGCGGACGTACGGGCGCAGCGGGGTGCGCGGCGGGGCGACCGACGTGCGGCCGTACCTGCTGGTGGGGACGGAGCTGGAGGCGCAGCGGCGGACGCTGGAGGCGACGATTGAGTGGTTCCAGGAGCGGGTGGGAGTGGAACGGCGTAACGCGCCGGTAGAGGAGTTGGCGGTGCTGGTGGGGGACTACCGGCTGGCGCGGTGCCTGGCGTCGTGCCTGCAGGTCACGTTTGCGTTCCGGCCGCCCTCGCTGGAGTCCGCGGCGGTGGCAGCGGCGGGCGACCCATCCGCCGGACGGCGGCTGTGGCTGGCGCTGCAGGAGCGGGGCATCTCGGAGGCGTCGGGACTGCGGCTGCACGTGTTTGGGCAGGCGAACCGCGGCGCCGGGTACGTGGCGCCCGCGACGAGGGAGCTGTTCCTGGACGCGGTGGGGGACGAGCTGGGGTGCGACGGTGCGGTGCTGGACAGACTGTTGTGGTGCGACGCGGAAGAGCACGAGCGGCTGACGGTAGTCGGGCAAACCGGCGTGCCGGCGCCGGAGGCGCTGGCGTCGCACTACAACCGCCGGGCGCTGGAGACGCTGCTGTGCCGGTGTGTGAGCGCGGACCTGCTGCTGCCCAACCCCGATGGCACGGCGATCCGGCGGCTGTACCTAGCGGTGAAGCGGTCGTACCTGCTGTGCGAGCTGTCGCTCGCGGAGCCGGACGTAGGACCGTCCGGAGGAGTGTGGGCGCACCTGTTCGGGCCGCTGGAGATGTTTGGGCCGCGCACACGCCACGGGGACCGCTTTGCGCGAGCAGTGCTGGAACTGCTGCGGGCGTTCCCGGACCTGAGCGGCGAGGCGCGGGTGCTGATCAACGAGCGCGAGTACACGCTGCGCCTGCCGCCGGGCATCGCGGAGGCCGTCAGGCACCAGGCGCCGTTGCAGGATGCCGATGTGGAAGAGGGGGACGGGGCGGAGGAGGAACCCGAGGCAGTGGCGGTGGTGCGGCGGCCGGACGAGGGGGTGCGGTTTGACAGCAACGTTGAACGGCGGCTGTACGAGACGCTGCGGGGGATGGAGCGGCGTGGCGACACGCGCGGATGGACGGTGGAGCGGGAGCCGGAGCCGCTGGTGCACGGTGGGGTGGTGATGGTGCCGGACTTCGTCCTGTCGCGCGGTGCTGGCGGGGGGGCTGGCTCCGTCCGCCGTGAGGCCTCCGGCTCGGCTCAGGCCGGGCATGTGGAAGGGAGTGGTTCGACAAGGGTTCCCCTGAGCTTGCCGAAGGGCTCACCACGAACGGCGTCGTCGCGAGGAGCGGAGGCGCCGGCAAAACGGGTGTTCGTGGAGGTGATCGGATTCTGGACGCCGCAGTACCGGGAGCGCAAGAAGGCGAAGCTGCTAGCGCTGGACGGGCAGGCGGACCTGGTGCTGGTGGTGGACGAGGAGCTGGCGAGCGACTTCCGGTCGCTGCCCTTCCCGGTGCTGGGGTACAAGCGACGGCCGTCCGCGGTGGACCTGGTGACGCTGCTGGACCGCACGTACGGCGCGGCGGCGCGGCCTGAATCGGCCGGCGAGCGGGTGCGCGCCTGGCTGGACGATAGTGAGGTGGCGAAGCAGCTGGGCGACGTGTTCGCACGGCTGCTGCCGAACGGCGATGTGGTGGCGCTGGACGTGGTACGGGAGGCGGTGCGGCGCTCCGGGGTGAAAGATGCGGAGCAGGCGGCGGACCACCTGGAGGCGCTGCTGCCGCCACTGGGCTTCGAGGTGGTGTGGGAGTCGATCTTCGAGGCGACGGTGCGGCGGAAGTGAGGGCTGGCGCACGCCGGAGGGTGTGGCCACTGGTGGTGGCTGCGGCCGCGCTGACCGGGGTGATGGTCGGGGCGCTGGGGTGGCCGGCGTCGGCTGGGGCGCAGCAGGCGGGGTTTCAGGCGACGCGGACGCGGACGGCAACGCCAACCGCGACACGAACAGCCACGCCGACGCCGACGCCGACGCATACGCCCACCGCGACCGTCACGGTGACGGCCAGTGCAACCGCAACGCCAAGCGCGACACAGACGGCCACGCCCGCAGCTAGCCCCAGCGGTACGGCGACGCTGGAAGTCACCCCATCGCCAACCGCAATGGCACGTCCAACACGGGTGGGGGCGCCACCATCGCTGGACGACTTCTGGGAGGGGGGAGCGAGCTGGCGGCTGGACGTGGTCGACGCGGGGCTGCCGGTGGGTGAGTCGGACACGCTGCCCGGGCCTGACGGGCTGTTGTGGTCATACCTGCACGCCAGCGGACGATCGGCAGGGATCGTGGACAGCAACGGCCAGCGAGTGCGGTTCCCCGGCTGCGTAACGCTGTGGAAGAGCGGCGACGCGGGGGTGCACTTCGAGCTGACGGAGCCGGTATGCCTGATCCCCTGCCCGGAAGAGCGGTGCGATTCTGTGCGCGACCACGTGGACCAGCAGCAGTATCCGCGAGTGGCACGCCATCGGAACGGGCAGTGGGTGATGGTCTACGAATGGCGCGGTTGGAACTTCATCCGCACCTCTGAGGACGGGGTGACCTGGTCGGCGCCGGCCCACGTGGCGAATACCCGGCAGTGGAACACGTCGTTCGCACGCTGCCGCGCGGTGGAGCGGGTGGGGGAGCACCCGTTCCTAGCGACCGGAGATGACTACCAGTGCTCGGCCGGCGGACCGCCCGGGATCTACGTAGAAGGGGAGACGCTGTACGTTTTGGTGGCGCTAGGTAAGAACCCGGGCAGTATGGGGTGCTACTCGGGCCCGCTGGCGCGCGGCGCCGCAGGACTACGGCAGTGCGCGACTGAGTGGCTGTTCAGCGGGGCGGACTGGTACGGCCCCCTTGAGGCAAGGGGAGCCGCGGGCAGCGCGTTCTTTGACTTCCGAATGGTGTCGTCGGCGGACGTGGTGCGGGTGGGAGACCGCTACTACATGACGTACGAAGGCGTGCGCGGGCCGAGCGGGTATGGCACGGGAGACGACCAATTTGGGTTGGGCCTGGCGCGCAGCCTTGGCCCGTGGATCGACGGCCCCTGGGAGAAGTACGCCGGCAACCCGATTCTGGGAGACCTGGCGGCCGATATGGGCATAGGTCACGCCGACCTGTTGGTGCTGGACGGCTTGACCTACCTCTACACCGCGACGTCGGAGCGCACACGCGGGCGGTACACGCTAGTGTGGGGCGAGTGAAGCGTATCTCCCCTCTCTCCTTGTGGGAGAGAGGGGAGAGGGCCTACCCTACTACTTGGCCATCTGCTTGAGCGCGGTGTAGGCAGGGCGGGGGGAGAAGTCGCGATTGAGGATGCTGAAGGGGGGCTTCTCGTCGTTGGGGGCGATGTCCGGCAGGGCGGCAAAGTTGAGGTTCCAGACGAACATGGCGCCGACCCAGGTGTAGCGCGCACGGGCAATGTCGTAGGCGCGGACCAGGTACTGAGCCTGGGTGAGCTCGGTGTTCTCGAAGCCGTATTCGTAGCCTGGGGCCGGGTTGGGCAGGCTCCAGCCGAACTCGGTGACCCACATCTTCTTGTTGGTGTCGCCGTACTTCACCATCACCTCGCGCAGCTGCTCGATGCGGCGGAAGTAGAAGCTGGGGTGATCCTTGAAGCGACCAACGCCGGTGCGGGCCACGGGATCGAGCTCGGGCGGGTTATTGAAGCCGCCGGCGTGGGCGCCGATGGCGTCTGAAACCTGGCGGATGACGCCGTTCTGGTACAGGTACATCTGCTCGAGGTAGAGCACGTCGTCCAGGGCGACGTTGACGTCCACGAAGCCGTTGGGGGTCAGCGCGCCGGTGATGACGATGGCGTCCGGGTCGCCGGCCTTGATGGCGGGATAGACGGCCTTAAGCAGCTCGACGTAGTCGGCGGCGTTGATGCGCCCTCCACCCCACTCGCGGGCGAAGTTCTGCTCGTTCCAGATTTCGTAGGCGCGCACCTGGCCCTTATAGCGGGCAGCCATCTGGCCCATGAAGCGCGCGAAGTCGGCCGGGTTGTCGGGCGGGCCGTCGGTGCGGCCGTCACGGCGTGCCCAGGTGGGAGAGGAGACGACGCTGAACATGATGTTGACCGGCGCCTGGAGTGAGGCGTCCACCATGCGGTCGAGCTCGGCCCAATCCGGGCGGCCCTGGACACGCTCGACGTAGGACCAGCGGATCTGCTGGCCGACCCAACCGAAGCCAGCGTCTTTGATGAGGTTGACTTCTTTGTTCTGGTCCTGCCACCAGAGGTGGGCGTCCATGCCATACGCTAGGCGGGTGGGGTCGTAGGCAGGGGCCAGGCGGCGGGCGGCGGGGGCAGTCACGGGACCGGGCTGCAGGGCTACGCTTGGATCGTCGGGTATGAAGGCGAGGCTCAGGTCGGTGCCGGGCAGCTGAGTGGGCCGCGCCAGGCCCTGCGCGGCGCGCGGGTCGTACTGGCGGTAGAAGCGGCTGCCGCGGGCCTGCTGCTCGAGGTCGGCGGGCAGGTTCTGACCGGTGAGAATAGCCTTCAGGTAGTCGGCCAGCAGCAGGCCCTGGGTGGCGCCGGTGGAGGAGTCATAGTGCATGATGCCGCGCTGGAAGCGCATGTAGACGAAGCCGGCGTTGGTGGGGTCGAAGGCCGGCTGGCTGGTGGGCACGCCCCACAATTCAAGGTTGATGGTGGGCATGATGCCCGGGCCGATCTCTCGGGCGGGGAATGCTTCTTCGTAGCGCACGGTGTTCAGGAAGGTCTGCCCGAAGTTAGGCGTGAGGCCGTTCCAGGTGTCGGGCGCATTTGCGAGGACGAACTGGAGGACGCGCTCGGCGTAGCCGGGCGCGGCCGGGTCGGGCGCGCCGGCCAGCACTACCGGGCTGGTGGCGGGGAAGACCGAGCCGTTGATGCGCGTGTAGGGCATCAGGTCTTCGTCTAGGATGTTGAGGGTGCCGAGGCCGCCGTCGGGGCGGATCTGCATGATCTGGCGCTGAAAGAACTGCACCTCTGTACCGAGGAACAGGAACGGGCGCGAGACTGGATAGCCGAAGGTGCGCAGGCCGCCGCGCTTCTCGAAGTAGTCCGCAAAGCGGGGATTGCCCAGGCGATAGCCGGTCTCCGGGAAATACGTGAGCGCGGCCTGTTCGGCGGGCGCGTCAACCGCAGAGTCGGTGGCCGACTCCGCCACGTCCGCCAGCACCGCGGCGGGTTGGACTATCGCTGGCACGAGCAATGTAAGAAGGGTGAGGAGCGTGAGTAACGCGCGGGAGAGCGAAGGGCAGGAGGCCCCAGATCGAGTCTTTGTTCGAGTCGTAAATCGTGTGGACATACCGCAAATACAACGCTGTCAAGATGAAACGGATAGCTGCCCGCGCGCCAGCTTTACCGCACCGGTAGCAAGTGGTAGCGTAGTGGCACGGATTGGCCGAGGCGTGGCTCGGTACGGTATTGGCGTAGCTGGCGTAGCTGGCGTAGCTGGCGTAGCTGGCGTAGCTGGCGTAGCTGGCGAAGCTAAGGAGGAAGCGTCGTGAAAGCGGTGGTGATGGCGGGAGGCGAAGGGTCCCGGCTGCGTCCCCTGACGATCGGCCGGCCGAAGCCGATGGTGCCTATCGTGGATGTGCCGGTGATCGAGCACATTTTCGGGCTGCTGCGCCGGCACGGCATCACCGAAGTGGTGGTGACGCTGCAATACCTGGCGCGCGTGATCCAGGACTATTTCGGCGACGGCAGTGACTTCGGCATGCATATCCACTACTCGGTGGAGGACACACCGCTGGGCACCGCGGGCAGCGTGAAGAACGCCGAGCACTTGCTGGACGAGCCGTTCATCGTGATCAGCGGCGACGCGCTGACCGACTTCGACCTGCACCAGATCATCCAGCACCACCAGCGCAAGGGGGCAATGGCGACGCTGACGCTCTACCGGGTGTCTAACCCGCTGGAGTATGGCGTGGTGATCATCGACAACGACACGCGGGTGGAGCGCTTCTTGGAGAAGCCGAGCTGGGGCGAGGTGTTCTCGGACACGGTGAACACGGGGATCTACCTGTTGGACCCGTCCATCTTCAAGTACGTGCCTCCGGGCGTGCCGGTGGACTGGAGCAACGACGTCTTCCCGCAGCTGCTGGCCAACAACGACCCGATGTTCGGGCACGTGGCCAGCGGCTACTGGTGCGACGTGGGTAACCTGGCGGAGTACTCGCGCGCCAACTCGGACATGCTGCACGGGCTGTGCAACCTGGACATGCCGGGGCAGGAGCTGCTGGGACGCATCTGGGTGGCCAGCGCGGCGAAGGAGGGGGACGCGGAGATCGCGCCGTCGGCGCGGCTGTACGGCCCGGTGTTCCTGGGCAAGGGTGTGGAAGTACGCTCGAACGCGGTGATCCACGGGCCCTCGGTGATCGGGGACTACACCATCGTCGAGGAGCGGGCGACGATCGACCGCAGCGTGATCTGGCAGAACTGCTACATCGGCGAGGGGTCGGACCTGCACGGTGCGATCGTCGGCAAGCAGTGCAGCCTGAAGGCTGGCACGGTCATCTTCGAGGGGGCGGTGGTGGGGGACAACTGCTCGGTGGGCGAGGGGGCGATCATCCGGCCCAACGTGAAGCTGTGGCCTAATAAGGAGGTGGAGCCGGGCGCGACGGTGAGCGCCAGCATCATCTGGGGCAGCCAGGGGCGGCGCTCTATCTTCTCGCGTTCGGGCGTGAGCGGGCTGGCGAACATCGAGATGGTGCCGGAGTTCGCGGCGCGGCTGGGCGCGGCCTACGCGTCGCTGTTCCCCAAGGGGACCAAGATTACGGTCAACCGCGACCTGAGCCGCGCCGCGCGGATGATCAAGCGGGGGATCATCTCCGGACTGCCCAGCGCGGGGATCGACGTGCTGGACATCCAGGAGGTGCCGGTGCCGGTGGCGCGCTACGAGACGCGCAACTCTGACGCGGCGGGCGGCATCCACGTGCGGGTCTCGCCGGAGGACCCCCGGCTGATCGACGTGAAGCTGTTCGACAGCCACGGGCTGAACATCGACAAGAACACCGAGCGCAAGATCGAGACGACGTTCTTCCGGGAGGACTTTCGCCGGGTCTCGATCGACGACATCGGGCGGATCGACATCCTGGCGGGACCGGTGGTTGACCGGTACACCGAGGCGTTCCTGAAGGGTAGCGACGCTGCGGCGATCCAGAAAGCGCGCGGACGGTCTGTGATCGATTATGGACTGGGCAGCACGTCGGCCATCCTGCCGGGCATCCTAGGGCGGCTGGGCGCAGAGACGATCACCGTCAACGCGGCGACGACCGACAGCCATCCGGGACGCAGTCAGGCGCAGCACGAGCAGGACTTGCGCCAGCTGGCGGCGGTGAGCCGTGCGATCGGCGCGAGCTTCGGCGCGACGATGGACAACGACGGCAAGACGATCGCGTTGGTGGACGACCGCGGCACGATCATCCCGCCGATGTCGGCGCTGGCGGCGTTCGCCATCCTGACCTGGCGCGCGCGTCCCGGCAGCGCGGTGGGGGTGCCGCTGACGGCGCCGCACGCGTTTGAGCAGCTGGCGCAGGACCACGGCGGGCACGTCATCCGCCTGGCGGCGAACCCGCAAGCGCAGATGCGCGCGGGGGAGATGTTTGGGCCCGGCGGCGGGGGGCGTGGGCGGCGCGGCACGCCGAATGCGAGTGCGGAGCTGATTGGCGACGGCGAGGGCAGTTACATCCTGCCGGACTTCCACCCTGGGTTCGACGGCATGATGGCGGTGGTGCGGCTGTTGAGCTACCTGGGGCAGCTCGATACGCGCCTCTCAGACGTGCTGACGCAGGTGCCGCCGTACTTTCTGGCGCTGGAAGAAGTGCCGTGTCCGTGGGAGCGGAAGGGGCGCGTGATGCGAGTGCTGCACGAGCGCGCCAGCCGCCAGTCCGGCGGCAACGGCCAGCAGGTTGACGGCGTGAAGTTCGAGATGGGCGGCGAGTGGGCGGTGGTGCTGCCCGATCCGTTCCGGCCGGTGTTCCACGTCCATGCCGAGTCCACGTCGCAGGAGCACGCAGCCGCGCTGGCGGAAAAATACGCCGAGGTCGTGCGTTCGCTTGCGAGCTAACTCAGGCGACGTGGGCGCGGGGTCGCTCACCCGGTTCCTGCGCCGGTTGCGCGAGCGCAACCGGCGGCGGATCGACGACGCGGCGGTGCGGCTGTACCGGCTACAGGCGTGGTTCTTCCGCGGGCGGTACCAGCTCCTGGCGGGAGTGCTGGGCTTGCAGCCCGAAGGGGACGAGTCGTCGCCGCGCGGCACGCTGCTGATCGAAATCGACGGTCTGGGCTACGGCAACCTCCAGCGCGCCATGGAGCTGGGTTACCTGCCATTCACCAAGCGGCTCATTGAGCGGGGTGGGTTCACGCTGCATCGCTGGCGCTGCGGGCTGGCGGCGGACACGCCGCCGATCCAGAGCGGTCTGATGTACGGCACCAGTGAGGGGATTGTCGGCTTCTATTGGTGGGATCGTGCGACGCAGAAGCGGGTGGTGGGGGCAAACCCGTACCACATGCGCCAGGTGCAGGCGACGGTGCAGGCGCGCGCCGCCGCGCTGGGCAACAAGGGCCTGTTGGAAGGCGGCAGCAGCTACTCCAACATCATCTCGGGCGATGCCAAGTACTCGGTGCTGACCATCGCGGGTGGAGGCGGCAACCCGCACTGGTTCACACCGGGGCAGGGGCTGCTGCGCGCGCTGGGCGTAGGGCTGCTCAACCCGGGCAAGATCCTGCGGTTTGCCTTCGACTGCGCCTGGGAGCTGGTGCAGGAGATGGAGGACCGCGTCTACACCACGGCGATGGACCGGCCGCGCATCCTGGAGGGGGCGTTCCCCATCGTGCGGCTGTTCATGAACGTGCTGGCTCGGGAGATCGTGACCACGGGCACACGCACCGACATGCTGCGCGGCGTAAACGTGATCTACGCCTGTTACATCGGGTACGACGCGCTGGGGCACCACAGCGGCCCGCTGTCGCGCAACTCGCTGCGGGTGCTGCGCGGGATTGACGGGGCGATCCGTAAGCTGGCGCAGACACGGGCGTGGACGCAGCGCCGCTACGAGCTGGTCCTGCTGAGCGACCACGGCATGACGCCGTGCCAGGCGGTGGCCGACGCGTTCGAGCAGGACTTCGATAGCTGGGTAGAGGAATGGTGGCGCGGCAAGGCGCAGGTCACGCCAGGCTACCGCACCCACCGGCGACGCACGCGTCGCCGGCTGCGTAGGCGGGATCGGGGGCCGCGGCCCGGCTGGCTAAGTCGGATAGCGGGGGAGGTGCTGCGGCGCAACTCCGGGTGGCTGCGCACGTGGGGCCGGCTGGGGGCGTGGACGCTGGAGCTGGGCAGCGCGGGGGCGATCAAGCTGGGCGAGCGCTTCCTGGAAGAGGACACCACCAGCGACGCGCCGCGGGTAACGGTGATCAATTGCGGGCCGCTCTCGCAGCTGTGGGTGAAAGAGGTGGATCGCCGGCTGGACCTGGCGGAGGTGGACCGGCTGTGTCCGGGCTTCGTCGACGCGCTGGTGCAGCACCGTGCGGTGGAGCTGGTGGTAGGACGGCAGGGCGACACCATCGAAGCGCGCAGCCGGCGCGGCAAGGCGGTCCTGCGGCGGCAGCCGCAGGGGGTGGACGGATCCGACCCGGCGCACGAGCTACCGCCGGTGGTGCTGGAGGTGGAGGGCGAGGACCCGTTCGGCGCGTTCGAGGAGCCGGGAATCGCGGCGCGCCAAGTGGCGGCGTTTGCGTCCATGGACGCGTGCGGCGACGTGATCTGCATGGCCGCGCTGTTCCGGCCCGAGACGCTGCGCGACACGGCGCCTGGGGCAGCGGGCAGGACGCACGTCTATACGTTCGAGAACCAGCTGGGGACGCACGCGTCGATCGGCGGCGATCAGTCGTACCCGTTCGTGGTGCTGCCGTCATACGTACCGTTCGACGGCGACCGCATTGTCACGGCGAGCCAGATGTATCCTGTGCTGCGCGCTATCGTCGATGGGGCAGGCCCGCCGGCCAAGTAGGAACGATGGGGGATTGGCGATACGCATTGACAAGTGCGCTGCTACGATAAGAGGGCATATGACGCCAGCCGTTCAGGAAAACGTACTTGACGCGAGCTTCCGCGACGCGGTCGCGGACCTGCTTGAGCTACCGGAGCTGCACGCCAGCCGGGCGCGGGTACATCACTTCGACCTGACCGAATATGACCACCTGATGGGGGTGGCTCAGACGGCGCACAGAGTATCGCGCTTTCTGCGCGCGGACGCGCGTGTGTCGGCGCGGGCAGGTCTGCTGCATGACCTGGGGGCGCATTGGTTCAACACGGTGCGCCCGGTGGCGCTGGCGACGCGCCTGGAGGAGCCGCAGGGAGTGCGGCACGCCATCCGCGCGCATACGCTGCTGCCGGTGCTGCCCCGCACGCGTGAGGCGTGGGCGGTAGTGGCGGCTGACTTCATCACCACGGCGCGTGAGTGCCACTTCATGTACCGCCGGGCGCGGGCGAACGCTGGGCAGCAGGTGCGCGTGCGACCGGCACGCGCGGCGCAGGCCATGCGGAGCACAATGGGCCGTCAGCTGACGCTGCAGCGCCGACTGGCGCTGCGGGCGCGGTTCTCCCCGTTTGCAGGGATCAAGGCGGGACCGCACGTGGTGGGGCTAAACTAGCCCCCATTGTGACCGAACAGACAACGGACCAGCCTTGGCCGCACGGCCAGGCGCTGCTTGACGATATTGCCGGCACAGCGCCGGCGCAGGGGTCGATTGCCCTCTGGCACATCGGCCAATCAGGGTTCGTGGTGCGGGGTGGGGGAACGACGCTGGTATTCGACCCGTACCTGGTGTCGTCACCGCGTCGGACGTGGCAGCCGCCGTTCGCGCCGGAGCAACTGCGGGACGTGGACGTGGTGTTCTGCAGCCACGATCACGGGGATCACCTCGACCCGGTGGCCGTGAAGGGCCTGGCGGCGGCATCCCAGTGGACGCGCTTCGTCGTGCCGGATTCGGCCAGGGCAAAGATGGAGGGCCTGGGCGTCACCGGCGAGCGGCTTGTGCTGGCCCAAGTCGATCAGACGCTGCGATTGGGCGGTCGCTCAGTGCGTGGCCCGGTGATGCACGACGCGGCTGAGGTGACGGTGCACACGGTGCCCGCAGCGCACGGTGACAAAGCGAATCCCATCGCGGAGGCGGTGTGGGAGCGCGACCCGGAGCGTGGCTATCGCTTCGTCGGATTCGTAGTGGATGTCGCCGGCGTGCGGCTCTACCACGCGGGGGATACGACGGTGTATCCGGGGATGGTGGAGCGCCTGGCGGGGCTCTCGATCGACGTGGCGCTCATCCCGATCAACGGGCGGGACTGGTTTCGCGAGCAGAAGGGGATCATCGGCAATACCGACCACCGCGAGGCGGCTGACCTTGGCCACGCCATAGGCGCCCGGGTGATCGTGCCGATGCACTACGATATGTTCGCGGGGAATCCGGGGTTTCCCGGCTGGTTTGTGGACTATTGCGCGGCGCAGTATCCGGGGCAGGACTTCCACGTGCCGGTGCGCTGCCGCCGCTGGCTGTACGCGAAGTAACGGTCCGGCTTGTAGAGAGTCTGTCAAGCAGTTCGGGGGCAGCCGCGACCGGAGGCAAAAGCCTTCGGTGGCATGAATGAAGGACCCTGCCCCGCCCTGCCGGCAGCCGGCTACTCTTCGGGATCGCCTGTCCGGCGCGGCCGGCGCCGGCGCCGGCGCCGGCCGTCCGGACCGTCTCCGCTGTACGGTCCACCCACTGCGCCGCCTGGACGCCCAGGCTCACCAGGGCCGCCGCCGGCCATGCCTCCCTGTCCGCCGGGCCCACCTGAGCTACCGGGGCCAACGGGCCTCCCCTGGCGTGGCGGACCGCTGTAGCTGCCGCGCGGGGGGCCGTAGCCGCCGCCGCGTGGAGGGCCGTACCCACCACCGCGTGGCGGACCGTAGCCGCCGCCCCCACCAGCCCCTCCACCACCGGCACCGCTGCGGCGGTTGGGGTCGCCGCCGCTCGGCTGGCCGGTGGACCGGCCGAGGGTGCGGTACCCCTCGGGGCCGACGGGGCGTTGCTGTCCGTAGCCGCGGTAGCGGTACTGGTCCTGCTGGCGCTGCATCTCCTGCGGCGACCGGCCGATGGCGCGGTAGCCCTCGTAGGGACGTGGCGGCTGCCACGGCTGGCGGGTGGGGAACGGGAGCGATTCGGGTTGTCGGTTGCCGGGTTCGCCGCGGTCCTGGAAGTCGCGGCGTGGTGGCGGGGGCGGTGAGGGCGGGCCGTCATCCTGGCCACGTCCACCGCGGCGGCGACGGCCACCGCTGCGGAAGTCAGCGCCGCTGTCTCCTGGCCCGGCGCCGCGCGCGTCGCGCATGTCACGGCCATCTCGCGCCGGACGTGGTCCGCGGAGCGGTGGTCCGCTCCGGATGATTGGCGAGCGCGGTAGCGTCGGGGTGGGGGCTGTCTCCTCCGCTGTCTCCGTTAGCTCGCCTTGAGGGGCAACGGATTCTGAGCCTGATGCTGCAACGCCGGCAGTCTCGTCCGGGTTGGTGGCCTCGGCCACATCGTCCCGGCGCACGATGGCGGCCGGGCGGCGTCTGATGGTGGGAGGTGGAACCCGGCGCCCGCGAACTCCGGGCTGGTCGCCTTCATCAGCCGGCGCCCCCTCGCCCGAGTCCTGCTGCGAGCCATCGCCAGTGCCAGGGCGGATTTCCGAGTCAGCGTGCGCAGCACCGAGCGGCTCTGTCTGCGCTGTTGAGCCGGTAATGGCGTCGGCGACAGCCGGGCTGGAGCTCACGATGGCGGCGTCGGCGGTGGGTGTGGCAGCGGCATCACCCTCAGTCGACTGAGGGTGAGTGCCGCGGCGCCGGCGTGGCGCCCGTGTGGTGGGAGCAGGAGGTGCAAGCTCGGCGTCCGGTGACGCATCAATCGGCGAACTCGCTGCGGCCTCGACCACAGCGGGGCTCTCCACGGGAGCGGGTGGGATGCCGTAGGTTGCCTCTGTCTGGACCGGGTCTCGCGCCGGCACGGATGTTTCCGCGGCGGGTGTGGCATCGGCTTGCACCTCGCCGGCCGGCGCAGCACGCCTGCGGGTGGTGGTGCGGCGCCGAGGGGCGGACGCACCTTCGCCGCTCGTGGCGCCGCCCACGGTGGAGGCGGTGGCCGTGGTGCTGGCGACTTCGCCCTCGTTCTGCGCCGCTGCTGCCGGATCTGCTTGCGTTGCCTGTGTTGCCGAGACCGTGGCAGACAGATCGGCCGGCATCCCGGCGTCTGGCGCTCCGGGGGCGAGCGAAGTGGGTTCGCCGGTGTCGGTTGGTGGCGCCGCGGGTGCTGTACGGCGGCGGCGGGTGGGCTTCCCGGAGGGTGTGGTGGCCGTTGTCGTGTCCGACATCTCACCGGCGATTACCGCCTCGCTCGCGGTTGCCGGCTGCTGGTCGTTCGCGCTGCCCGACGCGGCGGTGCTCACGGGTTCTCTTGTGGTGGCTACGTCCTGCGTTGCGGCGCCTGCCGCCGACGGTTCGGCCGGCTGAGATGCCGGTCCACCGGCTGCGTGGTCTTGCGTCGTCGCGCGGCGCGTAGTGCGCCTTGCGCGCGGGCGCGGCGTTTCGGCGGGTGATTCGTCGCGGCCCGTCTCGGCCGCGTCCTGTGAGGTATCGCTCACGTCGTCTCTCGACCTTCTCTGCTGTGTGCCGGTCGTGGTGACCAGCGGTTCTGCCGGCCGCTAGGCCGGTGGTGTGCGTGTGCCTACGTCGCTATGGGGCGTGGCTTCGTTCGTGATGCCGTTTCGTTCGACGGCGGGGCTGGTAGACGGGGCTTCCGTCGCACCCCGCTTCGTGATGCTTCGGCTGTCTCCGGGAACTGGCAGCGCCGCGCTTCAGAGCGCCTCTACTGCTGCACGTAGCGTGCCTTCGCGCTGGTGGGCACCGTGGCCCCCTTCACCCGCAGTTTCACGCTGCATTGCAGGGCTCGGCATTGCAGCGCCGCCAGACGCGCCTACCTGGCCAGTATACCCTGTGAGCCGTGACCCTTCTGCTGCCTCACACCGCGCGCTACGTCCTTATACCGGCCCCCGCGGCGCTCGCTCTCGACCGCGCGCTGGGGGAGCCACCGGCCTCGCTCCACCCGGTAGTCTGGCTTGGGAAGGTGATCGCGGCGCTCGATGAATGGGCCCCGGCGCACGCAGCGCCGCGCGTGCAGCTTGCGTATGGCGCGGTGCTGGCGGGTGCCACGCTGACGGTCGCGGCGGTGCCAGCCTGGGCACTGCAGCGAGCTTGCCGTCGGCTGCCCGTGCTGGTGCAAGCCGTAGTGCTCGCCCTGGCGCTCAAGCCCGCGTTTGCCTGGCGTGCACTGGAGGAGCACGTGCAGCGGGTTGGCGATGCCTTACAAGCAGAAGACGTACCGGCAGCACGAACGGCGCTGAGCATGATCGTCAGCCGGCAGACGGCCGGGTTGGATGCTCCACGCCTGGCAGCAGGGGCCATCGAATCGCTGGCGGAGAACCTCTCTGACAGCGTGGTGGCGCCGCTGCTCTGGTACGCGGCGGGTGGTCTGCCGGCGGCGTGGGCGTACCGGGCGGCGAACACGATGGATGCGATGATCGGTTACCGGACCGAAAGGTACGAGCACCTGGGTAAGCCGGCCGCGCGCCTGGACGACGCGCTCAACTGGCTGCCGGCGCGTCTGACGGCGCTGGCGCTGGCGGCGCTGGCAGGGCTGGCGGGTGGAGACAGCCGCCGGGCGTGGCGCACGCTGGGGCGCGATGGCGGGGCGACCGCCAGTCCCAACGCCGGGCGCCCCATGGCTGCGATGGCGGGCGCGCTGGGCGTGGAGCTGGAAAAAGTGGGGCACTACCGGTTGGGACGGGGGCTGGCGCATCCAACGGGTACGGACGTGAAGCGCGCGATCAGGCTCAGCCGCCTGGCGGCGGTGGCGAGTCTCGGTCTGGTGTGGCTGGTCAGATGGGCTGCGGCGACGGCTGCGGCGCGGCGGCGTAGGCCGGCAGCTCTACGCGGCAGAAGGTGAACAGCTGCCTGATGTAGCCGCGCAGGCCCAGGAAGCGCACCATCTGCGCGTTCATCTGCATTTCACGCCAGGCGCCGCCGAAGACCCCCCACTTGGCCACCTTATTGACGTCTAGCGCGCTGCTGCGGGTCCAGTAGCAGGGTAGGCCACGCTCCATCATGTAGCGGTTGATGGCGACCTCGAGCTGGTAGCCGGAGACGTTCTGGGAGAGCACTTCCAGGAGGTGCGACCGGCGCAGGATGCGTTCGCCGGAGAGCGCGACGTCCGCGTTGATGAGGCGCACGTTCCAGTCTTCTTGGTCGCGGCGCAGGATGACCATGCCCAGGTCCGGGTGGGCAAGCATGCCGGCGATGGCCCGGCGGATCTCATGCGCGTTGGCGCCACGAAGGTCGGCGTCGATTAACAGCACGTATTCCCCTCGCGTGCGCTGCGTGCCCTCGCGTACAGCGCCGGCTTTGCCAAGATTGCAAGGGAGACGGACTACTGTGGCGCGCGTCGGGAGGGCGAGGCCGTCCATGCCGCCGTCGGTGGAGCCATCGTCAACGCAGACGATCTCGTCAATAAGGTCCACCGCTGTGACGGTGTCGAGGACCGCGGTGATGCGGCTGCGCTCATTGAAGAATGGGATGATGCAGGAGACTCGCACGGGTACCTTTTGGCGTGACTGCTTGCGCGACCGCAGGGAGCGAGTTTATCTGCCTGGCGGGAGCGCCAGTGCGACGGCAAGGGGGCAAGAGACAAGAAGCGTGCTACGCTACGCCCGCGGCGCCGGGGACGGGCAGCAAGACACGATGGGTCACCCGCGCCACTGGGAGGTTCAGCGGCATGGCAGGCCAGGCAGTGCAGCGGAGCGGAGCGACGGGTGAGAAGAAGCTGGGTGTGGGGGTGATCGGGATCGGGTGGGTGGCGGGTGAGCACATCAAGGCGTACCAGCAGAACCCGCACTGTGAAGTGGTGGCACTGGCCAGCAGCAGCCGGGAGAATGCCCAGGCGGCGGCGCAGCGCCATGGACTGCCCGGCGCGAGGTTGTACGCCGACTGGCGCGAGCTCCTTCGGGACCCCGGCGTGGACGTCGTCTCGATCTGCTCGATGAACCACCTGCACGCGCAGCAGGGGATCGCTGCCGCGGAGGCGGGCAAGCACGTGCTGGTAGAGAAGCCGGTGGCGATGAGTGTGGAGGACCTACGGACGCTGCGTCGGGCGATCGAGCAGGCGGGGGTGAAGAGCCAGGGAGGTTTCGAGCTGCACTGGAGTCCCTACTTCCAGTCGGTGCACAGCATGATTGACGCGGGCTTCTTCGGGGACCTCCACTACGCCGAGTGCGACTACTTCTCCGGCAACTGGGAGCAGTGGTATGCCGGCTACGACTGGGTGAAAACCAAGGAGAAGGGCGGCACGGCGCTCGCGGCGGCGGGCTGCCACGCCATCGACGCCATCCGGCAGTTCATTCGCTCTGAGGCGGTGGAGGTGTTCGCGTACGCCGGCAACTTCACCGGCGTGATGGAGTGGGACCCGACCATTGTGACGCTGATTCGGTTTGCGAATGGCGCCATTGGCAAGGTGGGCTGCGCGCTGGAGGGGAACGTGAAGTACACGTTCAACGTGCGGCTGCACGGATCCAAGGGAACTCTGGTGAACAACCGCTTCCGCACGACGTTCCTGGACCCGGGGCTGGAGGGTTGGGCAGAGTTCCCCACCATCCTGCCGGACACGCCAGAGGTGACTCACCACCCGTTCCCGGGCGAGATCGACGACCTGGTCAAGGCTATTCGCGCCGACGGGCAGGCGTTGCTCGACATCCGCGAGGATGCCAAGACCTACGAGATCATGTTCGCCGCCGAGCAGAGCGCGCGCGAGGGCCGGCCGGTGAAGCTGCCGCTGTAGTGGGCGCGCGAGGGTTAGGGAGTGGGGCTTGCGCCGTTCAGCCTGGCGGCGAGCTGCTCGGCGTTGCGGACGCCATAGTCGGAATAGCAGTTGTTGAACAGGACATGGGTCTGCTCGGCCTGCTCGGCGAGCTGCTGGACGACGGGCGCGAGGCCGGCGAGCTCTGCATCGCTGTAGAGGTACTTGAAGCGCTCGGCGACGGTCACGTCCTTGGCCTGCCAGTTCTCGGCGTTGCGGCCGTGCAGCCGCAGCACCGCCAGGTCGGAGTTAGTCACCAGCGGCACCAACGGTACGCTGGAGCGGAAGCCCTGCGGCTCGTCAACGGCAACGTAGGTCAGGTCGTTTGCCGCGAGCAGGGCGCCGGTTTCCGGAATGTTGCGCTCCTCCAACCAGGAGCCGTTGCGAAACTCCACCGCGAGCTTGTGCTCCGGAAGCAGGGAGCGGGCGCGCTCGATGTATTCCTTGTTAGCGCGGTTGATGCCGAACCACGGCGGGAATTGGAGCAGGATGAAGCCCAGCTTGCCACTGCACGCCAGCGGGTCCAGTGCGCGAGCAAACGCGTCCCAGATCCACGCCTGGGCTGATTCGGGGAGATCTTTGAGGTAGATCTGGCGCTTGCCGGCGCCGAAATCAGCGGGGAGGCTGTCGCGGATGATCGGGGGCAGCTTGGCGACGGCAGCACCGTGGCCGGTCATCAGGCCGAATGCCTTGAAATCGAACGTGAACGCGTCTGGCGTGCGCTCTGCCCACAATACGGCGTTCCGCTCCGACGGAAGCGAGTAGTAGGTGGAATCGACCTCTACGACGGGAAACTTTGAGGCGTAGTGGGCGAGTCGCTGCTCGGCCGACGACGCTTCAGGGGGGTACCAGCCCGACTTGAGGATGGTCGGGTCGGTCCACGAGCACGTGCCTATCAGGATTGGGGCATCTCTGGCTACCGCCCTGGCTGGCTCGGTCACCTCGGTCATGGCAGATAAGCCCGGCAATCAGCGGGCCAGGAAGCCGCCGTCCACGACCAAACCGGTTCCGGTGACGAAGGATGCATCGTCCGAACAGAGGTAGAGCGCGGCGCGCGCGATCTCCTCGGGACGGCCGAGGCGGCCGAGGGGCTGGCGCGCTTCCATCAGCGCGCGCTGGGCCACCGGGTCCGACTGCTGCGCAATGATCTTCCCGATCCACGGGGAGTCGACGGTGCCCGGTAGCAGGGCATTGCAGCGGATGCCACGGCTCGCATAGTCGATGGCGATCGACTTGGTGAGGCCGAGCACACCGGCCTTGGCGGCGCAGTAGGCGGCGCGGTTGGCCACGGCCGCCTCCGCTGCCGCGGATGAGGTGTTGCAGATCACCCCACCACCGTGCACCAGCATGTGCGGGATGGCGAACTTGCTGCCGAGGAAGACGCCCTTGAGGCACACGCCGAGCACAAGGTCCCAGTCTTCTTCGCTCGTCTCGTGGCAGACGGCGGCGACGCCAACACCGGCGTTGTTGCACAGGATGTCCAGCGCGCCGAACCGTTCGACGGTGCGCTCGACCATCGCCTGGCAGTCGGCGGCGCGGGAGACGTCGGAGGCGAGGGCGACCGCATCGCCGCCACCGGAATCGATCTCGCCAGCGACCCGCTCCGCCGCGGCGCGGTCAAGGTCCACCACGGCGACGCGCGCGCCCTCGGCAGCGAACAGGCGCGCCATGGCCTCTCCGATGCCGGAGCCGGCACCGGTGATGAGTGCGGATTTGCCGGTGAGCTTCGCGGGGCGCAGTTCTGTCATTGGGGCGTGCTCGCGCCGAATGCCGGCTGCCGGCGAGTGGCAGGCGGCCCCGGAACGGCTATCAACTGCTGTCCACGGGTTGCCGGCGGCGGTGGCGCTAGTGCATTATGCGTCACAGTGCGGTTGGTTATTGGCGCCTTCCCGACGCTTGCCGAGGCGGAAGGCGCAACGCAGGCGCTGATCCAGGCGGGGCATCGCCAGGACGCGATTTCGGCCTACGGCCGCATCGGCGGCGGTCGTGTGCTCCTGGTGGGCCGGGTAGCGGTGCACCCTGTGGGCGACCCGGCGCGGCTAGTGTCCCGCGCCGAGCGCGCGCGTGCCTGGGCCGCCGTTGGGGCGGTAGCTGGCTTGGTGCTTGGGCTCGCGGTGCTGGGTGCGGCGCGGTTGGGAGGAGTGGAGCCGTTCGGCGAGGTGCCGGCGGCGCTGGCCGGTTGGCCGGCGTCGAGCCTGCTGGTGCTGGTGGTAGCGCTGGCGGGGGCAGCGCTGGGGGCGCTGGCGCGCCGCACTGACGGGCTGCCGCATGATCTGGCCTACCGCTACGGTGTGCGCTTGGATCAGGGCGATACCCTGGTGGCCGTGCGCACCGCGCCGGGGAGCGAGGCGCGCGCTGCGCAGGAGCTGATGGGGCTGCAGGGCGCCGTCTTTTCCGACGTGACACGCGGCGCCGTGGAGCCACTGGGGCCGGTGATGCCGCCCCCCACACTGGCGCCCAGCCAGAACTGACCCTACGCCGCCGCGGGCTGGAGGGAGGCGCCGCGGCCGGTGAGGCGGCGCCAAAGGTTGCCGAGCTCACCGTTCTCCCACACGACCAGCAGACAGCTGGCGTTGAAGATAGACGAGTACGTGCCGGAGATCATGCCTACCAGCAGCACGAGCACGAAGTTGCGGATGGTGCCTCCGCCCAGGAAGAGCAGCGCCGTGAGCGTGAACATGGCCGTCAGACCGGTGATGAGCGACCGGTCCAGCGTCTGGTTGATGCTGAAGTTCACCACGCGCTCGAACGACTCGCCGGGGAAGCGCCCTACGTTCTCGCGCACGCGATCGAACACGACGATGGTGTCATGCACCGAGAAGCCGACGACGGTGAGGATGGCGCTGACGAAGAGCGCGTCCACCTCCAGACCAAACAGCTGTCCGAAAATGGCCCACAGGCCAAGCACCAGCACCGCGTCGTGGACGAGCGCGAAGACGGCGCACGCGCCGTAGCGCCAGGGCTTGGGCACCTGGCGGAACGCGTACCACAAGTAAAGCAGGATCATGACCGATGCGCCCAGCACCGCCAAGATGGCGCCGCGCGCGGTCTCGCGCCCGACGACCGGGCCGACGCTCTCGAAGCGGTCCTCGGTGAGTGTCCCGGCGGTCTGGCCAAGGGAGGCAACCAGCTGGTTCTTTTCGGTGGTATCCAGGCCGCGCGTGCGCACGATATAGCTCACGCGGCCGGCGGTGTCGGTGGTGGTGACCACGCTGGCGTCGTAACCTTGGCGGGCGAGTGCCTCACGCAGGTCGGCGGGGGCAACCTCCCGCTCGGTGCGCAGCTCCAGCAGGCTGCCGCCCGTGAAGTCGATCCCCAGGCGCAGCCCCCAGACGAGCAGCGCCAGGGTGCCCGGCAGGATAATGAGCGTGGAGAAGAGGAAGTACCACTTGCGGCGGCCGATGATGTTGAACATTGGCGTGCTTCTTCGTTAGGCGCCGGCGGGCGATGTCAACCCCGCGGAGCGGCGTGGGGTCGGCTCCGGAGTGGGTGGGACGCTGGCGCCATAGAACCAGGGGTGGCGGACAAGACCGCTGCCCACTACGGCACGCAAGAACGTGCGCGTGACGGTGATGGAGCTGAACAGGCTGACCAGCACTCCGATGGCCAGCGTGATGGCGAACCCCATGATGAGGCCGGCATTGAACTGGCGGCCGAACCAATACAGCAGGAAGCAGGTGATGAGCGTGGTGGTGTTGGAGTCCCAGATGCTGCTCCAGGCGCGAGAGAATCCCGCTTCGACCGCGCCGGTCAACGTGCGGCCGGCGCGCAGCTCCTCCTTCATCCGCTCGAAGATCAGGATGTTGGCGTCCACCGCCATGCCGATGGACAGGATGAAACCGGCGATACCAGCCAGCGTGAGCGTGACGGGCGCCCAGGGATTCTTGAAGATGGCGAAGGTGATGATGGCGTAGACCAGCAGCGCGGCGTCCGCTACCAGGCCGGGCAGGCGATAGTAGATGAGCATGAACGCCATGACCACGCCCAGGCCAACGGCGCCTGCGATGAGGCTCTTACGCACCGAGTCTGCACCCAATGTGGCGCCGACCTCGCGCTGCTGAATGACCTTCATCGGGATGGGCAGCGCGCCGTACTTGAGCTTAGTGACGATGTCCTTGGCTTCTTGCAGGACGAACGAGCCTTGGATGATGCCCCGCTGGTCGATGCGGCTGTTAATGCGCGGCGCCTGGAGCACTGACTTGTCCAGCACGATGGCCAGGTTGCGGCCAATGTTCTTCTCGGTGTAATCGGCGAAGACGGCCGCACCCTGGGAATCCCAGCCGAAGTTGATGAACGGCCGGTTGCGCTCGTCGAAGCCAACGCTGACGGCGTTCGGGTCGAGGTTCTTGCCGGTGAGCACCGTGCAGTACTTGCCGTCACGCGGTGCGGTGTCGCCCGCGGGGCAGTCCGGGATGGTTTCTATCCGGGCGCCGGGACCGGGGCTGGCAGTGCCGACGTCCACGAACTCGAGCAGACCGGTCTCGCCGAAGAGGCGGACGGCGCGCTCGCGGTCCTCCGGGCTCTTGATGCCGGGCATTTCGACGGTGATGCGGTTGGTGCCCTGCTGCTGCACCACCGGCTCGGTAGTACCGAACTCGTTGACGCGCTGCTCGATGATGTCGCGCGCGGCGGCCATGGCGTCTGTGGGGAGCGCCTGCCCCGCCGGCGGGTCCGCCTCCAGCAGCACTTGCAGGCCACCCTGGAGGTCGAGACCGAGCACGGTCCGGAAGTCGACGTCGACGTCCTGGTCGCCGAGTGGGAAGTGAATGCCGGGGTTAGTGGGGAGCGCAATCCAGGTAGCGATCGACGTGATGACGACGATGATGGCCAGCCGGATCCATTCGCGTTGACGCATTGTCTTTGGAAATCGAGTATATCGAGACTGCGACCATTCAGAGCGCAGCGAAGAGTCCGTTGCGGAGGCACGAGGCTGACGGATGTGTCGCTGCGCACAACGTCACGAGCTCGCGCAGCTCTTGGGTTCTTACAGCGCCAGCTGATAGCGCATGGCGCCGACGTGCCGTACGCGCCCCTGGAGCTCGAGCAGCGCCAGGCTGCCGGTGACCTCGTGCACGGGACGGCCCAGGGACCGGCTGAGCGTGTCCACGTGGACGGCCTCGCCGGCGTGGCGAAGCGCTTCCAGCAGCGGGTTGCCGGACGGGCCGCTCGCTCCGGCGCCACCGCTGCCGTTCTGCCGTGGCGTTGACTGTGAGCCGTTGGTGCGCGACGCGGAGCCGAGGTCGAACGTGAGCTGACGCACGCTCAGCGCAATGAGGTGTGGATTGACCTCGTGCAGCACGTCCTCCGCCGCCGTCACGAGCTTGGCGCCATCCTGGATGAGCCGGTTGCAGCCGCGGCTGGCGGGCGATGTAACCGGGCCAGGGACGGCGAATACGTCCCGCCCCTGCTCCAGCGCGTACTTGCTGGTGATCAGCGCTCCGGACGTGTGGTCGGCCTCCACCACGACCACTCCGGCCGACAGTCCGGAGATGATGCGGTTGCGCGGCGGGAAGTTCTCGGCCATGGGGCCGGTGCCGATGGGGTAGTCGGAGACGAGGGCGCCGCGCTCGCGGATGGCGTCGGCCAGTCTGCGATTCTCAGGTGGGTAGAGTGTGTCCAGTCCATGTCCGAGCACGGCCACCGTTCGACCACCGCCGGCGAGTGCGCCGCGGTGCGCGTGCGTATCGATGCCTTTGGCGAGCCCGCTGATGACGGCCATGCCGGCAGCTGCCAGGTCGTGGGCTATCCGCTCGGCCACGTCGCGGCCGTAGACCGTGGCGCGGCGTGTGCCCACCATGGCGACCGCCTGCGCATCTTCGGGCAAGAGCTCCCCCTTGACGTAGAGCACAGGGGGTGGGTCGTGGATCTCCTTGAGCAGGGCTGGGTATTCGGGATCCAGCCAGGTCAGCGCCGCTGCGCCCGCGGCGCGCACGCGCTCCAGCTCGCGTTCGGGGTCGGCACGCCGCTGCAACTCAGTCACGGCGTCCAGCGCGCGCCGATCTCCCAGCACCGGCGCTAGCTCCCCTCGCGGCGCGCGCCACGCCTCGGCGAGCGTGCCGAAGCGTTCCAGCAGTCGCCGGAAGCGGACCACGCCGACCCCCGGCGCGCGGTTGAACAGCACCCAGCACGCCCGCTCCGCCTCGGCTACCGCGTGTGTGTCCGGCGGTCCCACATCCACAGGGCGGGATGGTAGCGGCGCACTACACGCTACGGCACGCTAGAGCTGCAGGCGCAGTCCCTCATACGCCGCGATGGTGCGAGGGAACGCCGCCTGGGTTTCACGTTCGATGGCGGCAATCGCGTCGTCGTCGTTCGTGGGCGCGTGGTGGAAGAGCACCAGCTGGCGCACGCCGGCGCCCTGCGCGATTTCCACGGCCATCTGGGCGGTGCTGTGGCCCCAGCCCTGCTTGAGCCCCTCGGTGTACTCGTCTGATCGGTACTGAGCGTCGTGGATCAGCACATCGGCGTTCCTGGAGAAGTGCATCAGGCGGCGGTCACCGCCGATGTAGCCTTCCACGTCCGAGGCGAATACCAGCACCTTGCCGCCGTGCTCGATGCGGTAGCAGAACGTGCCGCCGCGGGGATGGTTCAGGTTGTGATAGCAGGTGATCACCACCTGATCGGACCGGGCCTGCAGGTCGTGCGCCTTGACGACGCGCGGGTCGAGGGAGACCGAAACCGGCTCGAACAGCACGGCGTCGCCTTCGGCGATGTTGCGGATGTGGCGTTCCGCGGCGAGCGACTCGGCGTCCACCGGGAAGTAGGGGGCCACCATGGCGCCGGACAGCGCGGCGGTGAGGTCTTCGCGCAGCATGCGCGGGCCGTAGACGAATGCCTTGGTGTGTGGCAGGTACAGCGGCGCAAAGAAGGGGTAGCCCTGGATGTGGTCGTGGTGCATGTGGGTGAGCAGGATCGTCAGCTGTAGGCGGCCGCGCGTCGTCTCGGGGAGCGCGAAGTAGTCCTTCACCAGCTGACTGCCCAGGCCGATGATGCCGGTGCCGGCGTCCAGGATGATGAGGTGGCCGCCCGCCCGTATTTCCACGCACGGCGTGTTGCCGCCGTAGCGCATGGTGGACGGCCCTGGCACCGGGTAGCTGCCGCGCACGCCGCGGAACAGGGCGCTGATTGACGCTTCAGTCTTGCCCTTCGCCAGAGGGAGAACGGCGGCTTCCTGCACGGCCATGCCCAATTATGGGTGCCTAACGCCTCGCCGTCCAGAATAGGGGACTCCTGCGCGGATTCCTTACACTCCCAGCACACCCTCAGCACACCCTCAGCACAGCGCATCAACAGAATTGCCGTCTTCAATGCAGCCATGACCGCCGCACCGCCTGTAAGCGCCGATCCGTCTCGACTGGCTTCGCTTACGACGTTCCTGCTGGACCTGGATGGGGTCGTGTACACCGGGAACACGCCCATTCCCGGCGCTGCCGAGTTCGTGCGGTTCCTGCGCGACAGCGGGCGAAAGTTCGTGTGCATCACCAACAACTCGACGCTCACCGGGACGCAGTTCGCGGCCAAGCTGGCGGGGATGGGGATCGAGGCGGACGAGACGCACCTGCTCACGTCGCCACAAGCGACGGCGATCTACCTCCGGGAACACCTGCGGCTGGCGCCCGGTGCGCGGGTGTTCCCCATTGGCGAGGAAGGGCTGGTGCGCGCGCTGCTGGAGGAGGGCTACCGGCTGGTGGACCGTGATGCCCAAGTAGTGGTGTGCGGGCTCGACCGGCGGCTGACGTACGATCGTTTGATGCGGGCGTGTTTCGCCATCAACGCGGGGGCAACGCTGGTAGCGACTAACCCTGACCTTTCTTTGCCGACCGAGCGGGGGTTGCTGCCCGGCAATGGCGCGACGATCGCCTACCTCCAAACCGCAACGGGTGTCACGGCGACGGTGATCGGCAAGCCGGAGGCGACGATGCTGCAGCTGGCGATGGAGCGGGTTGGCGCCACTCCCGTCGAGACGGCGATGATCGGCGACGGCCTGCTGACGGATATGGCGGCGGCCCACCGCGCCGGGACGACCGCCATACTGGTGCTGACCGGCGTCGCGCGGCGCGAGCACCTAGCGGCGGCGGCGGTGCAGCCGCACTTCGTGTTCGACGATTTGCCCGCCCTCCAGGAGATGCTCAGCCGATGACCACCAGTTCCGGCCCTGCTCCGACGGCCGCGGTGCCTTTCGGCGCCGCCGCGGACCGTGACACACCTGGTGAAGCTGGCGACGCGCCGGTGGTGTTCCAGGACGTGCGTAAGCGGTTTGGCTCGCTGGAGGTGCTCAAGGGCATCTCGGGGCGTGTGGAGCTCGGCGAAGTTGTGGTGATCTGTGGCCCCAGTGGCTCGGGTAAGAGCACGCTGCTGCGGTGCATAAACCGCCTGGAGAGCATCGACGGTGGCCAGGTGTACGTGCTGGGCAAGCCGGTGCATGACCCGAAGACCGACGTGAACCGGCTGCGCCAGGACATCGGGATGGTGTTCCAGCAGTTCAATCTGTTCCCGCACTTGACGGTGCTGGAAAACATCTCGCTCGCGCCATTGAAAGTGAAGCGCGTGGCGCGCGCCGAGGCCGAGGAGGCAGGGCTGCGGCTGCTCGAGCGGGTGGGAATCCCGGAAAAGGCCAAGGTATATCCGGCGCAGCTCTCCGGCGGGCAGCAGCAGCGTGTTGCCATCGCGCGCGGACTGGCGATGAACCCCAAGATCATGCTCTTCGACGAGCCGACATCTGCGCTGGACCCAGAGATGATCACCGAAGTGCTGGACGTGATGCGCGACCTGGCCAGAGACGGCATGACCATGGTGGTGGTGACGCACGAAATGGGCTTTGCGCGGGAGGTGGCGAGCCGTGTGCTGTTCATGGACGGCGGCGTGGTGGTGGAGGCGGCGCCGCCGTCTGAGTTCTTCACTAACCCGCAGCACGAGCGGACGCGCCAGTTCCTGGGCAAGATCCTGGGGCACTGAGCAACGCCTCACCGGGCGATTTTTGGACGGCGCGGCTATTGACGCCGCGGCGTGTAGCCGCTACGGTCAACTCATGAACCGCGCAGATGCGCGGGGCAGCGCATCAGTAGCGCATCAGTAAGGAGATAGATCGCATGGCATTTTCCAGGCGCACGCTCGTCGCCGGCGCGGCGGGCAGCCCCATCGCCGCTTTGCTCGCGGCGTGCGGGGCCAACCAGCAAACGGCGGCTCCGTCCTCCATTTCATCACCCGCTAGCGGGGCGGCCACTGCGTTTCCCGCCACCAGCCACATGGCGAAGATCATGCAGCGTGGCAAGCTGATCGCGGGCGTCAAGCAGGACCAGCCGCTGTTTGGCATGCTCAACCCGCGCACCAACGCGATTGAAGGGTTTGACGTGGACGTGGTGAAGGAGATCACCAAAGCGCTCTTCAATACCAAGGACGACCCATTCCCGAGCAAGCTGGAGCTGCGCGGCGTGACCTCCGCCCAGCGCATCCCGCTCCTGCAGGAAGCGGCGGTGGACATCATCGCCGCCACTATGACCGTCACCGACGAGCGCAAGCAGCAGATCGACTTCTCCGACACCTATTACATGGCTGGGCAGAGCCTGTTGGTGAAGAAGGAGAGCACGATCACCAAGATCCAGGACCTGGACAAGGCGGACAAGACTGTCTGTTCCGCCACGGGTTCGACCAGCGAGCAGAACATCACCAAGTTTGCCCCGGCCGCCCAGAAGCTGCTCTTTGCGGGGTACGCGGAGTGTCTGACGGCGATCCAGCAGGGCCGCGCCGACGCGCTGAGCACCGACGACATCATCCTGGCTGGCTACCTGGACACCGACCCCACGCTCAAGATGGTGGGTGGCCAGTTCACCCAGGAGCCGTATGGGCTGGGTATCGCGAAGGCGAGCACCGGCTTCCAGGAGTTCGTCAACAACGAGCTGCGCAAGATGAAGACCGACGGCCGCTGGAAGGCCATCTACACCAAGTGGCTCGGCATGACCGGCCCGACGCCCGAGCCGCCCAAGTAAGCGACTGACGCACCGTGCTGCAAGCCACACCCCCTGCCCAGGCGGCCGAGGCGGCCGCCGCGGCGGCGCGGCCGTTTGGGGCGGTGGTCGCTGCCAATCTGCCGTTCCTGCTGCAGGGGTTGTGGGTGACGGTGCAAGTGGCGGTGCTCTCGCTGTTACTGGCGCTGGCGCTGGGGCTGGTCTTCGGGGTGCTGCGCGTGGCGCCGCTGCGGCCGGTGCGGGCCCTGGGCACGGCGTACGTGGAGTTCTTCCGCAATACGCCGCTGCTGGTCCAGATGTACTTTTGGTTCTTTGGGTTGCCGTGGCTGATCGGGGTGACGCTGCCCGGCTTCCAGGCCGGGTTCCTGGCGCTGGGCATCTACACCGGCGCATTCGTCGCGGAGGTGGTTCGCGCCGGCATTCTGGCGGTGTCGGCGGGGCACCTTCAGGCGGCGCGCTCGCTGGGCATGACCTATCTGCAGACCATGCGCTATGTGGTGTTGCCGCAGGCAGTGGCCACCACGGTGCCGCCGCTGGGCAACGTGATGATTGCACTGACGAAGAACACCAGCGTCGCCAGTGCCATCGCGGTGCCGGACATCATGTACAACGGCAACATCCTGAACTCGCGCACGTTTGCGACGTACGAGATCTTCATCGCGGTGGGGGTGGGCTACCTGGCGCTGACAGTGCCGCTGAGTGTGGTGGTGAGCCGGCTGGAGCGCCGCTTCACGCGGTACAGAGGGTAGGAGGGGTGAGATGCGGCTGGATGTGATCTTCGACCCACAACGGTGGGCGGCGTTTACCGAGTGGAGCGTCTGGCAGCACACCATCTGGGCCGGTTTCCAGATCACGCTGACCATGGCGGGCATCGCGGTTGTCACCAGCCTGGTGCTGGGCCTGGCGCTGGCGCTGATGCGCGTGTCTCGGTTCGCCGTCATTCGGCTGCCGGCCGCGCTGTTCGTGGAGGTGGTTCGCTCGCTGCCGGTCTTGCTGCTGATCTTCTTCAGCTCGCTGGGGCTGCCGCGGTTGGGCATTGGGGTGGACCCCTTCGGTGCGGCGACCTTCGCGCTGGCGCTGTACACCTCGGCGGTGAACGCGGAGATCATGCGCGCCGGCATCACGTCCATCGAACGAGGGCAGATGGAGGCGGCGCGGTCGCTAGGGCTGTCCTACGCGCAGTCAATGGGGTTTGTGATCCTGCCGCAGGCGCTGCGCCGGGTGGTGCCGCCGCAGGTGAGCCAGCTGGTGACACTGTTCAAGGACACATCGCTCGCGGCGGTCATCGGCGTGAACGAGCTGACGCGCAAGGTCCAGCTGCTTTATCAGTTTGAGCGCCCACCCAACCCGCTCCAGGCGCTGTTCGTGGCGGCGTGTATCTACTTTGTGGTGAACTACACGCTCTCCCGCTTGACGCGCCGTCTGGAGCTGCCGGCGGCGGGAGGGGTAGGGGCGCCGGTGGATGCGCACTGATCACGCTCTAGCGCATAGCCAATGAGCTTGTAGGTGAGCTTGGCGGCGGCGAACGCCGACGCCACGGGGCCCTCGGCAGGGGCGAGCTCGACGACGTCCGCCATGACAATGGGGTGGCGGCGCGCGGCGGCGCGCAGCAGCCAGAGCGCCTCGTACCAGTCCAGGCCGCCGGGCTCCGGCGTACCGACCGCCGCCACGACCGACGGGTCGAATGCGTCCAGGTCCACGCTGACGTAGAGGGGGCATCCCTTAGCGCCGAGATGCTCTAGCGTCTGGACCCACAGCTGGTCAACCGCCGTCTTTCCGCCGTAACGGGCAATCGCTATTTGGTCGCCCGTCACCACCTCCAGGCGTGAATCGGCGATGTAGCGTGCCTCCTCATCGGCCATGCTGCGAATACCGACGGCCACAGCCGCGGGCGGCGCGCCCCGCGCGTTGCGGAGGTGGCGCAAGGAGAGACGCAGGGCACTGGCGTGGTTGTGCTCAGCTCCAAGGTAAGGACCGCGCACGTCGGCGTGGGCGTCCAGGTAGAGAATGGCCAAGTCGGGCCAGCGAGCGGCGCAGGCGGCGACCGCGCCGGCCGTCAGCGTGTGCTCGCCACCGAGCATGATGGGCAGCTTGCCGGCGTCCAGCAGCGGGGAAACGGCGGCCTGGATACGCTGCACCATGTGCTCGGGGCCGGCCAGGTGCGGCTCGATCTCGGGCAGGGTGAAGATGCCGTGGTCGGCGGGAGTGCTGCGGAGCTCCGTATCGTAGAGCTCCATCTGCATGGAGGCGTCGATGATGGCGCGTGGGCCATCACGCGTGCCGCCACGAAAGGTGGTGGTGGCGTCGTACGGCGCGGGCAGGATGACTGACCGCGCCGCCGCGAAGGTGTGCTCCGGCCCCTCCAGCGCGCCAAAGGTGCGTGGCGGGCCGTACATGCCTACAGCGCGCCGAGCAGCTGGCGCACGCGCTCGTCCTCAGACTTGAGGTCGGCGCTCTCCGGCATAGGCTGAAGACGCCAGTGCATGGCGCCGGCCTCCGCGACCTCCTCACCGACGACAGGCCGGCGGATGACGTCGGCGGCGCGGCGGGTGACGCCGAGACGCTGCTCGATGATCTGCAGCGTGCGCTCGTAGTCGAACGGCTTGCAGCTGAAGACGTCCATGTGGAAGCGCTTGTGCTCGGGGAAGGTGTGGATGCTGATGTGGCTTTCGGCAATGATGACCATCCCGGTCACGCCCCAGTCCTCGGGCACCACGCCCGAATAACGGAAGACGTACGGCTGGGTGATCTTGGTCATCTCGATCTGCTCGGGCAACTGATTGAGCAGGTCGAAGATGGGCCCTACCTGGCCAATGGTGGCCGGATCGTCGACGAAGGCATCGATGACGAGGTGCTGCATGGGGTGAGACTCTCCTGTTCGTGGGCACAGGCAGCCGCCCGCCTCCCGGCGCGGCCACTTGGGGCGCGCGGCGAGAAGGTAGGGAATGACCGCCTGGGGTGTGCGCCAGAAATGGGCGCACGAACGCCCACCCAAAGCGCCCGGCCGCACCTGGTGGGCATCAAGTGCAGGCCGCGGAACAGTCCGATCTCCACACCGCCTGAACGGCGAGCGACCGATGGAGCGTTCCGCGGCACGGGCACTGAGGAGTCCCTCAGCGCCGCCTGGCGCTTCCCCACCGGCCGCCGGTACCGAGTCCGGGGAGGTGTCCTCCGCAGGCCCTCGCGGGCCCGCACAAGATCCTTCCCTGACCGTTACCAGCGATGTACCGGACTGGTACGTGCGCGCCATCTCCGCGTCGACCGTAGGGCCACGTGCGAGCTACGCCGCTCGTGGCCGGGAGGGTCACCGCATCGACAGCGACAACATCCTAAGCGTACCGTATTTTGGCGCGCGCCGCACCCCTGGTAGTACGCCTGGCGGGTGGTCTGTCAACGGCCCCGCCAGTTGCCGTCACAGCGGGCCGTGCGGCCCCGGTTACGCCGCCCTTCTGCCATGCCAGCAGTGCTGCACCGAGGTAGCACAATCCCGCGATGCCCAGCACCGCGGTCAGCCCCAGGTCCATGGCGAGCATCATGGCCAGCGAGACGCCGAGCACCCCGGCGGCGGCGTTGATACCCCAGGCCCAGGGGGCCCAGGAAGAAGTAGCTCCAGCACTCGCGACCGGGGGGGCGAAGTGCGCCAGGCCGGCCGGCACGGCAGCACCTAGCGGCACAGATGCCGCGGCGACCGTGAGGAGCGCCACCAGCGCGCGCGGCGCTTCTTCCCAGGCAGCCAGTGCAGGATGAATGGCGTGCCACAGGCCGGCGTGCAGCGCCAGTGCCGCCGCTCCCGCCCCAAGCACCGGACCTAAACTCGTCTTGCCCAGCATCAGGCTGCCCAGCCCGGCACCCGCGAGCATGCCAGTGAGCACCACAGCCATTGCCCTCGAAGGGTGGCCGAGCAGCAGCTGATAGCGCTGGAGGAGAGCCACCTGCGCCAGTGCGAAGCCAAGGCCGGCGAGGGAGAAGTACGCTGCCGCCGTGTAGATCGATGCAGCGCGTCCGGGCACGGTGATCGTTCTGGCCAGCCGCCGCAAGGGGAGCAGGATCGTCGCGACGACCAGACAGAGCGACTGAACGAGCGTGACGAGCAGGACGGCGTGGCCCTGCGGTAGCTGGCCCGCACCACCCGTCAGCACGCGCTGCCAGGGCGTGGCGTCGAAGAAGAACGGACGGTCATCAGTTGGTGGCCGGGGAAGCGCAGTTGGTGGGATGCCGGAGAGGACGGCGCTCAGCTCAGCATCCGGGCCGCCGGTGCTGGGATCGTAGGTCAGCGCGTAGCGGTTGGTACGGGCAAAGGCGCGGGCGCGCTCGGCCTCCACTTCCGTGAACGAGCCGCGGCGAACCACCAGGGTGCCCAGCGCGCCGGCACGCAGCGCCACCGCCTGGCGGCTCGCTTCACCCGCCTCCCGCGCCACGGCACGCTGCGCGAGCTGGGCCAGGCGATGGATTTCGCTCGCCGGCGGCGCGTACCAGCGGCTGATGGCTACCACGCCATCGGGGTTGAGCCGGTCGTAGTACTCCGCGAACGCCTCCTGGGTATAGAGGTAGCTTTCGGCCAGCGAGTACGCGCCGCCCGCCACCGCGGCCCAGCTATCAACCGCGGTGAGCACGATGGCGTCGTACCGTTCGCCACGCGCGGCGGCGCGGCGCAGGAAGCTGCGCCCGTCTTCAACCACTAGGCGCACGCCGGGACGGCCATAGACGTTGTCGGTGAAGCTGGCCATGGGGCCAAGCATGACGGCGGCGACGCCGCCGTTAACTTCCACCGCGTCCACTCGCTTGGCGCCGTACGCTAGCGCCGCCTCCACGTCCAAGCCGCCGCCGGGGCCGATGACCAGCACACGCTCACGCGGTGCAATGGCGAAGGGCAAGCTGGCGGGCAACCGGCGGGCTGCCGTGCCCGCCTGTCCGAAATCGCCGGCCAGCACCGCGGTGAGGGCATCTCCGTCGATCGTCATGCCGCGCATCTCCGGCAAGTCGCCCGCGGGCCCACCAGGTGAGTCCCAGAGTAAAGAAACGCCCGGCGCCTGGAACACGTCCACGCGGGAGGTACCGTCCCAGTGGGTGAAGCTGTGTGTCGCGTCCGGATAGAGCACCGTGTCCAGGTACCTCGCCAGTGGCTTGGTCGCCAGCACGTTTGGCTCGTGGGGGCGCACGGCGGCGCCTGCCAGGGCCACCACCGCCACCAGCATGGCCCACGCGAGCTCAGTCCGTAGCCGCGCAAACAGCGCCGCCGCGATCACGCTCAGACCTGCGGCGATCGAGACCGCCCACGGCGGGCTGACCGCGTCCATCACCGGCACTGCGGCGAGCGCGCCTGCTGCGGCGCCCAGCAACGCTGCGCCGTACAGCGTGGAGGGAATGCCGCGCCGTGCCCCCTGCGTCGTGTCGCGTAACGCCAGCGCCATTGCGGCGCCCTGCAGGCCGTACGGCAGCGCCAGGAGTGGGTAGGCGGCCACCACCGCGAGCAGCGCCCCTGCACCGCCCAGGCCGCGCAGCGGCGTCCACGAGAACGCGGCGCCGGCCGCTGCGATGGCGAGCGCCGCGCCCAGCGCGAGGTGGGCGAGGCGGCGCCCCGACGCGGCTTGCGTGGTGGCGCTGCCTGGGCGCAGCGCAACCCAGGTCCCGCCGGCTCCCGTCCCCAGGAGCGCGGCGCCGACCACCAGGAAGGTCAGGTGGTAGCTTAGCGCCGCGCTGCACAGACGCGTCAGTGCCACCTCGAAGAGCAGCCCGGACGCCGACAGGAGGAAGAACCCGGCCGGGTACCGCGTGCTGGGCGTTGAGCGCTGAGTCGCACTGCTCCCGCCGCTGCTCCCGCCAGCCCTTGGACGCCGCGCTGCCTTCAGCACGTGCTACTCGGCGCTGCGCAGGCGGTAGCCGCGCTTCTTCACCGTGACGATGGCATCGGCGCCGGCGCCGCTCTGGGCAAGCTTGCTGCGCAGCCGGCTGACTAGTGTCTCGATGTTGTAGTCGGAGACGGCGCCGCCGTATTCCGGCCAGACTGCGCGCGCGATGGCATCTTTGTCGCACACTGCGCCGGCTCGCTCGTACAGGAGCGTGAGCAGCGCCAGCTCCTTGGGCGCCAGCTCCAGCTGCTGGCCGAACGCGAACGCCTCGCCGGTCGTGGCGTTGACCCACACCGGCAGGTGGACCGGGCGCAAGCTGTCACGTGCCATGGGGACGGTCGCGTCCGGGTCTTCGAAGCGCAGCGGGGTGGTCGCCACGTGGACGGTGTCCCCGTGCTGGAGCGGTCGCTCGCCGGCGACCGTTTCGCCATTCACCAGTGTGCCGTTGCGGCTGCCCAGGTCCTCCAGGACGTAGCGCCAGGGCTCGCGGCGCACTTGCGCGTGACGCCGCGATGCCAGCGAATCGGTGACTTGGATGTCGCAATCGTCGGCACGGCCGATGATGGTCAGGTCGCGCTCGAGTGGGAAGCGCTGTCCCGCCAGTGGCCCAGCGCCGACCAGTGCAGCCACCTGCCGCCGGCGCCTTGCCCCCGCGCCCAAGTCATCACTCCGCCCGGCCGGCGCCATTCGAGGCAGTATAGCGATGGTCGGGGATGCCTACTTATCTCTGGGGAACGGGGCGGGGTCTTCCGGGCGGAAGGGTGGGTTAGAGCCGCCGGGGGTGTCCTCACCTTCGGAGGCGCGGCCGCTGCGCTGATCCGCGTCGGTCATCCCTTCCTCGGCCGGGGCGCGCAGCAAGTCTGCCAAGCTGCCCAGGCGAGCTACCCCACCCTCCGAGTCGCGATCGTTGGTGTACTCGGTGAGCAGGCGGAACACCTTGAGGAGGATGGCACGGCCAACGGGCTTGTTGTTGACGGTGAGGTCGCAGCGGATCTGGTGGTCGATCGCCCAGCACTCATCCTCGGTCACCGCGACCGGGAGCGTCTCCGGAGCGAACGGCTTGCCGCGGCGCTCCTCAAACTCAAGCACCACCGTCATCACCTTTAGCAAGAGGTCACGTCCGACGTTGGACTGCCCCTCCGCGTAAGTGTGGCGGATCGTATGATCGATAGCCCACGCTTCGTCTTCGGTAATCTCGATGTACTTAGGCATCACGCACTCCCAGGCGGGCCATTTATGTCATTATAGGGGCGGTTCCCGCGCGGTCAAGATGACCGCTACGCAGACTATCGCAGAAGGACGTGCATGCCAAAGGTATCTGAAGACAAGATCGTCATGGACGGGGTCGTGAAGGACACCCTGCCGAACGCCTTCTTCACCGTCGAGTTGGATGGGGGGCACAGCGTGCTGGCCCACCTCGGCGGCAAGATGCGCAAGAACTACATCCGCGTGGGTCTGGGCGACCGCGTCTCGGTCGAGCTTTCGCCCTACGACCTCACCCGCGGGCGCATCACCTGGAAGCACCGCAACTAGCGCTTTCCCGGCGCACTGGCGGCGCTGGGAGTGGAAGCCGTGCCGCGACTGCCGGCCGCACGCCGGGAAAGCGCCGCTCCCCGGTGGCACTGTGCCTGGCAGACTTACACAGTAACGTTACTGCGCTGCAGCGCCTGCACGCGCTCCTGGCCCGCATGGCCGGTGGCGTTGACCTGGTGCTAGCGGCCGGGGACATCACCATTCCCGGCCACGAGGCGTACGCCCAGGAGTTCATAGACTGCGTCCGCGCTCATAATGTGCCGCTGCTTCTGGTGCACGGCAACAACGACACGCTGGCCGCCGTCAAGGTCTTCAGGCAAGCAGGAGTCACCATCCACCGCCGCGAGCGTGAGATGCTCGGCCGGCGGTTCGTCGGCTTTGGCGGCGACGGCAACGCGCCGCACGACGTAGAGCTGGCGGAAGGCGAGCTGGAAGAGCTCCCGATGGCCGGGGCGATCTTCCTGACGCACGTCCCGCCGGCAGGCCGGCTGGCGCTCAGCCCGGTGGACTGCGGCGAGCTCCCCGCCACGTTCACGTTTGGCGGCCAGCTCGTCGAGGGTGGCCCCGCAGCGCACATCTGCGGGCACATCCACCAGACCGAAGGCGTGGGCATTTACGCCGGAGCTAAGCTCATCAAGCTGCGCGCTGCCATGTGGAACCGGGCAGCGCTGCTCACGCTGGATACGCTGCACACCGAGTTCATCGACCTGGACCCGCACGCAACCCGTCGCGCGACTGCTCGTTGACAGGGGACTGAAGCGGCCGCGCTTCAGACGGGCATCGTTCCGTCAAGACGCAGCCCCAAAGCCCCACGAGGTGACCGTGCCATGACCGCGACACTGCCGGCGTTCGTTGATACCACTCATGCCCTGGCTGCCACCGCAGCTTCTGCTGTAGCGCCGGAAGAGATCGAGATCCCCCGCGAGGGCCCCTACCGGGTGCTCTTCGAGCGCCTGCTGCGCCTGGTGCGCTACCGGGCCGACGTCCTCGCTAGCCTGGAGCGTGACCCTGGCAGCAGCCATGCCAACGCTGAGCTGGTACGCGTGCGCCACATGCTGCGTGAAGTCCACAGAGGCGTATCGATCAATGTCGACGCCAAGCAGCTGGCGCTGCGGATTGATCCCGGCGAGGATGTGCAGCAGGCCAGTGTGGGAGCTTTTGCGCGGTTTTAGCGTTGTGCTCTGAAGCACGCTGCCGTGAGCGGGAGCGTTGTTATACTTTGAGGTCCGTTCCGTGAGGGGCGTGGCTGCGGTGCCTGGGTCGGTGCCCGAGCGGTCAATGGGAGCTGACTGTAAATCAGCCGGCTTACGCCTACGGAGGTTCAAATCCTCCCCGGCCCACTAACTAAATGCGGACCGATTGAAGCGGCTCAGTGAGCCGCTTCTTCGGTTTCTGTCGGCAGCTCTCTCACCATGCCGCCTTCAGGCAGCAGCCGCGTGAGCCCGGTGAACTGGGCCACAGTTCCTCCTGCCAACCGAACGTAGTCCAGCGGCGCTAGCTCGATAGAGCGGCCGTGAGTGAGTGCAACGATCAGGCGCCGCTGGGTGAGCACACGCTCGTCCACGTAGAGGGGCGCACCGTAGAGGGCGGGCACCGCGGGCAGCGCGCCCAACGCGCCCTCCAGCCCGTGCCACCCAAGGCGGCCAACGCCGCCATCGCCTCGCAAGACGCGCAGTTCGTGCGCGCCCAGGAGCTCGCGCAGCACAGGTGCGCTCACCTTGCGGTCCGCAGGGACTACGACCAGCACCGCCTTTCCGTCCCCGTAGAACAGTGTTGCGCGTCCCGCTTCCGGCAGTGCCGCGCCCCAGAGGCTCGCCAGGTGGCGCGCGTGACGCGCCGGCTCGTGCTCACGCACGTCGTGCGCGACCCCCGCTACTCGTATACGTTCCAGGAAGCGCTCCGGGGCGTCTGGGTGGACTGTTGCGAGGTATGGGAACGCATGGTCGGGTGGCCCGACAGAAACCTGTCTAGCGCGTGGGCGATTGGTGTGTGCCGGTGGGTCGTCGGGGCGCATCTTTCGGATGGATAGCGCGTTGGAATGGCAGGTAGCCGTGAGGCGCGAGCGAGGCGCCGGTGCGGCGGCCGGGGCGATACAGCCCAGGTCAGGAGCTGAGGAGCAGGACGATGGTAGCGATGACGGCGGATGCGCACGAGCTGCAGCACAGTGGCAGTAGCGGAGTCGCGGGGAGCGTGGGCGCTGCGGCGACGGTGGGAGCCTGGACGATCGTGCTCGAGGTGGTGCTCGGCACATGGGTCCTGCTGCTGTTCCTAGTGGCAGTGGCGTGGGACCCCATCGACCGGCGTATGGGCGCGCGTCGTCGCCGCCTGGCTGAGCGCGCCGCTCACCGCGCCTTGAGCGCGCCCCCGCACGCCGCAGCGCAAGGCGGCTCCGGTCGTGTTCACGACACCGGCGCATACGCGATACTCCCTGCGGAGTGACCCAGACCCCGACAGGCCGCAACGGCCGATCGAACGGAGAGCACGACCCTGGCGAGGCGGGCAGCCACGATCCGGAAGACGCGACACGGCCATTTGATGTGGTTGGAAGCCGGCCGAAGCGTTCGGGCGCCGCGGCTTCCTCGCTGGACGATACGACCCGCCCCCTCGAGCCGCTGGACGACTTCGACACGCGGTGGACGGCGCGCCCCCGCCCCGTAACGGTGCCACGCGCGCCGGAGACCGACACCCGCCCACTCGACGTTCCCCCCGACCCACTGCACGACGGCACGCCTCCAGACACCGGCACGGCCTCGGCGACACCGGAGCCGGCAGTGGCGCGCCGCACATGGCGGCGCCGCGTACCCTGGGGCCCGCTGCAGAGTGGCGCAGCGTGGGTCGCCGCATTGGTGGTGCTCTTCGGCGCCGCCTATACCGCCTGGTGGTTTATCCAGCCGCAGCTGCACAAGCCGTTCGTCTACGACGAAGCGGCGTTCGCCTTTGCCGGCCATGCGGTGGCGGAGACGGGCATCCCGCTCTCCAACGTTGGCCACATGCAGACGGAGGTCCCGGGAGACTTCTCCAAGCGCTTCAACTGGGCGCTGTGGCACCCGCCGCTCTACGTCTTCACGCTGGGCTGGGCATTCAGCCGCTGGGGAGAGACCGAACAGACGGCACGCCTAGTGGGCGTGGCGTGCAACGCGATTGCGGCCCTGTTCGCGTTCGGCGTGGGCACGCTGGCGCTGCGAGGGCGCACGCGCGCTGCCCCGCTCTACGCAGCGGCCGGCACCGCGATGTACCTCACCAGTCCGTTTGTCATCCAGTCGGCGCTGCTGCTGGACATCGACGGCACGGTGCTCGTCGCGTCGATTTCGCTGCTTGCCTTCTGCTACACGCTGCTGCTTGGCTCCCGCGCGGGGCTGCGGTCGCCCTGGTACTGGCTGCTGCTGGGCATGACCGCCGGCGCCTTCGGGCTGTCGCTGTGGGCCAAGATGACCACCGCCTTCGCGCTGCCCGCTGCGGCCGCGATCTACCGGTTGCTCGCGAAGCGACCCTGGCGGCCGTGGCGCTTGCTGATTGAGCTGCCGGTAGTGATCGTGGTGGGTGGCGCGCTGTTCCTGGGCACGTGGTGGCTGGCGTGCCAGGCTAAGGGCATGCCGTTTCTGCTGCCGTTCATCGTCCTCGACCACGAGCTGCGTGACGCCGCCGGCAGCACCTCCAGCTGGCGCGAGAACCCCCGAGTCCTGTTGGAGCTGGTCAGCTACGTCGCGCTGTGGGTCTCTCCCTACCTGATCTTCCTCTTCGTCTGGTCGGGCCTGGCGCGGGTATATGACCTGCTGGTAGGCCCGGTAGTGTCCGGCGCGCGGCGCGTGGCACGGCGGGCGGTAGAGCGTGAAGGCTGGGGCATGCGGCCGATGGACCTGGCACTGATGGCCGGCGCCGGTATCGGCGCCGCCTACCTGATCAAGCTCGCCGCCAGCTTCCCCAAATACCACATCTCCATGATGCCCTTCTGGGCCGTGGGTATCGCCTATTTGCTCTCGCGCTATGTCAAGCGCTTCTCGTGGTGGGAGCCGCCCGCCTATGCCGTGGTGGTGGCGGGCATGGCGGGCTACTTCGTCTCCTTCGTCGGCGACAAGTACGTGCTGTTCAAGGGCTTCGACTTCGTGCTGCCGATGCTGGTGTGGCCGGCCGCGCTCGGCCTGGCCTTCCTGGTGCTCAGTGGCGCGCTCGGCCAGCACCACCTGCCGCGCCAGCTGACCATCCTGGGCCTGCTGCTCACCCTCTCCTGGAGCTGGGGTGTCAACCTGGCGCAGTCGCTGGCCAACTACTCCACCGCGTACAACTACGCGACTGCCGGGCAGACAGAGGCGGCGGCCCATCTGGACCGCATCTTGCGGCCCGACCAGCCGTTCATCGCCACGCGCGACGTGGCGTATTACACCAAGCGCAGCCAGGTCTACGTGGACGAAGACACGTTCTGGGAGCACCTGGATCGAATTGAGGCGCGCGGCCTGCGGTTCGACGGCAGCATCGCCGGTTACCCCCGCGTGGACGTGGTGGAGCTCTTCTTGTGGGAGCCCACACGTGGCGAACGTGCCCACGCGCACCTTGACCACCTCTACGAGGTGGAGTTCATGTCCCTGCCCTACGTCGTCTTCGTTAGGACGTCGCCGTAGCGACTATCTCACCACCTTGCTCACGTCCCTGCTGTAGACCGTCATGTCGGGCGGCGGGTCGTCTTGCGGAAGCGAGCGGAAGAACTCGATGTAGGGCCGGTCGTCGGTGATGATGGGGCCATCCCCCACCACGCGGCGCAACTCGTCTTGGTCGGCGTTGAACCGGCGCAGGAACTCGTCGGCCGTCGGGATGCCGGTGGTGGCGATCTCCTTCTGGAGCGCCGCGTCTGCAAAGCGGCGCTCCAGCGCGGCGCGGTCCACCTTGATCGGATTCTTCGACCCGATCAGGAGGTCGCCGTCCTGCCACAACGTTGCGTAAGGGAACGCCGCCAGGAACGTGCGGATGATCATCTTGTACT
>CADCTC010000168.1 GCA_902805635.1 uncultured Chloroflexota bacterium
CAGTGGCTCCTTGAGGCGTCGAACTGATGTCCATTATGTTCAGTCGTCCACTCCCGCCGCGACGCACCAGCCAGTGCCACCCGAATTCGCCAGCAATGTCACATTTGGTGCTGCTGGTCAGGCTGGGGGAAGAAAGCGCTTGCGCAGGAGGTCGAAGCTGGCACGGCCGAACATCTGGCGCTTGAGCGCCTTGAGGCGGGTGATGTGCCCTTCCGTTTGCCCCTGGGAGTAGGGCAGCACGAGCGCCGCCTCGACCGCTGTCCGGTCTTGCTTGAGCCGCGTGAGGAAGGCATCCATCTCGGGCGCCCCGAGCGCGTGGGCGGCGGCCTCCCACGCGTCTAAGCACGCGCGGGGGTGGTCCACGGGGCGGCGGCGCACGAGCGCCGCGAAGTCCGCCAGCAGCACCAGGGTGCGGTCCACCTCTGGATGAAGGGCTTTCGCGTGCCGGAGGGTGGCGCGCTCCGTGTCCGTCTGCCGGTCTGGACGTCCGAGGGCCAGCGCGACCGCGTGGCGCACGGTCAGCCCGGCGCGGGTGGGCGTGCTGGTGAGAGTGCCGGTGGGCGGCATCTGTCCCGCACCGGTGAGGTGCTTGAGCGCAGCGGCATAGCGGGCGACGCTCTGGTAGGCGCCGCGGTAGCCGCGCTCGCGCGCCTCGCGCCACAGCTGCATCGCGTTCCGCTCGCCCTGGCGCCACCGCTCGTGCAGGTAGGGCTCGTAGGGGGCAAGCGTGCTGCCGCCGCGGTGCGTGTAGGGCCGGTCGGTCGCCTCCGTCGTGCGCCAGTACTTCAGCACCGTCTTCCGGTTCAGGCCGAGGGCGCGGGCAGCGCTGGACTGCGTGGCGCCGCGGGCTTTCAGCCGCTGGATGGCGGTGAGCAGGTCCTGGAGCGCGGCGCGGGTGCGGTCGCGCGACGCCTGGCGGTCCCGCCGCACGAGCGCGGTGGGCAGGCGCGTCCGGCCCGGTGCCGGAAGGCGACCGAGCAGCGAGGCATGGCGCCGGAGCACGCGTTCCGTTACCCGCCCCAGGCTGCGCAACAGGTGGAAGCGGTCGGCAACCTGCACCGCGTGGGGCGCCGCCGCCCGCCCCGCTTCGGCGAAGGGGCCGCTGCGGTCGCGACTCAGTACCTCCACGCCGGGGTGCGTCCGCAGCCACGTCGCGAGCGTGGCCGAGGAGGCGTCCGGCAGCAGGTCGAGCACCCGGCGCCGCTCAAGGTCGACCAGGATGAGCCCGTCGGCGCGCCCACGGCGGTAGGACCACTCATCCACGCTGAGCACGCGCGGGACGTGGCCCTGCGGCGGCTCCGGCGCGCGGCGGACCCGCCGCAGCAGCGTCGTGCGACTCGTGCAGAGGCGGAGGCGGCCGGCAAGGCGCGCCGCGGGACGGCCGCCCAGTGCCATCCCAAGCACCCGCAGCAGTTCGGTGAGCAGTTCCGTGCCGCGGGCGTACACTCCGACCAGTCCCGGCAGCCGCTCGCAGAAGATGCGCCGGGGGCACCCGGCGGCGAGGCAGCGGAAGCGCCGCGCCAGCACGCGGAGCACGGCGTGGGCCTGGCTCCACGGCAGGTCCGCCACCTGCCGCTCGTACCGGCTGTGGACGCGCGACGATGGCCGGCGGCACACCGGACAGCGCGCACTCGGATGGACCGCGACGACGTGCACCTCCACGCAGCCGCTAGCGGCGCAGACGGTGCGAACGTGAAACCCGCGCAGATGCGGGGCGAACGCAAGATCGTGCATAGCGCACCTCCCGCGTGCTCCTCACCAAATGTGACATTGCTGGCGAATTCGGACTAGGTCACGAGGTTGGCGTGAGCAGGCGAACAAACGACGCCTGCTGCGTCGTGGATCGCGTGCCGCCGGCGAGCCAGTGCCCGATGCGCACATAGTTGAGGGCAGTGGCGGTGAGCAGGTGTTGGAGACGCGTCTTGGCCAAGCCAATATAGCGGGCGCGACGCAGCCGACAGCGGCGGATGCCTTGGCAGAGCGTGCCCTCGATGCCGGCACGACCCGCGTAGAGGGCCTTGAACTGGTCCGTGGTCTGGCGGGCGCGAGCCGCCTGGAGGGCGACATACTCCGCCTGGGGACGGATCGTCAGCGTGCGCGACCGGGATGACTGCGTGCAGTGGTCGCGGCTGGGGCAGACCCGACAGTGGGCCGCCGCGAATTTGATCTTGACCACGCCGTCCTTACGGCCATCGCGCGTGGGAGTCCAGCTCACACTTGCGTGGCCCTGCGGGCAGACTGCCTGGTGCGCCTCCCAATCAATGGTGAAGGCGCTGGCGCCAAACCCGTGACCGGCGCGGGCCTGCCAGTGGGCGTCGGGACGGGTGGGACCGAGCAGGTCCACGCCGAAGTCGCGCTTACTCGCCACCAACAGGCCGGCATCGACATAGCCCGTGTCGACGAGGTGCGTGGTGGGGAGCCGGTCCGCATCGCGCAGTGCCTCATGGATCCTGGCGGTCACGTCGCTGTCGACCAGCGGCGCCGGGGTCGTCTCCACGTGCGTGATGAGGTGGGGCGTGTCCTCGTTACAGGTTTCGGTGAGATGCACCTTGTAGCCGACCCAGGAGGTCTCGCGCTTCTTGGCATAGCGCGCGTCTGGGTCATACGGGGAGCTGATAAAGATGGAGGCTGGTGGCAGGTCAGCGGCGGATCGCCAGCGGACGTGGCCGTCCGTGACGGTGTATTGCTGCACCCAGACCTGCCGCAGCGTCTCGACCGCGGGGAGCACCCGTAGCCATGTCGGCGTCGCCGGGGCGTAAACGGCAGTCAGGAGCGCGGTGCCGTCGCGGCCGACCTGCTCCGCAAGCACCGTCCGCTCCGCTTGACCGCTCGGCAGGCGGTAGTCCTCCACACGCGACCCGTAGCGGTCCGCCCACTCCGGCACTAGCCGCGGGCGCAACCAGTCCGGTGCTGCCACCGCGAGCGCGTTGAGGGCATGCCGCACCGTCTCGCCGACCACCTCCAGCCGGTTGAGGGCACGTACCTTCGCGAGCACATGGGTTGAGTCCGTACGTTGCCGGCCCCCAGCCTTGAGCAAGCCATGGTCGTGGCAGCGCGCGAGGAGCGCCTCGAACACGTGCGCCTCGGCGTTGGCAGTGACCAACCGAGTCCGGAACTCGCTCAACACTGAGGCGTCGAAGCCCGCATCGGTCAATTCCAGCGCAAGCGCGTACTTCCAGTCGATCCGAGCACGCACCGCGTCGGCCGCTTGACGGTCGCTCAGGCCTTCGGCGAATTGCAGCACGGTCACCACGGCCAGCCGCCAGGGCGCCTCCGCCGGTCGTCCTCGCGTGGCGAACAGCGGCGCAAAGGACACATCGTCAAACATGCCGCCGAGGGCGTCGCGCATCGTGATGGCCAGAGTACCCTTGGGGAACGCCGCGCGGGCAATCCGTGCGGTGTCCTCAGGAACGGGAGCAACGGGCAGCGGGCGTAAGGACATCAGTGGCTCCTTGAGGCGTCGAACTGATGTCCATTATGTTCAGTCGTCCACTCCCGCCGCGACGCACCAGCCAGTGCCACCCGAATTCGCCAGCAATGTCAAATGTGTGCCAGAGCCGTCACACCGGGGGAGGTCCACTTCTGTGGCGGCCGGTGCCGCGGACACGTCAGGACCCGCCGGACCGGTCGGTGCCTCTTCTCGCGCGGTTGACCCGGCCGGCGCCGCAGGCATGGTGGGCGCGGCCGGGTGGGTGCCGCCGTCGAGGCGGGTCGGCCCGCCCGCATCGGCGCCGGCCGCGGGTGGAGGCGTTGCCAGCGGATGTGTGGACGCAGTGGCAAGCCACCCGCTCGTGCCGGCAACGGCGGCCGCGCTGCTGGCCAGTACCGCAAGGGTGGCCAGATACGTCAGGGCCGTGCGCCGGCGCCGGAACGCCCACACCCGCTGGCGCGTCGGCAGCACAACGCGCAGGGCCGCGGCCGCGGCGAGGCCGAGCACCAGCGGCGGCCCCAGGACCAAGGCGTACAGCGCCCAGCCCCACCAGGCCCAGTGGCCCGCACCCGGCAAGAGCACTCGCGGCCGCCGGTCGGTGCGTCCCACCTGCTCCTGCCACGGGAGCGGACTCGCGGGTGCCGCCGCGTGGGCTGCAGACAGGCGCGAGGTGGCGCGCATCGTCGGTTGTCCCTCCCCTTCCCTGGTCGCCGGCCGGGTGGCCACAGCGGGCAGCCACCGCTTACCGCAACGGGCCACACGCGAGCGCGTTGCACCACGGGCAGCGGCACGGTGCCGGGCCGGGTACCGGGACTAGCGTCGTTCTCTCGGTCCCGCGCCTGGTCAGGAGGGCCTCACACGAGCTATCGTGGCGCGTCTCTGCGCAGACGGACCGACGGACCGGCCGATGGGATATCCCGTTGCCAGCGACGCTCCGCCGTTGGTGAGCGTGCGCCCTCGGCTCCGCAGAGATGGATGGCCGAGCACCGTCACCTTATAACCACGGACGCCCGCTACAGCCACTCCGGGTTGGCGACGCTGCGCAGGGACACGGCGCGGGTCGCCGCATCGCAATACCAGAGTTCGCCATGTGTACTCGTTGGCAAGCATGGCTACCCCTCTTGTCGGTCCTACCACGCGGGGCAGACACTTCCGCCGTGCCGGCTGATAGGTCAGCGCAGTTCGTACCCGGCAGGAGTCAACCGCACGTCCCCGGCAGTACGACCCACGCCGATGCCAGCCGTTCTCTGGCGGAGTCCCACTACCGCCGGGCAGCGCACGACGTGCGGCCGCGGCGGCACTCCCAGGAGGGCACGGACGATGCAACTATGGCTCACCGCGGGCGACGCAGCACGAGCGCTCCGCATACCCATCAGACGACTGCTCGAGACGGGCATTGCTCGGATCCCCGGCACCCATGGCAGCGGTGAAGGCGCCACCCGCCCACCGCGTGGCGGCCCGCGCAACCAGGTGCGGTGGCTGCTCTGGCTGCGGCTGCTCGCACTGGTAAGCCTCTCCACGTCGAGCATGACACGGCTCCCACTAGACGCCCCCGGCGCGGGCGCAGCGCCGCTGTCCCAGGCAGCGCAGGCACAGGCAGCGCAGGCACAGCGCACTGTGCCACTTTCCTATGGCTTCCAGGGCGAGTTCTTCCACACGCAGTCGCGTCCCCTTGCTATCGCCGCACTCAACGAGGCAGGGATCGGATGGGCCAAGCAGCAGGTGCGCTGGGAGGACTACGAGGTCCAGGCGTCGAACTGCGCGGCGACGACCGCCTGCATGGAGGAGTCGCTGGACGGCCGCAGGAAGTATTTCCGGCGCGACCGCGTCGGCTTTCTGGATGCCGTGATCGACGATCTCAGCGCTGCCGGCCTGCGCGTGCTGCTCAGCGTGGTGAGAGCGCCACCATTCTACGCGGCGCCGGGAGGGCACGCGCCCGCGGACCCGGATCATCTGCGCGATTTCGTCTCCTTTCTCAGCCGGCGCTACGCGGGCAAGGTCCAGGCGATCGAGCCGTGGAACGAGCAGAACCTCTCCTGGGAATGGGGAGGCACGCGCCTGTGGCCCAACGCACCGAGCGCGCCGCCACAGGGGGCGGTAGAGTTCGTCGCGCTCCAGCGAGCCGCCTACCAGGGGATCAAGAGTGCGGACGCGTCGATCACGGTGGTGCTCCCGGCGCTCACCCCGACGGGCCTGGGCGAGTGCTGGCTCGACCCGCAGACGCGGGCGCACGGCGGGTGCATAGAACAAGTGCAGACGGCAATCGACGACCGGCTGTATCTCGAGTTCCTGTATCAGGTGCGTGGCGGCGAGATCAAGAACTACTACGACGTGATGGGCGTGCACCCCAGTGGCTACAACAACCCACCCGACGACTGGCTGGATCGCACGACGGTCGACAGTGCCAGCTTCAAGGGGCACGGCAGCTTCTACATCCGGCGCTACCAGCAGCTCCGCGAGGTGCAGCTGAAACACGGCGATACGAAGCCGATGTGGTTCACCGAGGTGGGATGGTCGGTGGCGCCGCGGCCCGCGCCGGGCTACGAGTACGCGCGTGATAACACCGAGCGTACCCGCGGCGCCTACGTAGGCCGTCTGCTGGAGCAGGTGCATGCCCAGGCCCCGTACGTCACCAACGTCTTCTTGTGGAATCTCAATTTCCGCACGCTCGTGCCGGAGACTGACGAGAAGTTCGGCTTCGGTCTGGTGAACCCAGACTGGAGCCGGACGCCTGGGTACGTGTGCGCCGCCGATTTCGTGCGCAGCGGAAACAGGATCACGCGTCCCGAGTGCCGCGTGGGAACCGCTCCCGCCACCGAACCCGCTGCAGCCACGGCCCCACAAGAGGCGGCACCTACGGAGACAGCACCAGCGGCCACCGTGACGCCGCCGCCATCCCCCACCGCGACCGTCACCACGGCGCCAACGGAACCGGCGACGGCGACGGTCACTCCCACATCGACGGCGACACACCAACCCCGCCGGCAACCGCCACGCCGACGAGCACGACGGCTGCGGTGAGCGGGGCAGCGCAGACGGCAACGGCGAGCGCCACGGCAGTTACGGTGGGTACGGTTACACCGGCAGGCTCGGCGTCACCAAGCGCGAGCGCCACAACGACACCCACCGCCACACCTCACGCCGCCACAGGCACTCTTACCGTGCCGACTGCTGCACCTACGGCGGCTACGTCTACTGGTGCTGCAGCGAGTGCTGCTGTACGTGCCGCAGCGAGTGGGTCATCGAGCAGTGCCTCCGCCGTCGATAGGACGGGTACGGCCGCGCTCGGCGTGGTAGAACCGGCGCAGGCACCACTCGCCAATGAGCCGCGCGTCGCCCCTAGCACCGGCCCGCGGCGCGAGCACACCGTCGTCTCTGGGGACACGCTCTTCTCGATTGCGCGGCGCACAAGCACAACGGTAGATGCACTGGTGGCCGCGAACGGCCTTGGCACCCGCGATGCGGTGCTGCCCATCGGCCGGACGCTCGTAGTCCCCGCCCCCACGGCAGCCCCACGGCCGCCGAGCGTCCCCACGATGGCGCCGCTGCCGAACGGGCGAAGCGAGCGAAGCGAGCACACAGTGATGAAGGGAGACACGTTGTACTCGATCGCGCGGCGCCACGGCACGACGGTGAACGCGCTGGTGGCAGCGAATGGCCTCGGGTCGCCTGACGCAGTGCTCCGCATCGGCCGAACGCTGGTTATTCCATCGTGAACGGGGTGCGGGGCTCCGGCGTACCGGTCCACTAAGCGTCTGCGCGGCCACGATCCGTTGGCAGCAACGGTAACAGCGGTAACAGTGTGGGTTCCGTCTGTGACCCTGTTACCGCTGTTACCGCTCGGCGCGCGCGTACCAATCACATCGGCTGCAGGAGCGGGAATCGCCAGAAGGCTGTAGACGCCGCTGAACGAGACACGTTGGCCATCCTTGAACATGGACGCGAGCAGCTTACGGACCGGACTACGGTCTTTCCCCTGACGCTGTGCGACCTCCTTTGGGGAGAGTGGTGTTGCCGTGGAAGGGATGAGGTCGCGTTCGGCGGTCATGCGGTAGTCGCTCGCGGTTCCTTCCAGGGCAGACGACCTCATCTGCGACGTCATGTCGCGATGGCTCACCAATTCCACCGATCCGTTGCCTGGTGGTGGCGCCGGAGGACCGCGGCCCGCTCCACCTCGACCGGGCTACGGCAGGTCCAGGATGCGCTGGACGGCTGGCGCCCTATAGGTGGCGGCGCCGGCGAGCACCAGAAGATTGGGCAGCACGGCAACTTCGGCGGCGCTGTGGGTGTGACCGCACAGCACGGTCAGACGGCGATGGGGGAAGGCACCGGCCGCCGCGGTGAGTGCCTCGCCCACCACGCGCGAACTGAAGTGGGGCAGACCGTTGTCGTCCGCCACGGCGCCGGCGTGCCAACAGGCCTCTCGAAACGGCGGCACGTGCGTGGCCACCACCACGTGTGCGTAGGCGGCCAGGGCCGCCGGGAGCACCGCCCGGAAGTGCGCTGCCGCCTCGTCGGCCAACCGCTGCATCGTCTCCAGGCGTGTCCGGCGATCGCGCAGGTCATGGATCAGGTAGTAGTCGTTCAGCACCAGGGTCGAGCGCCGCCAGTCGCCGAAGCGCCCGTCGGCCCACCCGTCGTGCCCGACCAGACACGTCTGTGCGCTCAGGCCACAGACGCCCGCCGCCGACAGGTACACCAGGTCGCTCGCCGCCGCATGCTGCCTGACCGCCTCGCGTACCCGTGCCACCGAGCCGCCGTAGAAGTCGTGGTTCCCGAGCACGAAGTACAGGGGCGCCTCCAGCGAGTCGCGCAACAGACCGAGCGCCGGTCCAATCGTGGTGGCGGTCGCAAGGTCGCCGGTCACAACGACGGCGTCGGGCGACAGGCTATTCGTGCGGGCGCACAAGGCGCGTGCCTGATCGTCGGTGACGAAATCGAGATGGGGGTCGGTGATCCAGACGAGACGCACGTGGGGAGCTCCTGCCAGCCAGGTTGGAGCCCGAGACACGAGGCCCCGACATGGCCTGTGGCTGATCCAAGCTGCGCTGTATGGTACGCGGCTCGTCGTGAGAGCGGCCGGGCGGCCGCCGACTTGGGCAGCGTCAGCAGCAGGACGCCGTGCTCGAAGCGGGCCTCCGCCCGATCAGGGTCCACCGGCACGCGTCGGATGACCACCTCTTCGTGACTCACTCAGACGGCAATACCGTTTCGGTGCTGGATGGCCACAGCGGCCGGACCGTGTGGAACGTAGCGGTCGGGCGAGGCCCCATGGGGGTGGCCATCGCGGGCATCTGATACGGCTCGCACGACGGATGAGAAGGGAACGGGACTGACGGATCCTTTCCCGGCTGTGGTCGCCTCAGAAGTACGTGGTCAACCCCTTGTGGTCAACCCGCAAGCAGCCCGTCCCATGCGGACTCGGCACCGCTGCCGTCGTCCGCCTCGTCGGCAGCGCCAGCCGGGTAGCGCCACGCGAACGCGAGGGTGCCGGCGAGCAGGCCGCCCAGGGCGGTGTGGCGCGGCTCACGGCGCCAGTCGCGCACCGCCAGCCGCACTGCCCGGGGCTGCCCCACCACGACCACCAGCTGCCGGGCGCGGGTGACGGCCGTGTAGAGCAGCGTGCGCCCCAGCACTGCCGCGTGGCTGGTGAGCAGGGGCAGCACCACCGCCGGGAACTCCGCGCCCTGCGCCTTGTGCACGCTCATGGCGTAGGCGTGCGTCAGCGCGAACAGGCTCGCGCCGGGGTAGCGCACCTCCCGCCCGTCATCGAGCGCCAGGGCCAGCGCCTGCTCCACCGGGTCCACCGCCGCGACGGTGCCCAGGTCGCCGTTGAACACGTCCAGGTCGTAGTCGTTCTTCAGCTGCAGCACCCGGTCCCCCGGGCGGTACGTGCGCCCGCCGCCCCGCAGCTCGGGCACGCCCTCCCGCGCGGGGTTGAGCCGCTCCTGGAGCAGCGCGTTGAGCGCACCGACGCCCGCCTCGCCGCGGTGCATCGGCGCCAGCACCTGGACCTCGCCGGGGCAAAAGCCGTAGCGCGCCGGCAGGCGCCGGGCCACCAGGTCCGCCACCAGCTGCGCCGCCTCGGCGGGCGTCTCCGCAGGAATGAGGAAGCAGTCGCCGGTGGTGCCGGTGGTGCCGGTGGTGCCGGTGGTGCCGGTGGGGCCGGCGGTGCCGGCGGCGCGGCCGAAGA
>CADCTC010000169.1 GCA_902805635.1 uncultured Chloroflexota bacterium
TGCCAGCGATCGTGGCCATGCGCGCTAACCCACGCCTGCGCGTCGTCGCTGAGCGCCTGTCGGCCAAGGGCACGCCGGCGAAGGTCGTCATCGTTGCCGTGCTGCGAACGCTGCTCCTGCTCGCCTGGACTCTCCTGCGGACGCGGCAGCCTTTCTCCGCCAGCGGCACCGCGGCGCCGCCTGCCTCCCTTGCCCAAACCGTCAGAGTGCAGTGCATGGGCCCACCGACGTCCTCGACCGCGCGGCGTACGGTATCGCCCACAACGCGGTGCGCCCGGCTCACAGCCCGGCGGGACGCGACGCGGCCGTGCGGCCGATGCGAGCGGCGCCAGCGGGTCGGCGGGCTAGGCGCGGACTGGGCGCCTGCTGCCGGCGCGCACGGCCGTGTGGAGCGCCAGGGCGATAGCCACCACGAGCACCGCCTGCGCGACCGGAGCATACTCTCCGAGCGGGAACACCACCAGGTACGAGAGCAGCAGGGCCACGCCCGCCCAGCGGGGCAGCACGCCCGCGCGCAGCACCCCCGCCCCCAGCAGCGCGCAGCCCACAAGCGACGCCAGCACGCTCGCCACGTACAGCGGGCCGATGGCCGCCTGCAGCCGAAGGAGCGCGGGGGTCCCCAGCGCGATGCCCACCGCGAGCACCACGGCCTCCTTGAGGAGAATGGCGCCGTGGCCGAGCACGGCGAGCCACCAGCCCGCACCGCCGGGTGTGCCGAGGCCCGTCTGCGCGCCGATACGGCCGCTACGGTGGACGGCACGGTGCACCGCCCGGAGCGCGACCAGCAGCGCGGTCCAGGCGAGGATCCCGCCGAGGTACACCCACTCGCGCAGGTAGTCCACCGCCGAGTCGAAGTCCATCATGTCCGCGTCCAGGGCAGCCAGCGCCACGTGCGCCGCCAGCAGCGCGCCCGCGAGGAGCCCGGCCGGCAGCCCGAGCTCCGTCACGCCCCAGCCCCGCGCACGGGAAGCGTTGGCGCGCCGGCGGAGCGCCGGGCTGAGGGCGAGTGGGCCGGCGGTGCCGATGGGTCGCACTGCGGGGCGGAAGGCGGGCAGCGACACGGGAGTGCTGGTCATCAGACGGGCTCCATCAGGAAGGTGTGGGCGTGGTGGGGACTCGGCGCGGACGGCGCGTGGCCGTGGGGGCGAAGCTGTCAATTGAAGCTGTCAGGTACGGAAGGCGTAGGGCGTGCACGGTGGGTGCGGAACCGGAGCGGGGCCAGCGCCGGCCGTGAGCCGGCACGAGGCCCCACCAAGACCAGGCGCCGACGCAGACGGCGGCGAACGCCACCGCACGCACCGTGCTGCCCACTGCCGATCCGAACATCGTCTCGCCTTGCTGATCCAGCGTCGTCTTGGTAGGAGACTCGCCGTTGAGCCGTCTCCCTCCCCGCCCGGGCGCGACGTCGCGCCCGAGCGCCACGTCGCGCCCGGGCGCTCCGCCCAGTATCAGCCAGCCACGGGCCGGGCGCCTCGCCCGCCTGGCGGGACTTCGCCCTAGCCGAGTGGCCGGGAGGAGTCGGGCGCCGATACGGGGTGAGGCGCCGGCGCTCCACCTTCGCCATGTACTGGAGCGGTCCGCGTCCGTGGCCCCGTCGCCGGGAGCGCCCCCAGCTGCTGGTGGGCGCCCAGGTAGTCTCCGTTCGTCCCCAGCACCCCGCAGTGCCCGTGATGCCGTGGTCCAGGCCGCACCGCCGTCGCTACGCCTTGGCAACTGTGCGCGGGGGCTTCTGCTGCTGGCGCTGCCCGGGAATGCTACTGTAGTGGCCGACTCTGTTACCATGGCATGAAAGTTGCTATTGGCGGCGGCACTCTCGGCAGGAAAGGTGGCTTGGATGGCGATCGCGGAACGGCTCGGTCCCTCGCGTCTGGTGGACGTCGCGCCCACAGGGCTCGGCGAACACGTAGATGGGGAGCGTCTCTCGGCGTATGTGGACCGAGAGCTCGAACCCGGGACGCAGCGCTGGGTTGAGCTGCACCTCCAGGGCTGTGACGCGTGCCGAACCCTCGCCCAGGACCACCGCGCTGTGGGGAGTCTGGTGCGCGCCGTGCAGGTTCGGCCGGTACCGGCGCAGCTGAGACGTGACTTTTGGCTGCGGGTGCCGACTGCCCGAACAGCCACGGTGCCTCGGGAGCAAACGGCGCCCTGACGGGCTTACCTGTCCCCGATCCCGTCTCGACAGGGGCGGACGGAACCAGGCTGGGTGTGCGCGTTCAGCGTTCCCCAGACGTGGTCCAGCTCAGAACAGAGGCGCAGGACGTCTCGCGCCTGCCGGTCGGGGCACGCCGTGCCACCAGTTCACGGGCGGCACGGGATTGCTCCACTCAGCCGTAGGGGCCTACGGCCTGGCTCGCGTGTGTGCAGGCGTCTGCTGCGGGCGCTCTGCCGGCGCGGGTTCGACCGCAGCGAGTGCCCGCCGGGCGAGCTCGGGCGCTTCCACCAGCAGCGTGAGGCGTGCGCCCCGGCGCGAACCCTTGTGCTTGCCGGCCCACCGCAGCAGCCCGTAGGCTGCCACCCGCTTCGAGCGCTGCCCAAACCGGGCGATGGCGTCACGCACCACTGCCAGCGCAGGATCCTCCTGCTCGAAGAGGCCGACCAACGTACCCGCGTCGGCGTCCCGCAGCTCGTACCACACCTCCAGTTCGGCCTCCGCTGGGGACGCAGCACCGAGGGTGCCGGTAGTCGGTGCGGGCACCCGCGGTGTCCCCGGGTTGGTGCCCTCCATACGCGGGGGCCTTTGGGCACGCGTCATAGCCGGCCGGCTGCCCACTGGATGCCCCTTCCCAGGATGGTGCGGAAGCGCGGGTCCGTCCAGTTGTCGTTATTGTGCCCCGGCTGGAGGCAGAACACCCGCGCGCTGCGGAACTGGTGCGTCCAGGCCATGCAGGTCATGTGCATCTTGGGATGCGCCGTCCTGAGCAGCCAGTGGCTCTCCGCGCTGGGATCGCCCGAGAGCTTCCAGGTCTCCCCGGGCATGTCCCAGCTGGCCACCCCCGCGGTGATCGGGTGCGCGGGGTCCACCACCTCAAACCGCAGGGGCTCGCAGAAGCTCAGCAGGCCGGCCCTCACCAGTCCGCCGGACGGCATCTCGTATGTGCGCACCTCGTGCGGGATGCCGGTGAGCGCCGACCAGAACGGCCACTGCGGAAAGGCGCCGAGCGCGTGGTGGAGGAACACGATGCCCTGCGCGGTCTCGCCGAGCTGCTCCAGCGCCTCCTGGGTGCCGCGGGGCAGCGTCCGCGCCTCCGGGTTCGGCGTCTCCTGGTGGAAGTTGAAGAAGAGAGTCACGTCGTAGCGCGTGCGCACCTTGCCCCAGTCGAAGACGAAGTCCTCCAGCGTCTGGGGGTAGTGGTCGATGTCCGGCAGGCTGCGGAAGAGCGCGTGGAAGCCGGGCACGTGGTACGGGTGCGCGCCCGTGACCACGGCGGTCGCGATGCGCCCGGTGTCGGGGAACGGTGGGTGTGGGGTGACCTCGTCCATCCCGGTGGCCATAGATCGTCCTTCCTTGGGTAGTGAGCGGTCCCCCCCGGCGCCATCGGCACGGCCCCGGTACCGGAGGAGGGATTCTATGCTCCCGCCCCCCTGAGTGCCAGAAGTGCGAACGCAGCGCGTCTCCCACCCAGACCCACTCGGCGCTGGTGCCTGCGTTCGCCCGGCGCCGGACGGCGCTTACCGGCAGCGCGGCGCGGCGTGTTCATCCTGCGGGTGAAGCATAGGTGGTTCGTGCAGACGCCAGGAGAAGCGCGCCCGCCGCCCGCCGGGGCCACGCCTGATCGAGCGCGGGTGCCGCTATGTGCCCATTTTGCAAAGGGCCAGCTGCCACGCCGCGGCAGGACGCGCCCTCGCCGTCCGTTAGCTGGCCGTAGACGGCCGGATCGCGCTGGGGCAGCACGCCCCGGAACCGCTCCATCCAGCCGGGGACCGGGGTGGTGCGCCCGGCGCACGGCACGTAGGCGGAGTGCGCTACCAGTTCCATCTTGTGGATGTAGCGGGGGCAGTTGCCGAAGATCTCGGTCGCCCGGACCTGGACCACCGCCAGCGCGCCGGGGTACTCGGCCAGCGGCGGGCCAGCGAAGCCCACCGACGCCACTCCCTTCACCCGCTTGCGGCGCTGCGCCTGGAAGTCCATGAAGAGCAGCCCGACACGCGCGTTGACTTCGATGTTGCCCAGACTGCGGAACTGCCCGTTGCCATCGTAGTCCGGAAAGACCAGGATGTCGTCGCCGGTGACGCGCACGAAGCGTCGCCTCCGCGGGAGTAGGATGGACCGCCATGGTATCCCCCGTCGAGTCCGCCCCAGGCGGCAACGATCGGGCACGGCCGGCGCTGGACCTGGGCAGCCCCGCCAACGTGGAGCGCGCGGCCACGGCCATCGCAACCGGGGCGGCGGCGTGCGTGCCCTTCGCCAACGTCTACGCGGTGGTGACCGCGCCCACCGACAAGGCGAGTCGGCGCGCCACCCGCGCGAAGGGGCGGCAGCCGGGCCAGGTGGGGAGCGTCACCACGACTGCCGAGCACGCGGCGGCGCACTTCGACTGGGCGCCGCTGCCCGACCTGGCTGTCCCGCACGGCCGAACGGGCGCTCTGCGTTGGCCGCCTCTCCACAGATTGCTGAGAGGGACCCAACGCCGCACCGATGACCGCGGGCGCGGCCGGCCCTAGGCTGGACCCGTGAGCGTCGGACAGGCGACACAAAAGGAGACACAGTGATGACCACACCCGGCCGATTCGTTCGCGCGGGCGCCCTGCTGGCGCTGCTGGCGCTGGTTCTGCAGGCGTTCGTCGCGCCGGCTGCGGCCGGCTCCATGGCCGCGGACCCGGCCGTGGAGCGCGCCGTGGAGCGCGCCGTGGAGGATGCCACAGAGCCGGACTTCGGCGCGATCGACCGCTACGTCGAGGCGGAGCGCCGCGCCCAGCGCATCCCCGGCATGACCCTGGCCGTCGTGCAGGGCGACCGGATCGTCCACCTGCGCGGCTTCGGCGCCGCCGACGCGAGCGGCCGGGAGGTCACCCCGCAGACGCCATTCCTGATCGGCTCGCTGGCCAAGTCGTTCACCGCCCTGGCCGTGATGCAGCTCGTCGAGGCCGGGCGGCTGGAGCTCGACGCGCCGGTCCAGCGCTACCTGCCCTGGTTCCGGGTCGCCGACGCGGAGGCCTCGGCGGCCATCACGCTGCGCCATCTGCTCCACCAGACGAGCGGCCTCTCGGGCGTGGTCGGGAACGCCTGGATCACCAACGGCGACGCCGACGACGGCGCGCTCGAGCGGCGGGTGCGGGCGCTCCGCAGCGCCGCGCTGGCGCGCCCGGTGGGCGCGGCGTACGAGTACAGCAACGCCAACTACGCGGTGCTCGGGCTGGTGGTGCAGACCGTCTCCGGGACGACCTACGAGCGGTACATCCGGGCGCAGATCTTCGCCCCGCTGGGGATGCGGCGCTCCTTCGCCTCGGAGGCCGAGGCGCGGCCACACGGGATGGCGCGCGGGCACCGCTACTGGTTCGGCGTGCCGCGCCAGGCCGACCTGCCCCGCGGCCGTGGGACCACGCCGGCCGGGTACCTGGTCGCCAGCGCCGAGGACATGGCCCGCTACCTGATCGCCCACCTCAACGGCGGGCGGCTCGATGGCGCGGCCGTGCTCTCCCCGGCCGGGATCGCGGCGCTGCACCGGCCGGCGGTGGAGGCCGGCCATCCGGACGCGTCCTACGCCATGGGCTGGAGCGTCGTGCGCGACGGGGACACCACGGTGGTCGGCCACACCGGCGAGGCGCTGGACTTCCGCGCCACGATGGCGCTCCTGCCCGACCGCGGCCTGGGGTACGTCCTCATGATGAACGCCGACACGGGGATGGGCAGGGGGCGCATGGCCGCCGTCACTGAGGGCGTCCACGGGCTCCTGCTCGGCCGCGAGGCGGCCCCCACGCCGTCCGACGCGGCGCAGCGGGCGCTGGTGTTCGGGGCACTCGCCGCGGTCGTGGCGGTCCAGCTCGGCGGGATGGCGCGGTCGGTCCGCACCCTGCGCCGCCGGGCCGCCGGGCCCGGGCGGCGGCCGCGAGGGCGGTGGGCCGTGGCGGGAGCCATCGGCCTGCCGCTGGTCCTGAACGCCGCCTGGGCGGCGCTGGTGCTGGTGGCCCTGCCGCGGGGGCTGGGCGCCTCGGTGGGGCTGCTGCTCCTGCAGCTGCCGGACGCCGGTGTGGTGCTGGTAGCCAGCGGGACCCTCGCGGCGGCGTGGGCCGCGGTCAGGACCGGCCTCGTGCTGGTCCTGGCGCGCCCGACCGACTCCGCCGCCAGGGGCACCAGGCAGGCGGCGGGCCGGGCGCCCCTGCCCGCCTGACGCGACACGAGCGGGGAAGGCAGCTTCGGGCACCGAAGGACGGCCAGCTTAAACGGCCAGCGTGCCTCCCCGACTGGCCGCTACGGCCTGCCCATGCCAGGACCGAGGGCGCCGATGGCCGGCACACCCGGCACACCCGGCACACCCGGCACATAGAAAAGGAACGAGAGGGAATGGGACACATGGCCACGTACAGCGCGTCCGCCACGACCACCGCCGCGAATCGCTCCGCCCCCGCGCGGCACGGCGCGGCGTGCCGCGCGGGGGCGCCACATTCAGCGCCCAGGCGCCTCGTCGCCCGCCACCCGGTGGCCGCCTTCCTCGCCATGGCGTTCGCCTTCGGCTGGGGCAGCATCGTCCCGCTGCTCCTCTCGAGGCGCGGACTCGACATCCTGCCGTTCGACGTTCCGCTCACCGGCGTGATGGCCTTCACTTCGCTCGCCTCGTTCGCCGGGCTGGTGCTCCCTGCCCTCCTGGTGATGGCCGCGACGGACGGCAGGGCGGGGGTGCGGAAGTACGTGCGGCGGTGCCTGCGGTGGCGGGTGGGACTCCACTGGTACGCCATCGCGCTCTTCGGGACCTTCGTGGCCATGCTGCTGGCCGCCGTCCCCTTCCTCGGCGCGGCCCCGCTCGAGGCGCTCGCGAGGAAGTGGGAACTGCTCGTCACCGTGTTCCTGCCGGGCGTGCTCGTGCCCTTCCTGCTCGTCAACCTGCCGGAGGAGGCGGGGTGGACGGGGTTCCTCCAGGCCAGGCTGCAGGAGCGGCACGGCCCCGTGCTGGCGAGCGCTCTGGTGGCGCCGCCCTTCGCGCTGATCCATCTCCCCGCGTATTTCGTCGCCGGGTGGATCAGCGACGACAACCCTCCGCTCGCGCAGGTTCCCGACGTGCTCGTGCTCGTCGGCCTCACCGCGGTCCTGGCGGTCTTCCAGCGGCTCCTGGCCCTGTGGCTCTACAACGGCAGCGGGCGGAGCGCGGTCATCGCGGCGCTCTTCCACAGCGCCGTGAACATGAGCACCGGGCAGCAGATCACCCCCCAATTCCTCCCCGGCTTCGACCCCACCTGGCGCAACCTGTTCGTCTGGGCCGTGCTGGCGGTGGCCGCCACGGTCGTCGCGCTGTGCACCAGGGGGCGCCTGGCCCAGGCCAGGCGCCCCCGACCGACGGCAGTGCTCCGCGGTGAACGTCACCGCTAGAGGCCACCGTGTGGGGAGGGACGCCATGCACATCCCGTCGCGCGAGGGAGACGGTCCGGTCGCCGTGGTCATTTACGCCCTGAAGCGGTGACCCGTCCCGGCTGATCACCCCGCCGCTCCGCGGAGGCGGCGTCCCGGTGGCGGGAGCAGCACCCGGCCGCTCGGGCCCCACGTCCTGACCCGCGACCGGCTGCGCGCCTCACGGGGTCTCAAGACAATGGCCACCGGCTGGCGGTTCTTCGAGGGCTTCGAAGCCCTCTACGCGCTGCGCCGGGGCGCGCTTGCCCCGCTGCGCTGGTCCCGGACCACGATCCCGCCCGTGCCAGCCCGCATGAGCGCGTCCGCGCGGTAGCACACCGTGGCCGTTGCGGTGACTGCGGGTGCGCTGGCGCACCGGACGTGGCAGAAGCGCCGAGCGTGCTAGAGTGGTGTTGACGCGCTGGTGTGGACGGCGCGGGTTTCCCTGGGAGGGCGCCACTTGGTCGCGACACGACGCTACACGACAGCCGATCTCGACACGCTGCCAGACCCGGAGGAGGGCGCCCGCTACGAGATTATCGACGGAGAGCTGATCGTGTCGCGACAGCCAACCATGGGGCACCAGGATGCGTGCGATGAACTAGCAACCGTGCTGCGTCGCTGGAGTCGCGCCACGGGCAGGGGATGGGCCGTCAGTGCGCCGGGCGTCATTTTTGCGGAGGACCAGAACGTTGCGCCAGATGTGGTCTGGATCAGCACCGACCGGCTGCATGCGGCCCTGGACGAGCGTGGACACCTGCGCGACGCACCGGAGCTGATGGTGGAGGTGCTGTCTCCGGGCGTTGAGAACATCCAGCGCGACCGTGGCACGAAGCTCGACCTCTACTCGCGCCGTGGAGTCGAAGAATACTGGGTGGTGGACTGGCAGCACCACCGCATCGAGGTCTACCGGCGGGCGGACGCCGCGCCGGATCTGAAGCTGGTGGCGACGCTCCAGGACGATGACACGCTGACCTCACCGATGTTGCCGGGCTTCGGCGTGCGCGTGGGCGACCTGTTCTATTGGCAGAGCCGGTAGAGCGCGGCGTGCTGGTGTACTCTGCTGCTTCCTGGTCTTCAGTAACACCCTGATCGGCTCCGGCGAGGCACTATCTGCGCGGCTGCTGCGCCCTGGTAGTCCGCCACAGTTATAACGCCGCGGCTTCCAGCGGTTCGGCAAGCCGAACCTGATCCCCCCAGCCACATCGGGCTCCACTACAACGTCAACCTGCTCGAAAGCGCGGGAGTAAAGCCACCGACGCGTTAGGGTTTCTCCTGATGGCGGGGCGCGATCGCGTGGGCATACTGCTGTCGTGAGGAGATCGCCATGAACCAGAGTGCCCCAGCGGCGCGGACAGCGCTGGTGGAGCCTCTTGTGTGGGCGTCCCTGACCCGCCCACGACCACCATGGCTGGCGCAGGTGACGGACTGCACCGGCCCAGCGCCGGCAGCCTTCGGGGAGCCGGCCGCCCCGCTCGACGGCACCCACGCGGGTACGTGTGATGCCCTGTTGGCCGAGCGGATTGCGCTGGGCCTGCGTCTGGTGGCCGGTGGCCCGCCTGGCTGGCTGGTGGTGGCGCCTCCGGCACTAGGCCTACGGAATGACGAGCCGGCGGCCGACGCCCAGCACGGCGTCGCGCGCGCCGAGGCCGTTCGCCTCCACGAGCGCGTCCACCGGCGTATTGGTGCGCCGCGCGATGGAGAAGAGGGTATCCCCCCTTTGGACGGTGTGCTCGCGCTGGCCCGGCAGCCGCGGTGCTGGAGAGGGCACGCTGGTCGGCGGCACGGTGGGCGAGGGCACAGTGAGAGTGCGGCCGATGGGCAGCACGGCGTCGCGCTCGCCGAGGCCGTTCGCCTCCACGAGCGCGTCCACGGAGGTGCCGTAGCGGCGGGCGAGGGAGAAGAGCGTGTCCCC
>CADCTC010000170.1:0-8343 GCA_902805635.1 uncultured Chloroflexota bacterium
CCCATCATCTCGCCGTGGTCGGCGGTCATTAGTACGATGGTGTCTTCCGCCAGTCCGAGCGACTCCAGGCGGCCAAGGACGCGACCGATCAGCTCGTCCAGCAGAGTGACGTAGCCCCAGTAGACCGCCTGCGATAGACGCCACGGCTCCCAGCTCGTGCCGTGCTCGTGCGCAGCGCCGTGCCAGATGGAGCGCTGTTGGAAGGCGGGCTTGCCGTCCATCGGGTCGGCAAAGTTGGCCGGCTCCGGCGCCAGCGCCGGATCGTACAGCGAGTAATACGGCTCCGGGATGACGAAGATAGGATGCGGCCCGTGGAACGAGCAGACCTGGAAGAACGGCTTGTCCGTGGGCCGGGCCTCCAGCTGCTCCAGCGCGCGGTTGGCCACCCACGTGTCGAAGATGGTCTCGGTGGAGCCGGCCTGGGCGGCGGTGGCAGGGTTGGAGATGCGGCTGCGCTGGCCAGGCACGCCCTCGAAGCGGTAGGAGAAGGCGTCGGTCCCGTAAGGGTAGGTGTCCTCGTACCCATGGTCGGCCAGCCACTGCCGGTACTCGCGACCGCGCTCGCCGGAGAACGAGTCGATCCCATCGAAGGCGCGACCGCGCCCCAGGTGCCACTTGCCGGAGTAAGCGACGTGATAGCCGGCGGCGCTTAGCGCTTCAGGCAGTGCGGGGCGCTCGAGCGGGAGCTCGGTGTTGTTACCCACGCCGGTGGCGTGCGGGTAGCGCCCGGTGAAGAGCGACGCGCGCGCCGGGCAGCAGATGGGGTCGGGAGTCAGGCAGCGGTCGAAGGCGACACCGTCGCGCGCCAGCCGGTCGAGGTTGGGCGTGCGGCACGGGGTGCGCCCGGTGTAGCCCAGGGTGTCCCAGCGCTGCTGATCGGTGATGAACAGGAGAACGTTCGGTTGCTTCGCCACAGCTTACTGCTCCTGCGCCAGCAGCGTGTTCGCCTGGCGCGTGAAGTCGTCCATGAGCGATTTCACCGGCGCCTTCTGTGCCAGCACGTCATTCCAGGTGGTGGTCCACATGGTGGCGATGTCGTTGTAGCTAGCCGGCTGGGCGAGCGCGCGGGCAGTGGCGTGCGAGTCAAGCCAGACGTCCGCGTTCTCCCAGGGCTCCATGGACTTCTGGAACTCCGGCAGCTTGGCAAACGCCGGTCGAACCGGGAGCGTGCTCTTGAGCGACATCAGGATTGCCGCCGCGCGCGGCCCAGCCATGAAGCGGGACCAGCGCCAGCCGGCATCGCCGTTTGGGCCCTGCTGCGCCACGCCGAAGGCCAGCGTGCCCAACCGCGTGATGCGGCCGACCTTGCCACGGTAGATTGGCGCCAGGCCAAGGTCGAACGTAGCGCGCGCAAGATCGTTCCGCGTCGGGGCGGCCTGCTCCTTGTTCAGCTGCCGGAACCCGATCCGGCCGCTCAGGAACCCCTCGGAGAAGTCCTGCTGGTGCGGACCATAGTTGATGACCTGGTGCTTGAGGTACAGGTCCGAAACGTTCTGGATCACCTCGATGGCCGCCGGCTCATTCATGACCACTTTCTTGCTGTCCTTGCTGAATACGTCGGCGCCGTTCCGCCACAGCCAGGCGCAGAGCCAGTCCAGCGCCGTCGTCTCGTTCTGCATGCCAATCGTGCGGTCCGGACTGCCGGCCGTGCCACGCGTGAGGCTGCGCAGCGTAGAGCCGAAGGTGTCCCACGTCCAGTTCTTCTGACGCTCAAGCTCGTCCGGCAACGGCACGCTCATGCGCTGGAGCAGCGCCTTGTTGTACGCCAGCGCGTAGCCAGGGCTGTACCAGTTCAGCCCGTACGACTGGCCATTCCAGCGGTAGTAGTCGAGCAGTCCAGGGTAGAAGTCGGCGAGCCGCGTCTCGCCGTCCTTCCGCGACAGCTCGTCGAGCGGGCGCAGCAGCTTGCGCGACGCCATGAGCGACGTGATCGAAGGGTGGAGCCACTGCGCGTCCGGGATGTCACCGCCGGCATAGGTGGCAACCGCCTTCTCGCGGAACTGGTTGATCTGGCCGGGAAAGATGGTGATGTCCGGCTTGAGCTGCGGGTCCACCTCGGCGAGCGCCGCAACCAGGTCGTTCTGGGCGTTGGTGAACAGTGGGTTGTTGAAGGCCAGCACCCGTGCCGTAGCTGGGCCGCTGGCGGTGAGTGGCTTCTCGCTCGTGCTGCCCGGCATGGCGCACCCGGCAGCGGCGGTGGCGGCAGCACCGGCCAGTCCGGCGAATCCCCCCACGATCAGCTGACGGCGTCCCATGCTGATGTGCCGCCGGACCACTGCGCTTGAAGCTACTTCAGCTTGCATCAGGTCCCTCCATTTCTTCGCCCCTCGCGCCAGTATAGGGCCGGAGCGACAGACTGGCTAAGCTCCGCGCGCGATGGGGCGGCCACCGTGCCCCGGACGGATGTCCTCCCAGGGGAGCACGTCACAGCGTTTGGCCCAGGCTTCCCAGCGGGTGCGCAGGTCCGCGGCGATCTCGGGCTGATCGGCCACCAGGTCGTTCAGCTCGGTGCGGTCAGCCTCCATGTCGTAGAGCTCCCAAGGGCCGGGGAACTTACGCACCAGCTTCCACTTGCCGTCTGGGGAGCGCGCGGCGAGGTTACCCTCGTGCTCCCAGAACACGGGGCGCGAGCGCTGCCAGGTGAGCTCGCCGCGCACCAGCGGCAAGAGGCTCTCGCCCTCGGGCGGCAGCACCTGTCTTCCTTCGTAGTCGCGCGGCGAGGTGGCGCCGGCGGCGTCCAACGCAGTGGGCAAGATGTCGATCAGTTGACCAACGCTGTGGCTCAGGCCACCGCGCGCGGCCTGGGACATGGCGGCGGGCCAGTGGGCGATAAATGGGGTGGCGATGCCGCCCTCGTGGACCCAGTGCTTGTAGAGACGGAACGGGGTATTGGACGCGTTGGCCCAGGGCAGGTCATAGCTCATGTACGTATCGGCGGGGCCGGGCAGGAGGTCAGGCGCGTTGCCGACGCGCACCGGCTGGCCGTCGAGCGTGATCGGACGGGCGGAGCTGTGCGTGCCGTCTTCCTTAAGGAACTCGGCGCAGCCGCCGTTGTCCGAGAGGAACATGACCAGCGTGTTCTCGAGCTGGCCGGTGCGGCGCAGCGCGTCCAGGATCAGGCCAACGCTGTAGTCCATGCGCTCCACCTGGGCGGCGTAGACGGCCATGCGGGCGTCTTCCCAGTCCTGGCGCTCCGGTGAGAGCGAGTCCCAGGCCGGCGCCTTCTCGTCACGCGGTGTGATCTCCCAGTCGGCGGGGAAGAGACCCAGCTCCTTCTGGCGCGCGCGCCGCTCTTGGCGCAGCCGGTCCCAGCCGCCGCGGTAGCGGCCCCGGTAGCGCGCGATGTCCTCAGGCAGTGCGTGCAGCGGCCAGTGGGGAGACGTGTACGCGGCATAGAGGAAGAAGGGCTGTCTCGTTCTCTCCGCACCACTGCCACCGCCGGCCCGGCTGGCTTCTTCGATCTGCTGCGCGGCGTACCGTCCGATGGCATCGGTGTAATAGAACACGCCGCCGTCCGGGTCCTGCGGCACGCGCGGGTCGTTGGGCTCCACGAACTCACCCTCCAGCATGAGCGTGTGCGGGTTGAAGTACGAGCCAGCGCCGGCCATGGTGCCGAACTGCCTATCGAAGCCGCGCTGGAGCGGCGTGGGATGGCCGGGGTCGCCAGCATGCCAGGTCTCCGGCGGAACTTCATAGCGGCCCCCGACGTGCCACTTGCCCGACATGATGGTGCGGTAGCCGGCCGGCCGCAGCGCCTCCGCGATGGTGACGCACCGGTCGTTGAGGTAGCCCTGGTAGGGCGCCACGCCCAGGTGGTTGACCATGTGGCCGATGCCGGCCTGGTGGGGGTACAGCCCGGTGAGCAGCGAGGCGCGGGTGGGGCAGCAGCGGGCGCCGTTGTAGAACTGGGTCAGGCGCACGCCGCCGGCGGCGAGGCTGTCTAGGTTGGGGGTGCGAATCTCGGAGCCGTAGCAGCCGATGTCCGAGTAGCCCATGTCGTCCACCAGGATGACGACGACGTTGGGGCGGGACTGCCCGGCTTGCGAGCCGTGGGAGCGCGTCGGGAGGGGTGCAGAGTCTTGCATCGGAGTATTGTGCATGCTGCGCGTGCGAAGTGGCCGCGCAGACCTCACCCGGCCTTCCCAGGGTCCGGCCCTCTGCGCTCCGCGCATTCACCCGCCCTCTCCCACAGGAGAGGGCCTGAGTGGAACATGCGGGCGAACTGGGAACCTCGGAACACTGGGAACACCCTGCCCGGTGGGCTGTAGGGCCGTGTGCTTCAATCTGGCGCATGACGGGAAGCTCTAACCAGGAACGGCCGCTGAACGTGGTGTGGCTGATGAGCGACCAGCACTCATCGCGCGCACTGGGGTGCTACGGGAACAGCGTGGTGCAGACGCCGCGACTGGACCGGCTGGCGAGCGAAGGGCTGCGGTTCGACCGGGCGTACTGCTCGTACCCGGTGTGCGTGCCGGCGCGGTTCACCATGCTGACCGGGCGCTACCCGCACCACCACGGCGCGGTGGGCAACCGTACGCCGCTGCCGCTGCGCGAGCGCACCGCCGCGCACCACTTCTCGCACGCCGGCTACGCCACCGCCTTCCTGGGCAAGATGCACCCGGTGGACGCGCAGACCCACGGATTCGACTACTACGTGGACTTCGGCCACTACTACGACTACCTGGGGCCGAAGACGGAAGTGTTCACGCGCGGCATGGGAGCCGACGACAGCGGATCGGGCTCGCCATGGGTCACGATGTACCAGAAGCACCTGGCGCGTCCCGGTGGGCGCGACCTGAGCCCCTGGTTCCGTGACGACGAGCCGAAAGCCGCGATGCCGGCTGAGACGCTGCGCCCGCGCGAGACGCGGCCGGAGGAAGACCACTTCGAAAGCTTCATCGCCCGCGAGACAATCCGGTTCCTGCAGACCTACCGAGACGAGCCGCTGTTCGTGGTGGCGAGCTTCCTGAAGCCGCACAACCCGTTCGCGCCGCCGGCGGAGTACGCAGCCATGTACCGGCCGGAGGACATGCCGCTGCCGGCATGGGACGCGGCGCACGTGCAGAACATCCCGCGCCAGGCACGGCAGCGCGGCGCGCCGGAGGCGGGCACGCCAGAGGGAGACGACTGGGCGCGGCGCTTCCTGGCGGCGTACTACGGCAACGTGACCCACCTGGACGCGTGCGTGGGGCGGGTGCTGGACGCGTTGGAGGAGCTCGGGCTGGCTCAGACCACACTGGTGATATACACCACCGACCACGGCGAGATGCTCTACGAGCACGGCCTACGCGGCAAGTTCAGCTTCTTCGAGCCGTCGTCGCGCATCCCGCTGCTGGCGCGCCTGCCGGGCCGCGTGCCGGCTGGGGCCGCAACCGATGCGCTGGTAGACCAGGGCGACTTCGTGCCGACGCTGCTGGACCTCGCGCGAGTAGATCCGGCGCCGCGCAGCCAGGCACTGGACGGAGCGAGCTTCGCGCGCGTCCTAGATGACCCGGCCGCGCCGGGCAAGGAGTTCGCCTTTGGCGAGTACGCGCTCAACGGCAACCAGCCCTTCTACATGCGGCGCGAGGCGCGCTGGAAGTACATCCTCTACACCGCGTCGGGCAACGGACCGAACGAGGAGCTGTACGACCCCCAAGCTGACCCCGGCGAGCTAGACAACCTCGCGGTGCGGCCGGAGTACGCGGACGTGGTGGCCGAGCAGCGGAAGCTGCTGTTGAAGTACTTGGCGGAACAGGGGGCGCCGCTGCCTGGCCGGACGTAAGCGGCGACACCGTCGAGAGGACACCGGCCACCACTAATAAGTAGCCCGCCCGCCGGAGATGTCGAAGACGGCGCCGGTGGAGAAGGAGCACTCGTCTGAGCAGAGCCAGGAGATAAGCGCGGCGACTTCATCGGGGCGGCCGGTGCGGGCCATGGGGATGCGGGAGACCATGTAGTCGACGTGCGCCTGGCTGACCTGGGCCAGGATGGGCGTCTCGATGACGGCGGGGGTGACGCAGTTGACCAGGACGCCCTGGGTAGCGACTTCCTTGGCGATGGCCTTGGTGAGGCCGATGACGCCGGCCTTGGCGGCGGAGTAGGGCACGGCGTTGGGGTTGCCTTCCTTGCCGGCGATGGAGGCGACGTTGACGATGCGGCCGCTGCCGCGCTCGAGCATGTGGGGTAGGACGGCGCGGCAGCCGTAAAAGACGCCGTTGAGGTCGATGCCCAGCACCTTCTCCCACTCGCCGTCAGGCAGCTCCCAGCACCTGGCCGACTGGCCGGCGATACCGGCGTTGTTGACCAGCGCGTCGATGCGCCCCGCGCGGCCAAGCACCATCTCGACCATCTGGCGTACGCTCGCCTCTCGCGCCACGTCTACCTGCACGGCAAACGCGCCGCCGGGGAGCGGCGCTGACGCCTGCTCGGCACGCGCGAGGTCCAGGTCCGCGACGGCGACGCTGAAGCCGTCGCGCGCTAGGCGAGTGGCGACGGCGGCGCCAATCCCACTGGCGGCGCCGGTGACGACCGCGACACGTGCTCGCCCACTATCACTCTTCTGTTCGGCCATAGGTTGCTGCCCTTGCTCCCGGTGTGAGCGCGGAGCGCGCACCACACCTCGATTTGATGATGCAGTTTGCCGCAGGTTGCCGCAGGTTTTCTTACCTTTCCACCGTTACCGGTAGCTGTGTGCGCTGCGGCAATTGCTGGTGGAACACTTTGGCGCGGTTTGGCGCAGGTTCTCTTACAAACGTGCCAGCTCGGGTAGCTACTGGCATTCAGGTCGTACTCCCTCCATAGAGATAGAAAGGACGAGACCACCCGGTTTTCGCACCAGTTTCCGGTGGGACAGACGAGCCTATCCAGATGCAGGCGGCGGGAGGCTTGGACTAGGGCATAGCGTCCCAACAGGCGCGGGCAAGCCGGCCGATGAGGAGGGAGGTGGCGCCGGACGCGGAGCTGCCGTCGGGTAGCTGCTTGGGCACCTTGTTGGTGTAGACGGTGAGGATGAAGCGTGGCCCGCCATTGCGGTAGACGATGCCGGCGTCGTTGTAGCAGTGGCCGCCGGTGCCGGTCTTGTGGGCCACCTTGGCTCCCACAGGCAGGAGCAGCGGCAGGCGGGTGTTGAGCTTCTGCCAGGAGAGGATGTCGAGCGCCAGGCGGCACAGCTCGGGGGTGCAGCCAAGCTGCGCGGCTGCCGCGGGATCGCCGCTGCCGCGCAGCATGAGGTCGAGCAAAAGGCCAACGTCGGCGGGAGTGGTCTCGTTGAGGCGAGAGCCACCAGACGGAACGCCGGTGGGCGGCTGCTCCTGGCCGGCGGCCGGCGCGGGCTGCACGCGGAGGGTAGAGCGCGGGATGGTCTCACGATGGGTGGTGCCGGCCATGCCGATGGAGCGACACAGCGCGTTAATGGCGTCAAGGCCGAGCATGTCGGCGATGGTGCCGGTGCAGGCGTTGTCGCTGACGACGATCATCATCACCAGCACGTCATGCAAGGCGATGGTGAAGCCGGGGCGAAAGTGCTGAAAGACGCCGCTGTTGCTAACCTGGTACTCGGCGGTGATGGCCACCGGCTGCTCGAGAGAAAGGGTGCCTTCGTGGACGGCCTTGAGCGCGGCCATGAGGATGGCGATCTTGCGCGTGCTGGCGGATGGCACGACGGTGTGGCCGTGACGATCCGCGGTGGCGCCGGTGCGCAGGTCCTTCAGGCACCAGCCAGTGTGGAAGGGGTGTGCGTCGCACAGCGCATTCAGCTGGGTGGTGAGGTCGATCATGTTGCCAGCGGTTGTACACGCTGGAGGCTGCTGATCAGCGACAAGGGGCATGACGTACGCTTCATAAATGGTCATGAGCAAGCAATTGCCGGCACCCCCTAAGATGCGGACCTCGCCGCTGCGTACCGGCACGGGCGCCCTCGCCATCGTGGCGCTCCTCGGCGCCGGCATGACCCTTGCCGCTCAGGCCGGCGTGCACGGCCCGCCGTCGGTGCGGGCGCAGGCGGTGGAGAGTCCCTGGGCTACACGAGCGCCGCTGCCGGCGCCGAACTCTGAGACGGCGGCGGCGGAGGTGGACGGTCGCATCTACGTGATCGGCGGCTATCCCTCCACCAGGGCGGTGCAGCCGACGGTGCAGGTGTACGTCGCCGCCGAGGACCGCTGGGAAGTGACGACGCCGCTGCCCATGCCACTGCACCACACGGTGGCTGCCGGTGTCAACGGCAAGCTGTACGTCATCGGCGGCGAGATCGCCGGGCCGAACGGACTGGCCGGGGTCGGCGGCGCCGCGACCTACGTCAACATCACACTCGAATACGACCCTGCCACCGCTATGTGGACGGTCCGGACGCCGATGCCGACGGCA
>CADCTC010000170.1:8353-90498 GCA_902805635.1 uncultured Chloroflexota bacterium
GGCACGTAGCTCCGGCGCAGCGGCAGTGATCGACGGGAAGATTTACGTCGCCGGAGGGCGTCCGCCGCGCGGCGCCGACTTCGCGGCGTACGACCCGCAGACCGACACGTGGGAGGTGCTGCCCGACCTGCCGACGGCGCGCAACCACCTGGCGGCTGCCGCCATTGGCGGCAAGGTGTACGTCGCGGGTGGCCGCTTCGGCGCAGGTGTGGGCAGCGAGATGACAGGCGCGCTTGAGGTCTACGACCCCGTGGAGCGGACGTGGTCGGCGCGGACGCCGCTGCCGGCAGTGCGGGCAGGAGTGAACGGGATAGGCGCGCAGGGCTGCCTCTACGTCTTTGGCGGTGAGGGGAACGACGCGCACCCGCTGGGGATCTTCCCGCAGCACGACCGATATGACCCCTGGACCGATACGTGGCACGCACTGGAGTCGCTGCCGGTGCCGGTGCACGGCGTCACCGGCTCGGCGGTGCTAGACGGCTGGATCCACCTGCCTGGCGGTGGCACATCGCGCGGGGGCAATAGCGGCTCGACAGTTCACCAGGTCTACCGCGTGACGGAGACGTGCGGCGTCTGAGCCGGGGCTACGGCAGCAACGGCATGCTCGTGGGCAGCGTGCCCGTGACGGTATCGACGCCGCGGGCGACGCCAGGCAGATGGTGCAGCCCGGGCACTCGATCCACCTGGCCGGCGGCGCCGGCCATGATCGCGTCGATCTCGGCCAGCACGCCGGCGGACAGCGTGAGCTCGAGCGCGCGCACGTTCTCTTCTATCTCGTGTGGGGTACGGCAGCCGCTCAGAGCCACCGACACGGCAGGATGGCGGAGCGTCCACGCCAGCGCGAGGCGCGGCAGCGTGGTGTCCAGCCGGGCGGCCAGTGCCTTGAGCTGCTCGACGACCTCCAGGTTGTGCGGCAGGTGCTCCGGCGCGAAGAGTGACTGGCCGAAGACCAAGCCGGATGCGCGCCAGTCCTTGCCGGGGAACGTGGTGCCCCGCCCCATGGCGCCGGTGAGCAGCCCGTGGGCGAGCGGGCCATACGCCATGACGCCGATGCCAAGCTCTTGCGCGGCCGGGAACATCTGACGCTCCCAGCGTCGGTCGAACAAGTTGTAGCCAACCTGATCGGCGCAGATTGGCGCGTGCTTCTTTGACTCCTGCAGCTCGTAGGCGGTGTAGTTCGAGACGCCGATGTAGCGCGTCTTGCCCTCGGCCACCAGATCGGTGAGCGCGCGCATCGTCTCCTGGAGCGGCGTGTCGATGTCCGGCCAGTGGATCAGGAGCAGATCCAGGTAGTCGGTGCCGAGGCGGCGCAGGCTCTCCTCGGCGATCTGCTTGACGGTGGAATAGCGCGAGTCCATCTTGCGCGTGAAGGTAACCGGGTCCCAGCTCACGGCGGTCTTGCTGACCAGCACGATGTCCCGGCGCCGCGCCCCCAGGGCGCGGCCTAGCACCTGCTCCGAGTGGCCCAGGCCGTACCCCGGCGCGGTGTCGAATAGGGTGACGCCGAGATCGAGCGCCCGATCGATTGCGGCGACCGCCTCTGTCTCGTCGATAGCGCCGTAGGTGCCGCCGAGCTCCCAGCAGCCGAAGCCGATGGCCGACACCTCCAGATCACTTGCGCCCATCTTTCGGTAGTCCATCGCCGCCTCCTGACCGCCCGGTGCTGTTGGCATGGCTCGCCTGGCTGACATGACGCGCATCCTACCCGATAGCGTCGCCGACGACGCTAGAGGAAGCTCCCTGGCCGGCGGCGGCCGGCCAGGGCGAATCTCGCTGAGTGCGCACCAGGCGCTGGAAGAGCTGGACCTGGAGATCGCGCTCCACCTCTCTAGTCTCCTGGCTGCCGGCGAGGTTGCGGCGCTCGTCGGGATCGTCCTGCCGGTCGAAGAGCAGGTAGGGCTCGCCGTCGCCGTTAACCGCCATCTTCCAGCGATGGTCCATCATCATGATCTCGCCACGGAACTCAGATACCACCTCGGCACGGTGCTGGGCGTCCGGACTTTCTAGGACGGGCTGCAGCGACCGGGCGAACTGTTCAAAGCCGATGGCCCCGCCGGCCAGGTCTACCAGCGTGGGGCCGACGTCGATCAGCTCGACGAGTGCCTCGCTCACGCGGCCAGCGGCGGCGGAATGGACGATACCGGGTGTGCGCACGATCAGCGGGACGCGGACGGCGCCGTCGAGGAAGTTCCCCTTCTTGATCAGCCCGTGGTCCCCGTTGAGCTCGCCGTGGTCGGAGGTGAGCACGATAACTGTGTGGTCTAGCTCTCCGCGACTCTCCACCGCGTCGAGGAGCCGGCCCACCTGCTCGTCGAGCAGCGAGACGTTGCCGGCATAGTTGGCGCGCATCGCTTCGACTTCGCCCGGCTCGAGCGTGGGGCGACGAGACACCTGCAGATCCAGGTTGCCTTTTGGCCGAGGGGCGGCGTCGGCGATAGGTCCCAGTGGCGGCGGCATGCTAGCCGGGTCGTACATGGATGCGTACGGCTCGGGCGCGTCCCACGGCTCGTGCGGGCCGGGGAAGCTGACCCAGCAGAACCAGGGTTGGTCGCGGCGGTACTCGCGCAGGTAACGGCTGGACTGCTCGCCCACGTACACGTCGTAGTAGTCCTCGAGCGGCAGGACGGTGGGCCGGACCAGGTGTGGCTTGCTGGCGACTCGCTCGCGCACGTCGGCCTTGAACGCGTCCCAGAGGCCCTTCGCTTCCCAACGTGCCGTGAGGTTGCTCAGCGTGCTCACCGCCGCTTGCGGCCCGGTGAGCTCGTCCACGTCGTCGAGTCCATAGGCGTGGAGGAGGTGCTCCTTCTCGCGCAAGTCGAGGAAGTCGGGCGGGAGGGCGTGCGGGTGCAGATGGGTCTTGCCGAAGACGCTGGTCCGGTAGCCCGCGTCACGGATCACTTGCATCCACGTGGATGCGTCGGGTGACAGCGTGTAGGTCCGGTTCTGCCAGATGCCCATGTTGTGGGGATACTGACCGGTGGCGAGGCCGAAGCGGGCGGGGATGCAGATGGGAGAGGTCGTGACACAGTTGACGAAGCGAACACCGGACGCGGCGATGCGATCGATGTTCGGGGTGCGGACCCAGCCCCCGGTGCAGCCCAGCGCGTCATGACGCAACTGGTCCATCATGATGAAGAGAATGTTGGGTGGGCGCTGCTCCGTCATTGGGGCGTCGGTTCTCCTTCATATGGCCATATGTCCTATCGGCGGTCTATCAGCCGTGAGCGCCCCCGCTGCCCGCCGCACTTGGCCGTCCAGGGGAAGACGATGGTAAGCTGCACGATGATAATGGACCATACGTGTACGCACATGTGTGCATCGCGAACGCCGCGCACGCGCCGCGCTGCGCTGCGGGCGGCGGGGTTGGCACTTGGCGGGACGACAGCGCTGGCGGCGTGCAACGGGTCCGCGGGTGAGCAGGCCGCGCCGGCGGCGTCGCTGGACAAGCCGGCGCGCGTGGTCTGGTTCAACTTCGAAGGCACCGGCGTGAACCTGGAGGGGAACAACAAGTCCATCGAGACGTTCAAGGCGAAGTTCCCTAACATCACGGTGGAGAACGCCGCGCAGCCGGAAGCCGGCAATGCCTACTACGCCAAGTTCTTTTCCCTGGTCGCGGCCGGCACGGCACCCGACCTCGCTGAGGGGAGCGCCAGAGACGTCGCCGACTTGGTGGCGCGGAAGCTGGTTCTGCCGATCGGGCGCTACGTGACGCGTGACAAGTACGACCTGTCTGACTTCGTCCCGCGCGCGCTGGACCAGTACCGCATTAAGAACGACCTGTGGGCGCTGCCGCGCGACTTCCCCAACCGCGAGCTGGTGTACAACGTCACGGCATTCCAGAAGGCGGGCGTGCCACTGCCCGCCTCGGACTGGAAAAATCCCAACTGGACGTGGGACGCGTTCCTTGACGCCGCGCGCCGCGTGACGGCGGCGGATGGCTCGGTGTTTGGGTTCAACACCGGCAAGGGCATCCGCCAGTGGGCGGTGTGGGTGTGGGGCAACGGCGGCGAAGTGTTTGACGAGACCAAGCTGGAGTGCACGCTGACGCAGCCGCCGGCGGTGGAAGCGCTGCAGTTCCTCCAGGACCTGATCCACAAGCACCGCGTGTGGCCGGAGACGCCACCCCAGGGCAGGAACTTCCAGAACGGCGGCATCGCCATCCAGGAGACCGCGCCGATCATGCTGGGCAACGTGCGCCGTGGCGTGGCCGACAAGTTCACCTGGGACGCCGTGATGCACCCGCGCGGCAAGAACGGGAAGTACGTGGCGGCGGGCGGCGGCGCCGGATGGAACATCGGCGCAAGCACAAAGGTGCCCGATGCCACGTGGGAGCTGCTCAAGCACATTAGTAGCCAGGCGGAGCAGCTTCAGCTCTGTGGGCTCGGTGCAACAATCGGCTCACGCCGCTCGGTGATGACTAACAGCTGCTTCGTACAGAGCCCGCCGGAACACATCAAGCTGTTCGTGGATGGGAGTGACTACCTGCACATCGACCCGCGCGTACCGAACTGGGACGAGGTGGACACCATCATGAATGAGGAGCTGATGGCGCTCTGGTCGGGGCAGAAGCCGGCCCAGCAGGTCGCCGCCAGCATCAAGGCCAAGGTGGATCCCGTGCTCAAGAAGCCGGTGGGCTAGCGGCAGCGCAGGCAGAAGCGGCACCACCCAACCAAGGAGCAGAGGTCACCATGGCGCAAGAGTCCCGGCCCAACTTCATCATCTTCTACACGGACGACCAGGGGTACGGAGACCTCTCCTGTATGGGGGCGACCGACTTCAGGACGCAGCACCTCGACGCACTGGCCGCCTCCGGGGCGCGCTTCACCAACTGGTACTCCAACTCTCCGGTCTGCTCGCCGTCGCGCGCGTCGCTGCTCACCGGACGCTATCCGGGCAACGCAGGGGTACGGTCAATCCTGACGAGCCACCGCACCGCGAGTGGCCTGCCCCCGGAAGTGCCCACGCTGGCGGAAGCGCTCAAGCCGCTCGGCTACCAGACAGCGATGTTCGGGAAGTGGCACCTGGGACTGGCCGAGGGGTCGCGCCCGCATGACCACGGCTTCGACGAGTGGTTTGGCTTCATGGCGGGGTGCATCGACTACTACTCGCACATCTGCTACTGGTGGATGAACCAGCCGCTGGAGGTGAAGCAGCGCGCCGGAGTGGCGAACCACCGGACGAATCCGCTGCACGACCTCTGGGAGAACGGCGACGAGGTATGGCGCGACGGCGAGTACTTCACCGATATGGTGGCCGAGCGTGCGGTGGAGTACGTGCGCCAGGCGGCGAAGTCGGAGGAGCCTTTCTTCCTGTACGTACCGTTCAGCGCGCCGCACTACCCGATGCACGCGCCGCAGAAATACAAGGATCGCTTCCCCGACCTGGCGTGGGACCGCCAGATCATGGCGGCGATGATCTCCGCGATGGACGATGCGGTGGGCGCGGTGATGGCCGAGCTGGAGCGGCAGGGCGCGCGCGACAACACGCTGGTCTTTTTCCAGAGCGATAACGGTCCGTCGCGCGAATCGCGCAACTGGTTGGACGGCCGGACCGAGGACCCCTACTACGGCGGCAGCGCAGGGAAGCTGAAGGGGCACAAGTTCAGCCTCTACGACGGCGGCATTCGGATGCCGGCCATCATGTCCTGGCCGGAGCGCATCCCGGCCGGCCAGGTGCTCGACGAGCCAGGCGTGGCGATGGACATCTTCCCGACGCTTCTGGCCGCCGCGGGCGGGGACCCCGCCGCGTACGAGCTAGACGGACGCGACGTGACCGCGATGGTGGCCGAGCGCGCCGCGTCGCCTCACGACGAGATTTTCTGGGAGATGGGACAGCAGACGGCGGTGCGGCGCGGCGACTGGAAGCTGGTGCTCAACGGCCAGCTGGTGGAGGGCGCGCCGGCCGAAGACGACGTGTTCCTGGCCAACGTGGTCGAGGACATGGGCGAGCAAGAGAACCTGGCGGGCGCGCGGCCAGAACTGGTGGCCGAGCTTCGCGCAGCGGCCGAGGGGTGGCGCGCCGGGATCGAGGCACGCTGGGCCACGGAATGGCAGCCGAAGCTCGCGGGCGACCGCCGTGTGATCGCGGAATCCGCGGCGGAGCGCGGCCTTGCCTGACCGCTGCCGCAAGCGCTTTGCCTGGAGGAACCCGCGATGAGCACGAATAGCCGACCGCTCAACGTGCTGTGGCTGATGAGCGACCAGCACTCATCACGGGCGCTGGGGTGCTACGGCAACACTATCGTCCAGACGCCGCGGCTGGACCGGCTGGCGGGTGAGGGAGTCACCTTCGAGCACGCCTACTGCTCGTACCCGGTATGCGTGCCGGCGCGGTTCACGATGCTGACCGGGCGCTATCCGCACCACCATGGCTCGGTGGGCAACCGTACGCCGCTGCCGCTGCGCGAGCGCACCGCCGCGCACCACTTCTCGCAGGCGGGCTACGCCACCGCCTTCCTGGGCAAGATGCACCCGGTGGACGCGCAGACCCACGGGTTCGACTACTACGTGGACATGGGCCACTACTACGACTATCTGGGGCCGAAAACGCGCGTGTTCACCGAGGCCATGGGGGCCGACGACAGTGGCTCGGGCTCACCCTGGCTGACGATGTACTTCGAGCGCGACCGCAGCCCGTGGGTGGATCCGAAAGCGCCGCGCCAGCTGCTGGAGCTCAACCCACCTGAAGTGCTCGACGAGCCGGACCACTTCGAAAGCTTCATCGCGCGCGAGACGATCCGGTTCCTGAGCGAGTACCGCGACGAGCCGCTGTTCACCGTCGTCAGCTTCCTCAAGCCGCACAACCCGTTCGCGCCGCCCAGGGAATACGATACGTACCGGCCGGAGGACATGCCAGACGTGCCGGTGATCCCCGGTGACCTGGAACGCGTCCCGCGCCAAGCGCGGCCGAAGCCGTACCCCGGCGCGGGCACGCCGGATGGCGACGCTTGGCAGCGCCGGTTCATGGCCAAGTACTACGGCAACGTGACCCACCTGGACGCGTGCGTGGGGCGGGTGCTGGACGCGCTGGAGGCGCTCGGGCTGGCCGAGAACACGCTGGTGCTCTACACCACCGACCACGGCGATATGCAGAACGAGCATGGCCTGCGCGCCAAGTTCAACTTCTTCGAGCCGTCGGCAAATATCCCGCTGATCGCCCGGCTGCCGGGACGTATCCCGGCTGGGCAGCGCACGGCGGCGCTGGTGGACCAGGCGGATTTCGCGCCGACGCTGTTGGAGGCGTGCGGAGTCGACCTGGCGGCGCGCAGCCAGCCGCTGGACGGGGCCAGCTTCCTGCCGGTGCTGCACGATCCGTCGCAGCCGGGCAAGGAGTTCGCGTTCGGCGAATTCGCGCTGGACACCGGGCGGCCGTTCTACATGCGCCGCGACGCGCGATGGAAGTACATCTACTACACAGCACCCGAGCCGCCTGCAATGGGCGAGCAGGTAGCGGCGGCCAAACCGGCCGAAGAGCTGTACGAGCCGGAGGCGGACCCAGGCGAGATGCGCAACCTGGCGGGCGACCCGGCTTATAGTGCTGTAGTGGCGGAGCAGCGCGCCAAGCTGTTGGCGTACGTGGAAGCGCAGGGCGCGCCGCTGGCGCCGTTCGTGCCGGCTGTGCCGCTGGAGCCCGATTAGGCGGCGTGCCTGCGCCGAGGGCGCAATCCAACCACGGCCCATTGGCCCGTCGTAGGATCCAGACTACCTTGCGCGTGCCGCGTGTCCGCGGCACCCGCAGGTGCCAAAGCTGGCACAGATACTGACGTCGCCGGGCGCAGCTTGACGTGACTGATCGGTCTGGGAGCAACGTGCACGTATCGATCCGTGTGCATGTGTTGCGTTTCCAGCTGACGCTACTTCTGCTTGTTCCGCTGCTCTGCCCGTGGCAGGCGCCCGTCCACGCCGAAGAAGTAGGCGACGCGCAGCGCGTGGAGGAGGCAGATCTACCGACACGAAGGCACGGCGGCGGACAAGGACATCGGCGAATTCATCTGGCACGTGCCACACGCCCACTGGCACTTCGACCGCGGCTTCGCCCTGTACGACCTGTGGGCGGTGGGAGACCGTGGCGAGCCGGTGGTGTGGGCAGCGGGCGGTGACAAGGTGACGTGGTGTCTCCAGAACAGCTATGCCGTCACGCCGTTCTGGGCTTCCACGTCGCCGCGCGCCTGGTACACATGGTGTCAGCCGGTGGAGCAAGGGATCGCCCCGGGCTGGGCAGACGTGTACGATAGCTGGCTGGAAGGGCAGTTCCTTGACGTAACCGGCGTACCGGACGGCGTCTACGCGCTACAGGTGCGGGTGAATCCGGACCGTTCGGTACTCGAGAGCGACTACACCAACAATTACGCCGTGACCTATGTCCACCTCACGGGAGGCAACGTGACGGTACTTGAACCGCCGGGCGGAGAAACGCCATGAGCCAGAACCAAACCCAAGACACCACGACTAGGCCGCCGCTTGCCCTGTTTGCCGATACCGACGGTGAGTTGCTGGAAGGCACGCCAGGGCTGAGCGAAGACTTCCACTTTCATTTTTATTTCGACGATGGCTCACGGGAGTTGGCCTTGGAAGTGCGAGAGCAGCTGAAGCGGGAGGCAACGTTCGGGTTCCAGCTGCCGCCGGTGCGCAGCACGCCGGTAGGGCCGCACCGTTTTCCCATCTGGAGCCTGTGGGTAGACCGCGCGAACTTCGCGGCTGCGGCGCTGTGGATGATGCAGCACCACGGGCAGCACAGTGTGCTGGTGCACCCAAACATCGACGACGGCTACAAGGACCACACCGAGCACGCCATGTGGCTGGGCAAGCCGGAGGCGCTCAAGCTAGAGGTGTTCCGCCACTAGTGCCGTCCAGCCGCCCGACGTACCCCTGCGGACGCAGCAGTCGCCACGCGAGCACGGCGAGAGCCACGGCCGCGATCACGGCGGCGACGACCCAGCCGACGCTCTCAAGCAGGGCCAGCAGGGCATCCCAGTTGTCGCTGAAGAGCCAGCCAAGGCCGGCGTAGCCGGCGGCCCAGATGGCCTCTCCCGCGAGCGAGAAGAGCACGAAGCTCCGGAATGGGTAGCGTTCGGTTCCCGCAAGCACGCTCACGATGGGGCCGGCGGCGGTGAGCAGCCAGCGGGTGATCCAAACCGCGCCACCACCCCAGCGGCCGAAGCCACGCTCGGCGGCGTCAATGGCGCCTGGAGAAATGCGCAGGTACGGGCCGGCGCGCTCCAGCAGTGGCCGTCCCGCGACGCGACCGAGCGCGTACGCCGTGCAGTCTCCGAACACTGCCGCGAAGAGTGCGGCGAGCACCACAGGTACATAGTCGAGCACTCCCTCCGCCGTGAGCGCGCCGGCAGCGAGCAGCAGAATCGATACCGGCATGGGCAAGCCGGCCGCGCCGGCGAATGCGGAAGCGCCCACCACGTAATAGCCATACGTAGGGAGCAGACCCAGCAGCGTGTCGCCAATACCGTCCACAGACGTCACCGGGCCATCACGGGGGAGGACCCCCGGACGGGCGTGGCCTGCCTGGAGCGCCTGCGCCACCAGGGCCGCCGGGCGCGCGGCGTTCAGGGGTCGCGCGAGGCCCGTATCCGACAATTGCCTCCTGGACCACGCGCACTGCATCTGAGGGCTGGCGGTTGGACTGGCGCGCGACCTGGCGCAGCGACTGCTGCTCGGGCGGCAGCAGTCGCTCGGTTGGCGTCTCCTGCGGGCGGCGGAAGGGACCGGCGCCGGGTGGCAGCTCAGGGAGGATGCGCTGCGGCTCGGCGGTGAAACCGGCGGCGCGCAGCGCATCCAGCAGCACCGCCACCGGCACGCCATTGCGCCGGGCAACGGCGTCCAGGGGAATGAAGTCGCGCACGCGTGCGGCGTCTGCGGCGCCGGGTGGAGCGGCGGCGCGCTGGAAGGTGCGGAAGGCGTTCCATGCGCTGGCGCCGGCGAACACCAACACCCCGGCGAGCGCCAGGAGCACCACGATTGCTAAAGGGCTTGGACGGGTCCGCACAGGGGCTCGTCACAGAGCGTACCCTGCTGCCAGTGCCACTAGCGTCGTGGGACCGCTATCGTTGAGTGGCCTGATCGCTACGCTCAATTGACTACAGGTGACACCATGAAACCGCAGCGCACGCGCATCACCCATGAGAGCGACCGGCTGCGGGGACACACCGAGCGGCGGCTGGCGGCTGGTGGCTTTGCCATCGTGGCGCTGGCCGGCGGGGGCCTGCTGTGGATGTGGTATGGCGGGACGGCGGCCGTAGTGACGGTGAGCATCGTGCTGGGCGGCGCCGGCATCCTGGCGCTACTGTGGCTGCTGCTCAGCCTGATGGAGGCGTGGGCAAACTCAGAGTAATCTGACTCAGCGCCCTCGGACCGTCGGCGTCTTCAGCGGCGGAAGTTGCGCAGCACCTCCAGCGCGCCGGGCACGTGCTCTTGCGGCATGGCGGTGGGGACGTACAGGTTCAGGCCGGGACGGTGCGCGAGGTAGCTGCGCATGATGACCTGGGTGTAGTGCGCTGTCTCGGTGTAGCCCCCGGTAGGTGGCACGGCGTATAGACCGGCCAGGCGCCAGCGCTTGGCCGGACCAATGCCGGCGTTGTAGGACGCGAGCGACCAGTAGGGGTTGCCGTCGTGGTTCTGCAGCGCCAGCGCCATGTAGCGGATACCTGCGCGCACGTTGGAGCGCTCATCCCAGAACGCATCAGGATCGATCGCCGAGACGAGCGACGCGTTGCCCGTCATCATGATGGCAAACGTCCGCGGCATCACCTGCATCAGGCCGCGCGCGCCTACCGGCGATTGAGCGCGCGGATTGCCCTGGCTCTCCTGCTGCATCATCGCCAGCACCAGGTCGTCGTCCAGGCGCTGCGCCAGCCCGTCCAGCGTGCCGGCCTGCCACTCCTCGGCCATGACTTCGCGCACCAGTGGCCGCCAGCGCTCGATCCGCGCCGGATAGGGCACGCGCGCCACTTCGGGCGGCTGCCACGCCGCGCGCGGCGGCAGGTTGGGTCGCGCGATAGCCGGCACCGTCAGCGCCGTATCGGGCGCGCCCGGCTCGATCTCTGTGCGTAGTGGGACTACGGCCGCGGGCGCAGGCTCGGCGGGGGCAGCCGGCGCGGGCAGCGCAGGGGCTGGCTGGACGCTGGGAACTCTGCCGGCCGAGCCGAACGGCGCCCACGCGATGCCACCCGGTGTGCACGCGGCGGCGAGCGCCGTGCTTGCCAGTGCCGCTGCCAGCGAGACGGAACCAAGCGTAGCCGCAAAGCGGCCACGGCCGGTCCTCTTGCGTGACGGTGCCGGCGTGACCGGCATGGCCGGCGTGCCGATGAAAACGCTGTCCTGCCGCGCGAACTCCGTGAATGCCTTAGCCATTACCAGCCAAGCATCGCCAGCGCAGCGCAAGGAAACCAGCGAATAGCCCAGTGAGGCTAGCTCTAACGGACCAGTCTGGGAGAGACACGCTCCCCGCACCTGCCCGAGCCGCTAGTGGCGGTCTGCCGCCAGGGCCGGCACCACAGCGTCTACGGCGCAGCTGCCGTCTTCGCACGCCTCACCGCCCTCGCCTGCAGTGCGAGCTCCCGCGGGGGAGCCGAGCGTGGTGAGTGGGTGACTCTCGGCCCACGCCTGGGTGAGCGCCTGGGAGAAGAGCGCGGTGGGTTGGGCGCCGGAGATCCCGTACTTGCCGTCGACCACGAAGAACGGCACGCCACTGATGCCGAGCGCCCGCGCTTCCTGGATATCCGCGGCGGCGGCAGCGGCGTAGGCATCGGACTGGAGGGCGCGCAACGCGTCGTCGCGGTCCAGGCCGGCTTCGGCAGCCAGGTCGGCAAGCGCCTGGTGGTCGAAGACCGAGCGGCTCTCGGTGAAGTAGGCGCGGTAGAGACGCTCCAGCACAGCGTCCTGCACGCCGCGCTCACGCGCCAGGTGCAGCAGGCGGTGGGCATCCAGCGTATTGCCGGAGAGGGTGCCGGCGAGATGGTACTCCAGCCCCACCTCGGCGGCGACCTGCTCGACGCGCTCCATCATCTGGCGCGCGCCGGAAGGACCACCGCCGTACTTGGCGCCGAGCACCTCCACGGTCGGGCGGGTCTCGCCTTTGGGGAAGGTTGGATCGAGCTGGAACGCGCGGTGGACGACCTCCACTTGATCACGGTGAGGGAACTGCTCCAGGGCTTCTTCGAAGCGACGCTTGCCAATGTAGCACCAGGGACAGACGACGTCGGACCAGATGTCAATACGCATAACTACTATCGAAAGTATAGCGTCATCTGGTAAGCATTGGGGCGGGGGAAGACCTACGGCACGCGGAAGATGTCGTGAGTACCGATCCGGCGCCAGATGACGTGTGGCTCACCGGGTCGAACCTCGGAACCGTACTCAAACGTCGCGCGGCCATCTGGCGCCCACGTCATCTCCCAGACGAAGGCTGCCCCTTGCACCCGCTTCACTCGGAAACCCGCCCGAAACTGTCCTCGGCGCAAATCGGCAATGAACCGCCTCAGTGCGCTCAAGAACGCCTGCTGCTGCTCGTGCGTCAGTGCATCGAAGTCACGCCGGAACTGAGGTCTCTCCTCATGCGTGGGCACGAGAGGACGCTACGCTGCGGGTTTGACGCGAGATTGGAGCGCCGCCAGGAAGTCTTCGTCGCTCTTATGGAGAGTTCCCGGCTCTCCACTCGCGATTCCAGCGTCAACCTCGCGTTCTTTGGCCTGCCACTCTGGGCTCCAGAACCACAACTGATCCGGATCGATGCGTCTCTGGACTACCTGCTTGAGGAACATCGCTGCGCCGTCCACGGCGTCCTCAGGCAAGTCGTCTACCAGGTCGTGCAGTTCGGAGCGTGTCATCTCCACTATGCTACACGCAGCAGCGTTCGGCACGTCCGTCGGTTGCTAGCGTCCGCTCACCTAGTGAGGCGCTCCCCGTCATGGCTGGAGCCTTTCGGTGGGCTCAGTATGTGCGCGCGAACTTCTGGAGCGTGTGGCACTCGGAGCCGGGCTCTCCGGTCATGCCCCAGTCGGCGTAGGTCACTTCAGCCACGTAGATGTCGCCGTGCGAGTCGACGGCGATGTCGTGCGGAGAGGCGAGGCGTCCGGGGGAGTGGATGCCATCAAGGGTGTCCCGGCCACCCCAGCGGGCAAGCAAGCGGCCATCGGGGGAGAAGACGCTGAAGCGACCCTCACGATCGTGCGCGGCCGGGCCGGTGCGGAACGACCGGAGCCCCTCGCGCTTCCACAGCTCTGAGACGTAGACGCGACCATCGCGGTCCAGGCGCACCTGAGTAGGACGCTGGAGGTCGAGCCACTGGTCCAGGAACTGACCATCCGCGGAGAAGACTTGGACGCGGTCGTTCTCACGGTCGGCGACGTAAACGCGCCCGTCGGGGGCAACGGCGATGCCGTGCGGCAGCATGAACTGGCCGGGCGCGCTGCCCGGCTCGCCCCAGGATGTCTTGTGCGTGCCGTCCGCCGAGAAGCAATGCACGCGCGCGTTGCCGTAGCCATCGGCGATGTAGAGGTCACCGTCGGGAGCGACCGCGAGGGTAGTGGGCGAGTTGAAGGGGCCGGCAACGCGCCTGATGGTGGCGGTGCGAGCGACGATGTCTCCGGCGTTGGTGTCGTAGCCGGTATCCGACGGCACGCCGGCCGGGCCAATGGTGAGCAGCCGCTCGCCCTCCGGACTGCACTTGAAGACGGTGTGACCAACGTTGTCCACCAGGTAGACGCTGTCGTCGGGACCGATGGTGATGCCGTGCGGGTTCGTGAAGAAGTCATCGCCCCAGCGCCGTATGAAGCGGCCGTCGGGCTCGTATACCAGGACACCGTGCTGGCGCCGGCCGAGCACGTAGACGCGGTCCTGCGAATCGACAGCGACGCCCGGCGCATCGAGGTGCGCCATGCCGGCAGGCATCTGTTCCCAACCAGGAACGTGCTCGTAGTGCAGTTCCTGGGCAGTATCGCGCGGGGCGGCTGACTGGTGGGCGGTAGTCATGTGAGCGGTGAGGATAGAGGACGAGCGTGGCCAGTGTACGACGGTGCGGCCGGAATGCGTCTTCTCTATTGCTGCCGCCAGATCGACTCGCCGGCGACGCCGCGCATTGCGCTGTACGTGTGTGGAGCTTGCCCCGCGGCGCGTGGACCGATACGATGGCCCGGCCGCGCAGTCGTCGGTGGACGGGCACGGCAAGATGATGGATACGAGAGGGTAGTCTCATGGACTCGACTGGAACTGCTGCGCCCATGCGGCGCGAGGACACGGCACGACCGCGCGAAGCGGTCAGCCGCCGGCGCCTCATTGGAGCGTCTATCGCCCTGACAGCGGCAGCGCCGGCGTGGGCCGCTGCGTGCGGCCAGGGTGGGCCGGCACCGGCGGGGGGACCGGCGGGTGGGACGGTCACGCAGCCGGCGAGTATCGTCTGGCTGAACTGGGAGGGAGCGGGGGCGTCACTGGAAGGCAACACGAAGTCGGTGGCGTCGTTCGCGGCCAAGTATCCAAGCATCAAGATAGAGAACGCGGCGCAGCCTTCAGCCGGCGAGGCGTATTGGAACAAGCACGCCTCGCTCAAGGCATCCGGCACGTCGCCGGACGTGTGGGAGTGGGAGCCACAGCACGTGGTTGATTACGTGCTGCGCAAGCAGGTGACCGACGTGCAGCCGCTGGTGGCGCGCGATAAGCACGACCTGGCCGACTTCTTCCCCAAGGGCATCGAGCAGTACCGCTACCGCAACGGGCTGTGGGGCATGCCACGCGACTTCCCGAACCGCGAGCTGCTCTATAACGCCACCATGTTCCAGAAGGAAGGCGTCAAGCTGCCCACCGGGGACTGGAAGAACCCCGACTGGACGTGGGACGCGTTCCTGGACGCCGCGCGGCGGCTCTCCAAGCCCGACGTGGCCGCCTTCAGCACCGGCAAGGGCGTCCGCATGTGGACGCCATGGGTGTGGAGCAACGGCGGCGAGGTGATCGACGAGCAGAATCTGGTGTGCGTGCTGGACCAGCCACAGGCAACCGAGGGCTTGCAGTTCATCCAGGACATGATCCACAAGCACCGCATCTGGCCCGAGACGCTACCGCAAGGGGCCAACTTCAACAACGGCCAGGTGGCCATCCAGGAAGATGCCCCGGCCGGCATGGGCAACCGGCGGCGCGACATCGGGGACAAGTTCACCTGGGACGCGGTGATGCACCCACGCGGCAAGAACGGCAAGTACGTGGCGGCGGGCGGCGGCGCGGGCTGGGCGCTGGACGCATCGAGCAAGGCCAAGGACGCGGCGTGGGCGCTGCTCAAGCACGTAACCAGCAGCGAGGAGCAGATCCAGCTCTGCCAACTGGGTGGCACCATCGGGTCGCGCCGGTCGGTGATGACCAACCAGTGTTTCCAGCAAACGCCACCCAAGAACGTGAAGCTGTTCATAGAGGGCACCGAGTACCTGCACGTCGACGTACGAGTGGCGGGCTGGACCGAGGTGCTGCGCGTCATGAACGAGGAGCTGGCCTCGCTCTGGAACGGCAGCAAGCCGGCGCGCCAGGTGGCGCTGGACATCAAGAGCAAGATAGACCCCATCCTCAAGTCCGAGGCGCAGAAGGCAGGCGCGTAAGGATTGACACGACATGAAGATCACCGACGTCAAGCCGTTCCCGGTGTGGGTGGGTCGCAGGAACCAGCTGCTGATCAAGGTAGAGACAGACCAGGGGGTCTACGGCTGGGGCGAGTCGGGGGTCAGCAGCCGTGAGCTGGCGGCGGTGGGGGCGGTGCGCCACCACCGGCGCGGCGTTCGGGCCGCGGCTGATCGAGGACGCGCAACGCCTGGTGGAGCAAGGCTGGAGCGTCATCCGTACCGGCATCGGGGAGGAGTTCGCCAGCAAGTGGCAGTTCCTGCCCTACGTAGAGCGGGGAATCACGAACTTCGCGCGGGTAGACATCTGCAACGTGGGCGGCTTCACCGAGGCGATGAAGGTGGCGGGCTGGTGCGAGGCGCACTACATCGACCTGATGCCCACAACCCACTGGGGCCCATCTGCGCGGCGGCGTCGGTCCACCTGGGCGCGGCCGTGCCCAACTTCGCGTGGATGGAAGTCGGCGCCGCGTTGAGAGGGGGCAGCGCGCCTCCGCCCGACACGGCACGCACGGCATGGTGGCACGCCACTTGCGTTTCGGTCAGCCCTGTATAGCTCTTTCGGACTATCCCAGGCTCGAAACTCGACGATTCCGGCGCTGTCATCTCGCGCATCTGGCAGGCGCTACGTGGTGGGAAAAGAGACATGCTCAGCATCGCGGATGCCGGCCCTGCAGGTGAGAACACCGTCCTCTGGACGAAGCGTCGCTCTCGCACTTCTACTGAACGGCCGTTGCGGGTGCTCCTGATCGAGGACAATCCGGCCGACGCCCGGCTGGTGCTGGAGGGCCTGACCGACGCGGCCAGCACCCAGCCTATACGCTCGACCTTTGACCTTGCCGCGGTGGGCTTCCTCGAAGATGGCCTACGCCACCTCGCCGCGGGCGGCGTGGACGCCGTGCTGCTCGACCTGGGTCTGCCCGACGGAGACGGACTGGATGCGCTCCTGCGCGTGCGGCTGCGCGCCCCCACGGTCCCCGTGGTGGTGCTCACCGGGCGGCGCGACCCGGAGATAGCCAGTGAGGTTCTACGCTACGGCGCGCTCGACTACCTGGTCAAGGGCCAAGATGAAGGCAGCGTGCTCGCGCGTTCGCTGCGCTACGCGGCCGAAAGCCGTCGCCTGGCGGACGAGCGCTTCCGCGCTGCGCGCCAGCAGCTGGCACGCGACCGGGCCAGGCGCCTGGCGCGCCACGAGCGCGAGCAGGCCGAGCGGCTGCACGGCCTGGCCGAAGCGGCGCTGGCGCTGAATACGATCCTGGTGCCCGACGCCATCCTCGACGTGCTCGCAAAGCGCGCGCGGGCGCTGATCGGCGCCCATGTCGCTATCGCCAGCCTGGATGGCGACGACCACGTCCCGGCGATTAGCGCGATCGCGTCGTCCGCCTGGCACATCAGGCGCCGTGCGGCCGGCGCCGCCACGGGCTTGCCATCGCTCGCCAGCCTGGCCCGGACCTCCGGCGCCGGTCTGGGGACTGTACGCCTCGATCAAAGCGAGCTCCGCTCACTCGTTTCCGACGGTGTCAGGCTTGCCGGTGAGGCCGGCGCAACCAGTGGGGCGGACGGGGCCGACGCCGTGGATGCCCTTGACGTGCCGCGCGGCTGGCTGGCCGCCCCGCTACTCGGCACCGATGGCCGGCGCATCGGGCTGGTGCAGCTGTGGGACAAACCGTCTTCCCGGCGCAGGGGGCGCCAGGACTTCACGTCCGAGGACGAGGCGATCCTGGCGCAGCTCGCCCACATGGCGTCGGTCGCAGCGGAGAACGCGCGCCTGTTCCGCGAGGCGCAAGATGCCGTCCAAGGGCGAGACGACTTCCTGGCCACCGTGACCCATGACCTGCGCAACCCGCTCGCCTCCATCCGCGGCTACGCGCAGCTTCTCCTACGCCAGGAACGCCGCGCGCCCACGCCGCGCTCACAGGCTGTCCACGCCCTGGAGACGATCCAGGCCACCACCACGCGCATGGAGCGGCTGGTTGACGAGCTGCTCGACGTCGCGCGCGTGCGTGCCGGCCAGCCACTCGCCCTGCGGCGGGTGCGATCCGACCTGGTGGCGCTCGCGCGCGCCTGCGTGGAAGCGCACCAGGGGACCACCGACCGGCACACGCTGCGCCTGGAGGCCGACGTCGATACGCTGACCGGTGACTGGGACGCCGCGCGGCTGGAACGGGCGCTGGACAACCTCTTGGCCAACGCCATCAAGTACAGCCCGGACGGCGGCGAGATCACCGTCACCGTGGCCCTCGAGCAGGGGTCGGAGATCGCCGCCGGCGGGGATCGAGATGGCAACACGGATGTCGCGGTGGTGCGCGTGCGCGACCAGGGTCTGGGCATCCACGCCGGCGACCTGCCGCGCATCTTCGAGCGCTTCACGCGCGGACGGAATGTCGTTGGGCGGCTCCCCGGTGTCGGGATTGGGCTGGCCGGCGTGCGTCAGATCGTGGAGCAGCACGGCGGCACGGTAGAGGCCGAAAGTCGGGAGAACGCAGGCAGCACCTTCAGCGTGCGACTGCCGCTCGGGGACGGGGTGACACTCGCCGCACCGCAGACCGGGATGCCGGTGCTGGCACCGAGCTACTCGATTGCCGCCTCGTCTCCAGACAGTGCGCTGCCGGCGCCGCATCGGGGTCGCGTCTTGATCGTCGAGGACGATGCGCTCACTCAGACGGTGCTGCGCGAGGCGCTGCTCGACGAAGGCTACGAGGTGTTGGTCGCAGCCGACGGCGAGCGGGCGCTGCACATCCTGGGAGAAACCGCTCCCGACGTAATCCTGCTCGACCTGCGAATGCCCGTGATGGACGGCCACGCGTTCGCGCGGCGCTACCAGGCTGCCACCCAGGAGCCCGCCCCCATCATCGTGGTGACCGCCAGCGGCAAAGGCGCCCTGAATTCCAGGCCGCTCGCCGCCGCGGCGGTGGTCAGCAAGCCGTTCGTTGTCGACGAGCTGCTTGAGCTCGTCGAAAAGCACACCACGGAGCGCCCGACCTGAGCTTACGGCTGCAGGGGATGCTTGAAGCCCTGGTAGGGCTGGCAGTTGCCGAACTTCACTAGGTCGTTCATGCGCCGGTTGAGCTCCGCCAGCCCCTAAGCGAGCGTGGTGCTGCCTTCGATGACCTTGCGCCCCTCGGTCGCGTAGAGGTCCCACGTCTGGCTCGTGTTGTCGTGCCGGAAATGGCTGTCAACCCGTCAATCGCCTGCTTCGCGCGCCTTGCGCCAGCGGTCCATGCGCTCGGCGATGCGCTGCTCGTAGCCGCGGTCGCTGGGCTCGTAGAAGGGGCCTTCCACACCGTCCGGGAGATGGCGCTGCACGGCGTACGCGCCGTCGTAGTCGTGAGCGTAGCGGTACCCTTGGCCGTAGCCGAGCCCGCGCGCGCCACCGAAGGAGGCGTTGCGCAGGTGCAGCGGCACCTCGGTGTTGGCGCCGGCCTCGATGGCGGCCTGGGCGCGCCAGAGCGCGTCGGCGGAGCGGTTGCTCTTGGGGGCGACCGCCAGGTAGATGGTCGCCTGCGAGAGCGTTAGGCCCGCCTCCGGCATGCCGATACGCTCCACGGTGGTATAGGCGGCCGAGGCAACCACCAGCGCCTGGTGGTCGGCGTTCCCCACGTCCTCCGAAGCGAGGATGACCAGGCGCCGGGCGATAAACCGCGGGTCCTCGCCGGCCGCGAGCATCTTGGCCAGGTAGAAGACCGCGGCGTCTGGGTCCGAGCCGCGCAGGCTCTTGATAAAAGCGGAGGCGGTCTGGTAGTGGTCGTCGCCGAGCTTGTCGTAACGCACCGCGCGGCGCTGCGTGGCCGCTTCGACCAACTCAGGCGTGATGATGTCTTCAGCGCCGGCCGCCGCCGCTTCCAGGGCGTTGAGCGCGACGCGGGCATCGCCGCCGGAGATGGCGACGATGTGCTGGAGCGCCTCCGGCGTCAGCGAGAGGCCATGGTCGCCGAGTCCGCGCTCCGGGTCATCGAGAGCACGCTGGACGAGCGCCGCGAGGTCGTCGCCGGAGAGCGGCTCGAGCTTGAAGATGCGCAGGCGCGAGCGCAGCGCGGCGATGACGTCGAAATAGGGGTTCTCGGTGGTGGCGCCGACAAGGATGATGGTGCCGTCCTCGACGTAGGGCAGCAGCGCGTCCTGCTGAGACTTGGACCAGCGGTGGACTTCGTCTACCAGCAGGACGGTACGCTGGCCGGCGCGGCGGCGCTTCTTGGCCTCCTCGATCACCTTGCGCAGGTCGGCCACGCCATCGGTGACCGCGCTGAGTGAGGCGAAATGCGCGCGTGTGGTGCGGGCGATGAGCAGCGCCAGCGTGGTCTTGCCACTGCCGGGTGGCCCCCACAAGATGATCGAGCCCAATCGGTCTTCTTCAATGGCGCGGCGCAGCGGCTTGCCGGGACCGAGGATGTGCTGCTGCCCGGCGAACTCGTCGAGCGCGCGCGGCCGCATCTTGACTGCCAGCGGCGCGTCGGGAGTGGGGTCCGGGAGGAGGGATAGTTGCTCTGCCATGGCTGGCGCAGACTGTGTGGCGCACCGCTCGGCACGGGAGATGCCCCTGCCTCAGTGCTCGTTTCACTACGTCCGTTCGCCCTGAGCTTGTCGAAGGGTGTGGTTCGACAAGCTCACCACGAACGGGAGTGGTGAAACTACCTCTTCGATAATCAGGTTGGGCGCATCCCAATCGTAGCCGGGTTACGACTGGCGGCCCAAGCCGAACCACCCGGCGACGCGGCTGGCGCGCCGGCGGGTCTGCAATTCACCGCGCAGGCGCTCCCACGGGCGCCGCGCGCGCTGGGCGTCCTCCTGCGCGACGGTGCGGCGCGAGTACTTGGCATGCACAAAGGCGTCGGTGAGGGCGGTCACCTCGCTGCGCCGGTCGGGGAGACGGTCGGCCAGGTCGCGGCTGTACTCGTACGCGGTCTGGCCGCGCCGGCGCTCCCAGCCCAGCGAGGCGGCGCGCTGCACCAGCGAGACGTAGAAATACTGGATCAGCTCGCGCGGGCCCAGGTTGCGCAGGCGCAGCCAGCTAGACGACGCCGCGCCACGCGTGGCGGCCGCGCGGCGACGCAGGCGCTCACGGATGGCGGCGGGGGCGCGCTCCAGGAACGACGGCGACACGACGCCGAAGAAGCGCCAGAGCAGCGCCAGGAGGTCGAGCATCGCCCCACGCACGAGCTCCCACACGTCGCGCCCGGTAGCGCGCAGGCCGTGCCAGACCTCGCGCCGCTTGCGCCACGTATTCCAGATGGCGTAGGCAGCTACGGCGAGTGGGAGCACGTAGAGCAAGAAGCCGAACACCAGACGGCTGAGCAGAGAGGGAAAGGCATCCTGGACCGGATCGGCGGGGGCCGGGGTCGGACGGGCCAAGGTCTGGCCGGGCGCGACGTCGGCCGTGCCCTGGGGCAGCAGGCCGGCTATCGGCGCGAACAGGAACGCAGCAATGTGGGCGAAGACCCAGCCAATAGCGCCAAACACGCCGCCCAGCACGAAGCGGAACGGCCAGGTGACCAACCACAGCGCGCCCCAGGCGCCCGGCAGCTGGTCGGCCGCCCGGTCTGTGAAGGACGTGGGCAGCAGCACGGCGACCACCAGCGCGGCGAGCATCAGCGCCAGGCCGTAGCTCAGCCAGCGGCGCGAGAGGCCGACCTGCACCGTGGCGCCGGTGCGCAGCCAGTCGGCGCGCAGCCGGTCCAGGCTGGTCTGGCTGGCCAGCACCAGCCCCAGCACGTAGTACAGCAGCACGGAAGGGATGACGCCACCTACCTCCGGCCGGTTGGAGTTACCCAGGTCGTCCACGCTCACCAGCGAGAGGCCGGCGAAGATCAGCACGGCAAAGCCGCCGTTGAGGAACGACCACATCAGCTTGCGCCAGGCCACGGCGTGGCTGGCGAAGCGGAAGGGCGACTGGTCATACGACCGTCGCCGCGGCGACGGTGTAGGGGCAGCGTCCTCCGCATCCTCCTCAGCGCCGTCCGTCGCGTCGGCTGCCGGCGTGTCGGTGGTGACGCCACCGGCGGAAGCGGCGGGACGCGACCAGGGGTAGACCTGCGCAATTTCGGCGGGGAGGGGGGCAATGTTGGTAGAGGCGCCGGCAGCACCGCCGGCGGCGCCGGAGGGCACCTCGCCCGGTTGGAACGTGAGGAAGCCCAGCTGCTCGGCGATGCGGACCGAGTAGTCCCAGACCAGGAAGACGAGCAGCAGGCTCCACACCAGCGCCACGTCCCAGAAGCGCCACGGCTCGGCCGCCCAGCTGGCGACCTCGGCAACGGCGCTGGCAGGGTTCTCCAGCAGGGTTGGCAGCAGCTTGAGCAGCAGGATCAGCGGCACCAGCAGCAGCGCCCAGTCCACCACGCTGTAATCGGTGTAGCGTCGATAGTGACGCCCCGCCTGGCGGCCGCCGAGCAGCACGCCTGCCGAGAAGACCAACAGCGCCAGCAGCGCAGTCGAGATGGCCCGCGCCGGCCGCGCGCCGAACGAAACGAGCATCTCGCCAAACGCCCAGGAGACGCACGCGAACATGGCGAGCGCCAGGAAACGCTGGACGTTCTGCGACCAGATGGGGATGTTCATGCCGCTACACCGCCACCTTCACCTGGTCCAACAGGGTGGCATCCTGCTCGCTGCGGACTTCATGCACCTGCAGTCCCAGCCCGGCGAGCTCGGCGGGGTACGTGTCGCGGATGCCAAAGCGGACCAGCAGCACCACCACGTTGAAGCCGGACTTGCGCAAGCCCATCAGCGCCTCGGTGAGACCCAATGCGCGGCCCCAGGTGATGACGATGACCGTGCTGCCCCACGGCAAGCGCACCGCCTGCTGGCGCAGCAGTGAAGCGATAGGCTGGCCGGAGCGCAGCTGCGCTCTGGCCAGCGATTCGAGCACCCGGATCAGGTGCGTGCGGCCCTTGCCCGGTGGCACGGCGATGGCGGGACGCTCGCGCGGCGCTACGCTCTCAGGGGTGGCGAAGCCGAGCTCGTCCACGCCGCGCCGGTCCACTTCCCACGGCAGCCGCGCGCTCAGACCGCGCGGCCCGTCGTACTCCGGGTCGTCTTCGTCTGGAGCGCCTCGGTCACGTCCATTGGAGACCAGGCCAATCAGCTGGCGCAGCTCAGAGAGGTGGCTGGCCAGGCTCGCGGCCACGGTGATCGCCAGCTCACTCGCGCCTTCGGCGTAGGCAAGGTCATACTCTTCCAGGTTCAGGTTGAGGAAGATCAGCGTGTCCAACGTAATGGCCGGCTCCAGTTTCTTGACCTGCAGTCGGCCCACCGCAGCGGACACCTTCCAGTTGACTTTGCGCAGGCTGTCGCCGGGGGTGTAGTCGCGCACGCCGATGACGCGCGCAGGGTCTTCGTAGAGGATCTGGTGCGTGCGGCGCGTGCCCAGCGCGATCTTGGAGGGCAGGCCTAACCGCTCCAGCGGCAAGATCTTGGGGTACACGGTAAGGAAGCTGGGCGCAGCGGTGGACATGGAGCGGGTGTAGAACCCAAAGACATCGCCCAGCATCACCTGCATGGGCCCAACCGGGTAGTAGCCGCGCCGGGAGCCAGGGATGGTGTACTCCAGCGTACGCGTCTCGCGCGGCAGCAGCGAGGCGACGGCGCGGAACGCGTCGCCGGTGGCCGCTTCGCCGCGCGCGACCAAGGAGGCAACGCTGCCGGTCAGCCGCTGAGGCAGCCTGTCCTCCACGCGCACCCACGGGATCGGCAGGCGCCCGGTATTGGAGAGCCGCAGGCGCAAGTGCGCCGTCTCGCCCAGGAAGATGTGGTCGTCGAACTGGCGGCTGATCTCCAGGCTGCGCCACGCGCGCCAGATCCATACGCGCGCCAGCAGCCATGCCAGCGCAAAGAAATACAGGACGAAGTAGAAAAACGAGATGCGGAACGACGCCGCCAGGAAGACCAGGATGGCGGTGACGAGCAGGACGTTAGGCATCAGGCCGTGATGGCGGACAGCGCCAGGTTTGCGTTCTCCAGGACGCCGTTCAGGATGCTCTCGGCGGAGCGGCCACGCAAGGCCGCCTCCGGACGCAGGATCAGGCGGTGCGCCATCGTGGGGCCGGCCAGCGCTTTCACGTCGTCCGGGATGACGTAGTCGCGCCCCTGCATGGCGGCGTGCGCCTGGCCGGCCTTGTAGAGGGCCAGCGCGCCGCGCGGGGAGACGCCCAGCGTCAGGTCCGGGTGCTCGCGCGTGGCGCGCACCACCGCCAGGATGTAATCGCGCACGCTGTGCTCCACGTGCACGTCCCACACCTGGCGCTGGTAGCGCACCAGCTGCTCCGGGTCCACCACCTGCTCCAGCCGCTCTATGGGGTGCTCGCCGCGCAGGCCGTCCAAGATGTGCTGCTCGTCTGCCAGCGCGGGGTAACCCATGCGCAGGCGCATCTGGAAGCGGTCCAGCTGCGCCTCCGGCAGCGGGAACGTGCCCTCGTACTCGATGGGGTTCTGGGTGGCCAGCACCAGGAAGGGACGGGGCAGGATGCGCGCCTCGCCGTCCACCGATATCTGGCGCTCGCCCATGCTCTCCAGCAGGGCGGACTGGGTGCGCGGGGTGGCGCGGTTGATCTCGTCCGCCAGCAGCACGTTGGTAAAGACCGGCCCCTGCCGGAACTCGAACTCCTGCGTCCGCTGGTTATAGATGGAGACGCCGGTCACGTCGTTCGGCAGCAGGTCCGGCGTGAACTGGATGCGCTTGAACGTGCCGCCCAGCGACGCGGCGAGCGAGCGCGCGAGCATGGTCTTCCCCGTGCCGGGCACGTCTTCGAGCAGCACGTGCCCCTCCACCAGTAGTGCGACGAGCACGAAGTCGATCACCTCGCGCTTGCCGACGATGACGCGCTCGACGTTCTCGGCGATACGCCCGCAAAACGCCTGGAGGTCGGTCAAAGAAGAGGCTGCCCCGGCTGCCCCGGCTGCCCCGGCTGCCCCGGCTGCCCCTGGACTCCCCACAATAGCCACAAGGGCATCATAACAGGGCTAACGATACGTGTGAGTGCTGCGGTCTACCCAGGATTGGTCTGCGGCGGCAGCCCCACCGTTCCCTGGGCCACGTGCGCCTGGCTGGCGACCTCTTCGGTGGTGCCAGGCATTCGGCGGCGATCGTCGCCCACCGACGTGAGAATGGCCTGTGGCGACTCGGTCTCGGCCTGCACAGCGCCGGTCATGGCGCCGGTGCGGCTGGTGCTCTCGCCGGCCACCGCCGCAGCCGTGCCTGCCGGCCCGCCAACGTTGTACGCGCCGTGGCGGGTTAGGATCTCCTGCGCCAGCGCCTGGCGGCTGTCGGCGCGCACCGTCACCACGGCACGCCCGGCCTGGAACTCGCCTTCGTAATAGCGCGCCTCTTCTTCGGGCACGCCCAGGCCGGTGAGCGCCCCCAGTAAGCCACCCGCAGCCGCGCCGATGGCGGCGCCGCCGAGCGCAGAGGCCAGGATGCCGCCCGCGATGACCGGCCCGACGCCGGGCACCAGCAGCGCGGCGGCCGCGCCGATCAGGCCGCCCAACAGCCCGCCCGTGAGCGCGCCGGTGGCAGCGCCACCGGCGGTCGTTTCTTCCGACGCGAGGTCACTTGCGCGGTCCGGGCCGGTGGCGCCACCGTTGCGGATGGCGTAGCCGATGTCGTCCTCGGCAAAGCCGGAGCGCTGCAGCTCCTGGATGGCAGTGTCAGCCTGGTCGCGGTCGTGGAAGACGCCGACGACGGTGGTGCGGTTCATAGCCATGGAATCCTCGATCCTTGAGTCAGGAGATCAAGGCTTCCGTAGCTGCAAGGATCGTTCCGCGCGCCTCTGTTGACGAGGCTAATTGGCAGTCTCACGGCTCCCGTTCGTGGTGAGCCTGTCGAACCATGCCCTTCGACAGGCTCAGGGCGAACGGACGTGGCGATACCATCACTAGGCGCGGCCGAGTGCGGCTGCTTTGAGCTCGCGCTGCGCCTGGTCGAAGCGGTCCTCGACCTTGCCTTCCTGCTCGCGCACCCACGAGACTAGCTCCCTGGCCCCCTGTGCGAACGACACATTGGCCTCGTACCCGAGCAGCGCCCGCGCCCGGCTGATGTCCGGGTAGCAGTGGCGCGTGTCGCCGGGGCGGAAGGTGCCCAGCACGTCGGGCGTCATGCCCCCCTTGCCCCCCCGTCCGTCCGGTCCGGTCTGGTCGGCGCCCATCTCGCGTAGCAGGGTGTTGGCCACGTCCAGGATGCTGATTGGGTTGCCAGTGCCCAGGTTGATCGCCTGGCCGTCCGCCTTTTCTGACTCGAGCGCCAGCACGTTGGCGCGCGCGATGTCGGTGGCGTGGATGAAGTCGCGCAGCTGCTTGCCGTCTTCGTAGACGGGCGGCGCCTTGCCCGCCAGGATGCGCGAGCAGAAGATGGCGCCCACGCCGGTGTAGGGGTTGGAGAGCGCCTGGCGCTGGCCGTACACCTGCCAGTAGCGCAGCGCCACCGACGGGATGCCGTACGCGGCGCCGCACGCCAGGAACATCTCCTCGTGGTCGCGCTTGCCGATGGCGTAGATGGAGAGCGGCTGCAGCGGCTTGTCCTCGCACGTGGCCACCGGGGTCACGTCGCGCCCGCAGCCCTCGGGGCACTGCAGCTCCCACGCGCCACCCTCCAGCTGCGCCGCCGGGCGCAGGCGGGGGTAGACCGTGCCGTGCTCCTCGCAGCGGTAGGCGCCCTCGCCGTAGATCGACATCGAGCTGGCCACCACCATTTTCTTGAGGCGCGCGCGCACACTCTTGGTGTTCACGACCGCGTCGAGCACCGTGGCACCACCGACGGTGTTGATGTCCATATAGCGCCGCACGTCGTACATGCTCTGCGGCACGCCCACCAGCGCGGCCTCGTGGAACAGGTAGTCCACGCCCTCCAGCGCGTCCACTACGGCGCGCACATCACGCACGTCGCCCTGGATGAACTCCGCGTCTTCCGCCAGGTAGTCGGGCGCGCTGCCGGTCTCCGCCAGCGCGCCGTGCACCTGGGGTTCCAGGTTGTCCAGCACGCGCACGTCGTACCCACTGCGCAGCAGCTCCTCCACGATGTAACTTCCGATGAAGCCCGCGCCGCCCGTGACCAGGACCTTGCCCTTACTCATTGCGCGGGAGCGTAACAAGTACAGGACACGTAGCAGTGCGCTGCCAAGTAGGCCCCGCAGGGCCTTCCCATAGATTCAGCCGGGGGATTTATCGCCAGGTCCTCTGCACCGCGCCGGCTGTGCCAGCTACGCCTGTGCCTACTGCGCGCCTGCCCGCCCCACGAACAACCGCTCCATGCCACCATGCCGGCGGGCAACGGCCAGCAGGTGCTTGCATGGGATGCCTCTATAAAGGAAATCGGCACACTCGCAGGCGATCACCTCGCCATCGCCATCCTGCCCCGGCACACGGAACGTGACGTGGTAGGACTGGTCCGGGTGCGACTCCGACTGCACCTCGTACTCGCCACCGCCCAGGTCGCGCACGGCCAGCTCGCCTGCGCGGCGCGTGCGCTCCGGCAGCCACTCCACCAGCGGCGCTAGCGCCAGCGAGCGCGCCTGGTTGGCGCCGGTGGAGATCGCCTCCACCGCGTGGCGGCCTAGCTGCTGTGACGCTTGCTCCAACGCCGGTCTCCAGCCCGCCACGTGCTGTGGCCATTCGCCTGTGCCGCCCATTGCCTGCGACAGGCGCGGGTCGTCTACCAGGAAGGTAGGACTTTCCAGTCCGCTGGCATGTGAAAGGCGCATCGCCAGCAGAAGCGCCTGCGCCGTCGCCTCATCGCGGCGGGCCTGGCCCAGATAGCTGGAGCGCTGCGCCAGCACGCGGCCGCGCTCATCCGTAACCACAATGCCGGCGCCGGCTGGCCCCGGCTCGGTGAGCGCCAGCACGGCGGCAACGTACACTCGGCGGCCCTGCCCGGCGGCGCGCTGGCCGAACCCGCGTACCGGGAACTCTTGTGACGGCTCTGGCGGCGGCGCGGTCTGTGTTTCCATTGGTTCCCTTCAAATTGGGACCGGGCACCGCGCTGAGCGCATGTCGGACCCGGTTCCAGGTGAGCAAGGTCTGTGCCACGCTGTGCACGACACCGCCGTGAATCGTGGCATGAGGTTTGCCCACCGCAATGCACCTCTACCGCCCATGCAAGTGACACGAGAACAACCGAAGACCGGGGTGCTGACATTCCACCGCTGCATCAACTACGGCAGCTACTGGCAGGCGCGCTGCCTGGTGGAGGGACTGCGCGGGCGCGGCCTGGACGCGGTCCTATTGGAGCACGACTCTCCGCGGGTGACGACGGCCGAGTGGCAGTGCGCCCTTCAACCGGTCTTGCCCGAGTACGTCCCGTACGCGGACCGGCTGCGGTATGGCGTGAAGTTGCTGAGATTCTTGCGTGCATTTGCCGCGCTGCCTCGCTCGCGCCGCTTCCCGCTCGATGATCCCGGCGGTGCGCGCGGCGCGAACGACGCCCCGGCCATGGATGCGTACCGCCTGGTGGTGGTCGGCAGCGATGAGGTCTGGAACCTGCGTCACCCCTGGTTCGGTGGGTGCGGGCTCTTCTGGGGAGAGGGAGTCCGTGCGAGCCGGCTGGTGTCGTACGCGGCGAGCTTTGGGAACCACGACACCGTGCTGGAGCCATGGTGGGCAGACCGGCTGCGGCGCTTCGACTCGATCTCTGTGCGCGACGAGAACTCGCTGGGCCTCATTCGGAGTGCGCTGGGGTTTGAGCCGGACCTCGTGCTCGATCCCTGTCTGCAGTTTTCTGAGCGGCTGCCGCAGCCGCAGGGACGTTGGCGCGGTCCACGCGAGCCGTTTGCGGCCGTCTATGGGCACAGCTTTACACCGTCGTTCGCACAGGAGGTGCGTCGCTGGGCGCATGGCCGTGGCCTCCCGCTTGTGAGCATCGGCTACCGCAATGCCTGGGCAGACGTGCAGTGGCTCACCGCCGGGCCGCACGACTTCGCGCAGTGCATCGCCCGGGCCGAGGCGGTGGCGACCAACTTCTTCCACGGCTGCGTCTTCGCACTGGCGCACACGCGGCCGTTCGTCTGCGAGGCGTCGTCCTATCGTTCCATCAAGGTGCAGAACCTCATGGCGACGGTAGGGGGCGAGGCGCACGTGATGCGGGCAGAATCCCCACCGGAAGCGTACGACGCACAGCTGGGCGAACCTCCTCACCCGGCGATGGCTAACACCATACGGCGGATGCGTGAATCCTCGAATCGCTACCTCGATCGTGCTGCCGGCGTGCACGGCGCCGGCAGAGGTGACCGTGCGCCGGAGGCGGAACCGGCGCCGCTGGCGGCCTGACGCCATGGCAGCCGGCACCGATCTTCTCCTTTCTCCACACGACATCGTGCGCTCTGGCCTCTGCATCGGCTGTGGCAGCTGTGTGGCCCAGACAGCCGTGCACGCAAATGCCTCGCCGGAAGCCGACACGAGCTGGGCAGATCCGCACGAGCCGCGGATGGAGCTGGACCGCTTTGGCCTGCTGAAGCCCGTGGGGGCGCCTGAGTGGTTCCGCCGCAAGTCGGCCGTGTTCACGCGCACGTGCCCGTTCTCGCCGGCGGCGCGCGACGAGGATGAGCTCGCCGCGGACCTGTTCGCCGACGCGCCAATGCAGGACCCGCGCGTGGGGCGGTATCTGTCGGCGTACGTGGGCTACGCGTCCGAAGGCGGGTTCCGTGATCGGGGCAGCTCCGGCGGCATGGTTAGCTGGGTGCTGGCGGAGCTCATGCGCGCCGGACTGGTCGACGGCGTGGTCCACGTCGCCGAGTCCGCCGACCCGCAGGCCGCCGGGCGCTTCTTCCGCTACCGAGTGTCGCGCACCGAAGAAGAGCTCCGCGCCGGCGCAAAGTCGCGCTACTACCCGATCGAGCTGTCCGATGTGCTCCAAACCATCCGCACCATCCCCGGCCGCTACGCGGTGGTCGGCATCCCCTGTTTCATCAAGGCGGTGCAGCTACTGCGCCGCGAGGACCCGGTAATTCAGGAGCGCGTGGCATTCACGCTGGGGCTCTTCTGCGGCCACATGAAGAGCGCGCGATTTGTGGAGAGCTTCGCCTGGCAGATGGGCGTCTCCGTGGCGGACGTGCAGCGGGTCGAGTTCCGCCTCAAAGACGCTACCCGCCCCGCCAGCTGGTACACCGCGCAGCTCACGCTGCGCGACGGCAGCACCGTGAAGAAGGACTGGTGGCACCTGGCAGACGGTGACTGGGGCGCGGGTTTCTTCCAGAGCTCCGCCTGCAACTTCTGCGACGACGTGGTGGCGGAGACAGCCGACGTCTCGTTCGGCGATGCGTGGGTAGAACCCTATTCGTCCGACGGGAACGGAACCAACGTCGTGGTGGTGCGCTCCCTTGCCGTGGACGAGCTCGTGTCTGCAGGCATCCGGGAGGGCCGCCTCACGCTGGAGCCGGTGGACAGCGCTTTCGTGGCACAAACACAGGCCGCCGGTCTCCGCCAGCGACGTGAGGGGCTCGCGTACCGCCTGACATGGCGTCGCTCCGGTGTACACCCACGCAAGCGCGTGGCTCCTGATGCCACGTCAGCCACACCACGGCGCAAGCTGACGTACCGGATGCGCGCCATCATCTCCGCGTGGAGCCACCGCATGTTCTGGCTCGCTCGCGTTACCGGCCGGCCGCAGCTCTATACACAGTGGGCGCGCGGCGCAGTCGCCGTCTACCACGGGCTGGCCTATTCGCGTGGCAGGGTTGGCGCTGTGATGGAATGGGCACACTTGCGCTAAGGCGCAGCGCAGCAGAAGAGTGGGGCAATGCCATTTCACCGGGCTGGCAGTGGGGCAAGCACAGCCGGAGTGGCATGGCTCTTGCTGCCGTACCGGCCGCAATGGTGGAGACAGTGGGGAAGCTGCAGGCGGCACATCGCGCGGGACGGCAGGGAACCAATGGCAGGGCAAGGGGCACAGGAGCAAACGGCACGGCCGTGATCCGCGCGGCGGAGTCAGCAGAGGCACAGGTGCTTCGGAGAGAGATCGACGCGATTGGTCCCTGGTTCCACAACCTGCGGCTCCCGGTCGACGGCGCTGCCGGGGAGCACGCGGAGACGGCGCCAGATCACCCCTTAGGGGATTTCCCGAGTGTGTTCTGGAGTGCGTTCGGCCAAGCGGTGCCCGACGATCTCACCGGCAAGTCCGTGCTGGACATTGGCTGCAACGGGGGCTTCTACTCCTTTGAAATGCAGCGCCGCGGCGCTGCGCGCGTGTTGGGCATCGATCACGACCCCGTCTACCTGCGCCAGGCCGAATTTGCGCGCGAGCGCCTTGGGCTGAGCGCGCGCGACGTGGAGTTCCGTCGCCTGGGCGTCTACGACGTGGACCAACTCGCGGAGCAGTTCGACCTGGTCTTCTTCATGGGGGTTTTGTATCACCTACGCCACCCGCTGTACGCCCTGGAGAAGGTGGCCGGGCTGGTGCGCTGCCCAGGCGGTCGCCTGGTGTTCCAGACGATGGAGCGCGGCGTGCAGGAGACGGTGCAGGTGGCGGAAGATTACCCTTTCGCCGAACGCGGGATCTTCTACGACGAGCGCTTCCCGCGCATGTACTTTGTGGAGCACCGCTACGCGGGCGACTGGACCAACTGGTGGATCCCCAACCCTGCGGCCACGCAAGCAATGCTCCGCAGCTGCGGGCTCGACATCGTGGAACGCCCGTGTGGCGAAGTGTACGTCTGCGCCCCCAAGGATGCCGTACGACTCTGGGGCAGGACAGGCGCAGCCGTGCCGGCCGACGGGCTAGCCAGATCTAGCGACTGAGTGCCGGAACCGCAGCGGGCCGCGCGATCTCCCGCTGCACCACCTGCTCGAACCGTTCGGCGCGCGAGGCGTAGGTGTGGTCGCGCTCCACGCGGGCACGAGCCCGGCGGCCGATCTCACGCGCTGACCCGGCTGGCGTGTTCCGCAAGTGACGCACGATGTCTTCTGCGTTCTCCGCGACGAGGATCTCCTGGTCAGGGACGAAGAACTGGTCCACGCCGATCCAGCTGTCCGTAACGAGGCAGCTAGCGCAGCCGGCGGCCTCGAAGACGCGCGTGGCGGGACTGTAGCCAAGGCGCGCCATGTCCTCGCGTGTGATGTTCAGCACCATACGCGCTGAGCAGTTCCAGGCGCGGTGTTCGCCTGTGGGCACATGGCCAATCGCGCGCACGTTTGGAGGCAGGTCCACCCACTCGTGCCAGCCCGAGCCGCCCAAGACGAACGTCATCTCGGGCGCCAGGCGCGCGGCGCGGAAGAACAAGTCGTGCACGCGCTGCTCGCGGTCGGGCAGCCGGTTGCCCATGAAGAGCAGGTCGCACGCGCGCTCCGGCACCGGCGGCACGGCGTAGTAGTCGTCCAGGTCCACCGCGTTGTAGACCAGGTGTGCAGCGCGCGCACCCAGCCGGGCGTAGCTCTGTTGCACTGGGGGGCCGCCGCCGTAGAGCAGCACCATATCGAACCGCGGCACTAGCGCGCGGAAGGTGGTCGGGTCATCCTCCGGCTCGGCGAACGCCGCCGCCAGGGTGGCCGGCGCATCCACGTCCCAGAAGGCAACCAGCGTTCCAGTCTGCTGGAGCGCCAGCACGCCCCGCGCGAGCTCCAGCTCCCAGCCGCCCACTCCACTGAACTTGGCGACGAAGTCCGAGGCGCGCGCACGCTCCAGCTCGTGCGCCAGGTCATCCCAGCCCCGGCAGACGCGCACCTCGGCGTACGGCGGGTCATCCACAAGGTCGCGGTGCTGCTGCCGGTCGTAGATATCCGGCTCCACAAAGGTAATCTCATGCCCCCGCGCGTGCAGCGCGCGGCACAGTCCGCGGTAGTACGTGGCTGCGCCGTTCCAGTACGCCGAGACGATGCTGGAGCCGAAGATGGTGATCTTCATCTTGCGAGCGCGGCGTGTCGTGGCGCAGAGATGGCTTTCTGCTGAGGGCTGGGGACGGCGATGGCTGTCTGCGGCTGGCGAAGCCGGGCCACAATTGTGAGTAGCTGCTCGGCGCGATGACGGCACGTGTGGTGGGCCAGCACGCGCGCAACACCGCTGCGCCCCAGCTTCTCGCGCGCGTCGTGGTCGTGCCACAGCCAGTCCAGTGCTTCGAGCATGTCCTTCTTGGTGTCCACTACCAAGTAGTCCTGGCCCTCGCGGAACAGCCCATCCACATCCGGCCAGCGCGTGCTAACCAGTGCCGTGCCGCACGCCAGCGCCTCGAAGACGCGGATGGTGGGGATGCCAGGCAGGGCCTGCATGTACTGCTGGCGCACCACGTGCAGCGCCACCCGTGTCTGGGCGAACGCCTGCGGCGCGTCGGCATTGGGCAGCCAGCCGCGGTACTCCACGCCGTAGTGGCGGCGCAGTTGGTCCAGCACCTCCGGTGGGTAGCGCACGCCGTAGATGGCGAAGCGGCGCGCGCCGCGGAAACGCCGCGCCGGGCGCAGCAAGTACTCGCGCAGCTCACGTGCGCGGTCTTCGTCACCCCAGTTGCCGATGAAAAGCGCGTCATCCACCGGGCGCTCCAGGTCGGGCGGTGCAGGGTGAAAGAGCGCTACGTCCGCCGCCTCGTGCACCACGTGCACGTCGGCGACGCCACGCCGGCGGTACTCGGCGGCGATGGATGGCCCATACGCCAGCACCGAATCGAACCGCTCCAGCCCCAGCCGCTCCACCGCCTCGGGCTGAGTCAGGATGCGGTAGTGGGTGTCATGGAAGAAGAGCAGGAACCCGCAGCGGCGCTTGAGGCGGGCCAGCAGCTCCACCAACTGCGGATTTTCCACCCCCGGCCACTCGTGAACCACCACCACGTCTACCCCGGCCAGCTCCTCCGCCAACCGGCGCTCCAGTGCCGCCGTCTCGGTCGGGGTAGGGTCGTACAGGCGAGTCGTCACGAACGGGAAGCGCCGGCGGAACGCCACCAGCGGCGACAGACCGTGCTCGGCTACTAGGTTGGAGACGGACCAGCCGCGCCGCTCCTCGTAGACGACCGCCTCGTGTCCCATCTGGACGAGCGAGCGGACCATGCCCCGCAGGAAATGTGCATTCCCGTGGTTCCAGTCCGAGCGGACCGAGTGATAGAAGAGTGCGAAGCGCAAGCTCATCCTCCGTCAGAAAGTTCAGGGTGTCGGCGTCTGGTGCAGTGCGTCAGGCCTTGGGAGTGGCCGCGGCGCACTGGCTACGGCAGCCAAGGGTTCCACCAACTGCTCAGTCGAACGAGCGCCGCCGGACCGCGTTGCGCCAAGTAGCTCACGATACAGGCCAAGATAGGCGGCGGCCATGCGCTCGTGCGTGTAGCGCGCCCGGACTCGGGCGTGCGCCAGCGTGGCGTAGTGCGTCACCGTTGGGCGGTCGCCGGACAGGCGCTCGAGCAGCGCCGCCAGCGCCCCCGGCGTGTTGCGCTCGAAGTAGAGCGCCGCCGGACCCCAGACCTCGCGATACGAAGGGATGTCATTGGCCACCACCGCACACCCCGCCAGCGCCGCCTCGGCCGGTCCGAGCCCAAACGGGTCGTAGCTGGCCGGAGCGATGCACAGCGCCGCCCGGCCGAGCAGGCTGGCCAGCGCGTGTTTGTCCAGGAAACCGCTGTAACTCAGGCCCGGTGCCGCGGGCATGGCGGATGGCGGGCGGCCGGGCTCGACCACCTCGCCCGCCACCTCCAGGCGCCAGGGACGGCGGCACAGCCGCAACGCCTCAGCCACCAGCTTGACGTTCTTGGCTTCGTCCCACGCACGCCCCGCCACCGTCACGGCCAGGTCGTCCTGGCGACCGACCTCTTGCGTTTCATCGTCCGCATTGACCGAGTCCACGGGCAGCGCGACGGCGTTGTGCACCACGTGCGGCGTGCGATCGAGCTGGTAGTGGCGCGTGATCTCGCCGGCCAGGAAACCGGACGGGCACACCACGGCGTCCGCCTGCTGCAGCGCGTGCCGCGCCAGGTCCAGCTGCCAGCGCAAGTAGTCCGGCAGAGTGCGCGGCGCCTCACCACCGTCCTTCACCCACGTCCACCACGTCACCAGGTCGCTGTGCACTCCCAGCAGCACCGGCGGCCGGCGCCCACCTTGGCCGCCACCTGCGCCACTCGTCCGGCCCAGCGCCTCGCCCACGCCGGCCAGCCCCAATTGGTTCACGTGTACCAGGTCCGCGCGCCATTCGGCTGCCAGCGCGCCGGCAGCGGCTCGGTGGCGCTCCAGCCAGTCACGCCCGCCCTCCATCCACTCCAGGCGCCCATCCAGCTGGCGCAGCGCCAGGCCCGGCACGGCGCGTGCGGCGGCCACCTGCGACTCCGCCGGAGGCGGCCCCACCACGGCCAGCAGCACCTTCGCCTGGCCAGAGTGCCCCAGCGCCTGCGCGAGCGCCAGGCACGAGTCCCAGACGCCGCCCACAGCGTCAGTCACCAGCAGCACGCGCAGCGGGTCAGACACGCGATCACGCATAGCGGCGGGCCACCTGCTGGCAAAAGTAGGCGAACTCACCGGGATCGATTGGCGGGCTGGTGTGGTCCGCGCGCAAGCCGCGGCTGGGCGGCGTGAAGCACAGCGTCGCCGTCACCTCGAATGGATCGAGCGCGCGCATCATCTGGTCGAAGAACTCCCAGCCACCCGGCACGCACGAGTCCCCCCAGCTCAGGCCCGTGCGCAGTGAGCGCACGCCCAGCCGCTTGAGCCATGAAACGGTCCGGTCCAGCTGCTCGTAGTCGCCCAGGTGGATCCACTGCACCAACCCCCACTCCGGAGGAAAGTGGCGCAGCGCCAGCTTGGGCGTGCCGTCCGCGGTGAGCAGGCCGAAGTAGAAGTGCCGGAAGTACGACGATCCCTCGGCCTGCTTGTGGCGCGTCGTCGCGTCACGTGTGTGTGGCAGATCGAAGAGCGAGTACCAGAAGATCTCGTCCACCAGCGGCGGGAGCAGCTGCATCGTCTTTTGCAGCCCGATCTCCTGGACCTCCTCGCACCCAAAGCTGCTCGTCCCCACCTCGGTGGCCCAGATGGGCAGGTCGGTCACCGCTCGAATCTCGGCGACGCGCTCCGGCCACTGGTCGATCGGCCACAGGTGCCAGTCGAACGGAAAGCCGTGGATCGCCACCGCATCCACGTGCTGCTTTAAGTCGTGGCCGTTGACGAGACGGTCCATGAAATTCGCGTCGATCGGCGCGATCCCACCCAGCACCACCGGGAGCCCCGGCGCCTCGCGGTGCAGCTCGGCGGCGCTCCAGCGCACCATCTGCGCGTAGATGGACCACTCGGGATCGAGCGTGAAGTCCCAATGGGAGAGGTTATTCGGCTCGTTCCAGAGCATGACGGCACGCAGCGTCACGCGGCCTCCCCTCCTGCCACATGGCTCATGGTTCGCAGCGGCGACGCATCGGGCACAGTGGGCACATCAGGGGTATGCCCCCCGGCAGGGACACCCAGCTCCGCCAGCAGCTGGTGCAGCTGGTCTACGCGCTGAACGTACGTGTGGCCGGCCAGGATGCGCCGCCGCGCGGCGTCGCCCATGCGGCGGCGCTCGACGTCGGGCACGTCAAATGCGGCCAGCACGTCATCACGGGTCGTGGCCACCAGCGCCTCACGTCCGGCTACAAAGAACGTCTGGAACCCCGGCCAGCTATCTGAGATGAGCGGCGCGCCACACGCAGCGGCCTCGAAGAGCGTCACAGAGGGCGACCAGCCGATGTGGCGCATCTGCCGGCGCGTCGCCTTGACCTGCCAGGCGCAGCTGGCATGAAATGCGGCGTGCTCCGGCGGGCTAACGTGCGCGAAGTGCGCGACGTTGGGCGGCAGCGCAATCTCCGCCGGGTACTGCGGCCCTGCCAGCGCGAACCGCCGCTCCGGGCAGAGCCGCGCCGGAGCCAGGAACAGCTCGTCCACCATGTCCTGGCGCGCGTCCGAGTACGTCCCCATGTAGCCAAGGTCGCAGCGGAAGCGCTCGTCGGGCGCCACCGGCCGGTAGAGCGCGGCGTCGACCGCGCAGTAGAACGGCTCTACCCGCCGCGCGCCGAACGCGCGCAGCTCGTCCAGCACCGGGCCGCCGCCGAAGGACAGCACCAGGTCGAAGCGCGCAAGCTGGTCGGCGCGCAGGTAGTCGGTGCGCCCCACCTGGCGGAACTGCTCAAGCGTGACTGGTGTGTCGATGTCGTAGTAGACGAGCAGCGCGCGCGTTGCACCCGGCAGCCAGTCCGCGATCGCCACGCCATCGACGGCGTAGCTGCCCAGCACTACCACGTCCGCTCCGGCCACAGCAGCCTCCACCGCGGGAGGCGGCCACGCGTCGTAGCGCCGGATGTCGCAGTAGTCCGCCTGTGGCAGGTCGCAGTTGGCGTCGTACCACTGCGTGCGCCGCTCGTAGAACGTCACGTCGTGCCCGCGCGCCGCCAGCTCGCGCACCAGGCCGCGGAACGTCGTCGCGTGGCCGTTTCCCCAGCTGCTCGCTATAGACAGGCCGAAGAACACGAAGTTCATCAGCGGCGTCCCTCCGTACCGCTCTGCCTGGCGGCGCTGCCGTCGTGTATGCCGTCGCCGCCCTCCGCGAGCACCACCGCCTTGACGAACCCTTCCGGTCGCGCCGCCGCGGTTTCGAATGCGTGCTGCAAGTCGTCCAGGCGGAATCGGTGGGTGACCAGCGGCGCCACCTGGAGGTCACCCCGCGCCGCCAGCGCCAGCCCCCGCCGCGCGCCGTCCACCATCTTCTCGCGTGAGCGGAAATGGCAGTTGGCAATGCGCAGCGCCTTCCAGTTCCATTCGTGCACCGGGACCTGGCGACCGGCTCCCTGGTGGTATCCCACAATGGCGAGCGTCCCCTCCGGCCGCAACAGAGACGCGCTGATCGCCAGCATCTCCTCCGACCCGGTTGCTTCGATCACCACGTCCACACCCTCACCTTGGGTCAGCTCCCAGACGCGGCCCTGCACCTCGTCTGTGCCACAGGTATGGGAAGCACTCAGCTCTCCGGCCAGCGCACGCGCCTCCGGTCGCCGCGCCGCGACCAGCAGCCAGCGCGGCGCTGCCCGGCGCACCAGCTGCGCCAGCAGCAGCGCCATAAAGCCGGCGCCCAGGATCACCACGCGGTCGTCGGGCCGCACGCCGATCGTGTCCAGAGAATTAACAGCGCACGCCAACGGCTCCGCCAGCGCCAGGTCAGGCGCCAAGCCTTCCGGCACAGGCAGCGCCGCGGCTGCGTCTACCGTCACCAGTGCGCCATACGCGCCGCCGGCCAGCGCCGGCGCCGCCAGGTCACCCACCTGCCAGCCCGTCACACCCGGCCCCACCGCCTCCACGCGTCCCACTGCCTCATGCCCCAGCCGCGCCGGGTACTGCTGCCACGGGTTGCGCCCCAGGAAGACGTCCAGCTCGCTGGCGCACAGGCCGCACGCCACCGTGCGGAGGAGTAGTTGACCCGTCTCCGGGTCCGGAGCCTGCTGCTCCGCCGAAGCAAACCTCCCAGGGCCCTCCAGCACCATCACCCGCATATCACGTTCACCACTCGCACTGCCTGCCGCCGCACCGCATCTGTCCTCCCCACCTGCGCCTCTCTAGACACCGGTAAGCTTCTTCTACTTACCAGCGCGAAGGCTCATTGACCTGTGCAGGAACTGTGCCACCGAAGTAGATCGCAAAGCGGCATGCGGTTTGCCGAGAACGCTCGCCCCGGCGCAGTCCCATCTAGGCTACGGCGGGACGCAAAAGGAGCGAGTGATGACCGGATCCGGCACGATAGGCAGTGAGCGAGAGCCCGGCGGGGGCGGAGCGGTCCCGCAGAGCACCGGCGCGGCCGATGTAACGCACACATCCGACACCAGCGGTGGATCGAGCGCGATTGGACGGGCGAGCGCCGGCCTCACCGGCCTCGGCGCCGACTCGGCCAGCTCGGGTGATTCCCTACAAGGCGGACAGACCGAGCGCACGACGCTTGGCGATGCCCAGGGCACCCAAGGCGCAGGCCTCAACCTCGGCCTCGGCAGCGGCGCTGCCGGCGGCCTGGGCATGCACGGCGATACGGAAGCGCGGCTGCGCGCCGAAGTCACCGGTCCCAGCGGCGGCGCGGCCGGCAGTGCCACACCGCACGGTGTGGAGCAGGCCGGCTCTGCCGACGGAGCGGCCGGAGGCTTGGGTGGTGGCCTGGGCGGTCCGAGCGGCGCAGGAGCGGGCACGGTGCGTGCCCGCGGCGCCGATGGCCACGAGAGCGGCGCTGGCCTGCGCGGCACAGGCGCCATGAACGACGACCGCGCGGACGAAACCGGCGCCTCGCCGGAAGCGCAGGACGGGACCACCACCGCGGCGCACGGCGGCAGCATCATCGACCGCGTCACCACCGGCCAGGGCGGCGACGTCGGTGGTGGGCTGACCGGACCGGGGTAAAGTAGGCTGCCGCTCCCCAGAACGAGGCAGCACCACGAGGGCAGCATGATTGAGGCGGTCAAGCTTTGGAACGAGCCGAATAACCGGTCGCACTGGGACTTCACGCTCGACCCGGAGTGGACCGCCTTCTCGCGTTTGGTGACGCTGGCGGCGGACGCCGTGGCGGCCGAGCGGCCGGGGCTGACCCGCGTGCTGGGCGGCATCTCGCCCATCGACCCGGACTTCCTGGGCACGCTCCAGCGTCAAGGCGTGCTGGACCACGTAGACGCGGTGGCGGTGCACGGGTTTCCAATGGACTGGAACCCGTGGTCGGTACACGAGTGGCCGGATCGCCTGGCGGAGGTGCGCGCCGTCACCGGCCTGCCGCTCTGGGTCACCGAGGTGGGCGTGTCCAGCTTCGGCTGCGAGGAGGTGCAGGCGTTCGGCGTGCGGCGCACGGCGGAGCTGCTGGGCGGCCAGGCCGAGCGCATCCACTGGTACAGCCTGTTCGACCTGCCCCGCGACTGGGGCGCCGAATCGCTGGACCCCGACTCGGAGGGAGAAGCCTACTTCCGCCACTTCCACATGGGGCTGCTGCGCGCCGGCGGCGCGCCCAAGCAGGCGCTGCGCGTCTTCGCGGAGCACGTCCCCCCGCTGGGCATCTGCCAGTGGTTCCATATGGACGACGCGCGCCTGGACGACGCGGTGCGCCTGCTGCGCGACCTGGGGGTGCGGTACCTGCGCACCGGCCTCTCCTGGGCGGACAGCTACCGGCCCGACGCGCTGGCGTGGTTCGACCGCCAGATGGCGGCGCTGGAGCCGTTCGACCTGACGGTGACCTTCTGCTTCACCCCCGCCGCGCAGGGCCTGACGCCGCACCACACCAGCCCACCGCGCGAGCCCGAAGCCTTCGCCGACTTCTGCGCCGCAATGGTGCGTCGCTACGCGTAACTCGGTGGCGTGCTTCTTGCTTGTGTGGCGCGCCCGGACCTGAAGGGCTCCGGGAGCAGCCATCACAAGAGGGGGAGCGAAAACAACGCTCTATGGCGATCGACATCGGGGTCGACACGAAACGACCGTTCTCAAGGTCTGGCGGCACGCAGGAACTCCCAGAAGCGCCAGCAGCGCAGCCCGCCCCACTGCTCTCCGCCCAGGCACAGGCGCTGGGGTTCTCAACGCTCGATGCGCTGAAGCGCGAGGTGCTCCGCCAGCGCGCCACCTGGTGGCAAGGGGAGCGGTTCCACTGTCCACTGTGTGACGAGGACTACGCGGACGCGGCGCCGGCAGCGGACCACGTCGTGCGCCTGCAGCACCCCGTGCTGCGCGTGGACGGCGTCCGTCCACGTACCGCGGCGCCGTGTTGGGCGGACGCGGAGCTCGACTACGTGCGCGCGCTGCGCGGTCCCAACCTCCACGCGCGCACCCCGGTCCTGAAGGTGACGTTGATGGAGCGCAAAGCCGACGGAGTGGCGGCGCGACCGGTCACTTCTCGCTTCACCACCCGTCTGGCCACCGCGCTGCCCGGATTGGCTGGCGATCACGGTATCCGCTCGCTGCAACGGCGGCTGGGCAGCCGCAGCGGCGGCGCCCCCATCGCGCTGGCGGCGCGGTTGGCGGCCCAGGAGCTGCTGCGCCTGGCGGGCCACGAACCGGAGATCGCCAAAATGCTGCCCGACCCCGATCCGCAGACCTGCGGGTTCCTCCTGGGTTACACCGACGAGGCGCTGGGACGTTTGGCGGTAGAGGCAGCGGCGCAGCTGACGCTCGCCGCCTGGCGCGGCACGGCCTACGACATTGCCGGTGATCTCGACCGGCTGCGCGCGCTGTCGACAGCGCCTTCCCCTAACGTACGCCGGATGGCGGTGGCCGCGCCGGGGCGACCCGGTCGTACCGCCGCTGTTGCTGCGCCCGGCCGTGGGCGGGCCGGCGCACGCCCTGGAGCGGTGCTGGCGCAGATTCCGGTGATCGCGGTCACGGGCACAAACGGCAAGACCACCACCACGCGTCTGATCGCCCACATGTACGAGACCGCGGATCACGTGGTGGGGCTGACTTCCACAGAGGGCACCTACATCGACGGCGAGCGCGTCATGAAAGGAGACTGCTCCGGACCCAAGAGCGCGCGTACCATCCTCTCTGACGAACGGGTGGAGGCAGCCGTGCTTGAAACGGCGCGCGGCGGCATCTTGCGCGAGGGGCTGGCGTTCGAGAGCTGCACGGTGGGAGTGGTGACCAACGTCACGGCGGACCACCTGGGCATAGGGGGCGTGCATACGCTGGCGGACCTGGCGCGGGTGAAGCAGGTGGTGGTGCAGGCGGTACGTCCCGACGGCGCGGCTGTGCTGAATGCGGACGATCCGCTGGTGGCCGGCATGGTCGCCGCCACCGAGGCGCGCACCGTCTTTTTCTCCACCAGCGCCCGCAACGCCGTGGTCACGGAGCACCTCTCACGGGGTGGCGCGGCGGTGCTGGCGCAGGACGGCGAGATCCTGCTGGCAGCCGGCAACCTGCGCACGCGCGTCGCCCGGCTGGAAGCGGTGCCGTTCACCGCGGGTGGGCGCATCCTCTTCCAGGTCAAGAACGCGCTGGCGGCCACCGCCGCCGCCTGGGCAGCGGGCCTGGGCCTGCGCGCTATTGCCCGCGCGTTGGCCACGTTCCAGACCGACGCCGCCACGGTGCCAGGCCGCTTCAACGTGGGAGAGTACGCCGGCGTGGAGGTGGTGCTCGATTACGCGCACAACCCGGGCGCCCTGGAGGCACTGGGTGCTGCGGTGCAGGCGCTGGCGCCGCGCCGCACCATCCTGGCGATCGGCCTGCCGGGCGACCGGCGCGATGACGACCTGCACGCCAGCATGGCTGCCACCCTGGGTTGGGTGGACGAGTACGTGCTGTGCGACCACGGTGACCGGCGCGGCCGGACGGAAGGCGAAGTGCCGCGCTTGCTGCAGCGCGTGGTCCCCAGCAGCACGCCCTCGGTCTGTGCCACCAGCCAGGCGGACGGCATCTCGCTCGCGTGGGAGCGCGCCCGTCCCGGCGATCGCATCGTCGTCATCGTCTACGACGCCGAGACAGCCTTGGCCCAGGTGCAGGCGCTGGCGCACGCGGCGCCGTTCGGTGGACCACAGCACGAAAACACCTCAGGCAACGGATCGCCACGCTCAGCGTAGCCGCGCAGCGTAGACATCGTGAGGCCACCCAGATAGTGGCCCTTTCTGACCTGGCCAGATGGCTAATCAGGAGTCTGGCCAGGTGACCGATCCCGCACGCAGCCTGGGATGTCACCATAGATGTGGAGCCTGTCCCACCCCTCCAGGGGCAGGCGCCTCCCTCTGCGCTCAGGCGGCGCAGCCCTTCCCCCCAGGGCTGCGCCGCTTGTTGCCGCTTTGACATTCTGCCGCCGGTTGCGAACGACGCGGTATGCTGCACCCTCGTGTCCCCCTGTCACTTGCCATGAGCCGCAACGGCGTGGCTCGCACGCTTGCTGGTGTCACCACCGCCGCTACAGCAGGAGCCGGCGCGGCCTGGTTGCTGGCAACCTACATCGTCCGGCAGATCACCGCGCCGGTGCAGCGCCTGCCATCCGGTCGTGGCTTCACGCCCTTTGAGACCGGCGCCACATGGGAGGAGGTCTCCTTCACGACGGAAGGTGGCACGCGGCTGCCGGGCTGGCTGCTGGCGCGCGACGACACCGCCCCCGCCATCCTGGCATGCGGTGGCTACCGTGGTGAGCGGGCCGATCTGCTGGGTATTTCGTCCAGCCTGTGGCGTGCAGGGTTCAGCGTCCTGCTCTTCGACTACCGCGGCCACGGCCACGCCGTGCATGCCGCGCTGCGTACTCCGGTTACGCTCGGGTACCGGGAGTTGGCGGACGCGCAAGCGGCGCTTCGATACCTGCGCCATCGCCGGCCGCACGCGCCGCTGGGCGCCATCGGCTTCTCGATGGGGGCGAGCGTCGCGCTGATGCTCGCGGCGCGCGAGCCAGACGTACGCTGCGTCGTAGCCGATAGCCCGTTCACCAGCCAGCGCGAGATCGTGCGCCATGGCGTCACTCGCCGTTTGGGACGGCAACCGTTCCGCGGCACCTCGTTGCTGGCAGACCGACTGGCGGACCTTGTGCTCGACCTGGTGGACGTTCTACTCCAGCGGCGCTTTGGCTTCCGCTTCGACGACGTGCACCCGCTGCGGGACGCAACGCGCCTGGTGCCGCGGCCCCTGCTGCTGATTCACGGCGAGGACGATGAAGTGGTCCCAGCCAGCCACGCCCGCCGCATCGCAGCCGCCGCGGGCAACGCAGGCGTTTCGCTGGAAACGTGGTTCGTCCCGGACTGCGACCACTGCGGCGCGTATTTCCTAGACCGGCCCCGCTACTGCGGTCGCGTGGCCGCTTTCTTCCGGAAGTACCTGCACACGTAGGGGCGGCTTACCGCTTACGTAGGCCGGCCGATTACCAAAACCCCGGCTCCTTCCCTCCCCGCTCCCCACCCCCTAACGCCCTGCGCGCTTGCTGCGCAAGTGCTCGGTTGTTGGGAAGGGGTGGCCGAAGCCCGGGGTTAGGTGAACAGCGCTCAGTCGCGTGCGGGCGCAGGGCCCGGCGGAGGCGGCGCGCCATCCACCGATGCTTCGAGCAGGATTGGCAGCACCTGCGCCAGCCACGGCGCACGGCGCATCGCGTCGGCCACTTCAGGGCTGCTGTCCGCGTTGTTAATCTCCCGGCTGACCGACCACCAGACGGCGGGGTCGCGCAGCTTGTCGATCCACACCCGCACGGTCTCCCCCTGGTCGGGTGAGAGGGTGGCAGCGCGCACTACCACCTGACCCGGCCCGGCAGGCTGCCAGTCCCAGCCGTCGCGGCAGACCAGCAGCCACCCGTCCGAACCAGACTCCTCAAGCGTGACCGACGCCGGGGGCTGTGGCACGGTGCGCCGCGCGAACTCGATGCGGTCGCGTGGCGCAGCCGGACGCTGGGTTGGGCGACGGAAGTTCGGCCGTCCGCGGCGGGGGGGCACCTACGCCCCCCACACCACGGGCCGCGCCGAGCGCCGCCCGGCGCAAAGGCTAATAACGGTCTCCGCCGCGGCCGTACCCACCGCCACCGCCGCCGCCAGAACGCCCACCGGAGCGTCCGCCGCCACCACCACCGCCATACCCACCGCCGCCACCGCCGTAGCCACCACCACCGCCGGAGCGTCCACCGCCGCCACCACCGTACCCGCCACCACCACCACCATAGCTGCCACCACCGCCGGAACGCCCGCCACTGCTACCACCGCCAACGCGGCTGAAGCAATCGCTGCAGTACACCGGGCGGTCGCCACGGGGCTGGAAAGGCACCTGGGTCTCCTTGCCGCACGACGCGCAGGTCACGTCGAACATCTGGCGCGTGCCGCCACCGTACCCACCACCGCCACCGGAGCGTCCGCCGCCGTAGCCACCGCCGCCACCACCGGAGCTGTAGGCTCCGCCGGAGTCGCCGCGCTCGGCGCGGCGCGCTGTGCGGCAGTTGGGGCAACGCTTGGGCTCATTGGTAAACCCGCGCTCGGCGTGGTACGCCTGGTCCTCGGCGCTGAAGGTAAACGGCTGCCCGCAGTCGGCACACGTCAGCTGGCGATCTTGAAAGCTCATGAGAAAAGGTCTCCTTGGGGAGCCAGCGCGACTGGCGCGACTGTGGCTCTAAAAAAGAGCCCGTGGCCAAAATGCCGCGGGCTCGTGTACTGCTGCGTCATGTCCCGGTCCAGACCGGCTAGGCCGGCTGGACGTTGATGGCGCGCTCGCCGCGGCCGCGCGTGTCCTGACTCGTGTCGTAGCTGACTGTCTGCCCCTCGGTCAGGTTGTCATAAGGCGTGTTGCCCGTGACACCGCTGGCGTGGAAGAAGATCTCGGTGCCATTCTCGGCCCGGATGAAGCCGAAGCCCCGGTCCCGAACGAGACGGACGATGGAACCCTGCATGTGTGTGCCTTTCCAGTGCAATTGATCCGACAGCCTGTGCGCCACCGGACCTGCGGACTGGACCTGGCACCCCCTGGCGCGCGGAGCGCCGGGGCAGCAGGGAGAACCGAACACCGGAGAAGACGTGCTGACGACTGCAAACCACTTCGCGGCGTGGCCGCCCGCCGGCTTCAAGAGAACAGCAAGTGCTTCCGTCTGCCCCCCAACTCTACCAGACAGGGCGGCCCGATTCCCAGGGAAGCCTATCTGGACAAGGCCGCCGCACAAGCCGCCGGATTCACGGCGAAACGGGTACGATCTAGCGACCCGCCGCGCTATGACAGAAGGGACACAAGACCGCCTGCTGGACGTGCTACAGCGGCTCATGGCAATCGAGGCATTGGAGCTGAGCGGCGCGCTGACGGCGGCCAGCGACATGGTGAACGCTGCCTTCTCCGCCGACAAGACCGACGCCTTCTTCCTCGACCCCAAGACGCAGACGCTGGTGGCGCTTGGAACGAGCGAAACGCCGATGGGAAACCTCCAACGGTCTCTGGGACTGCACGTGCTCCCCGTTGCCAACGGGGGACGGACGGTGGAATGCTTCCTGACCGGCGAGCCCTACTTCACGGCACACGCCGACCAGGACCCCGGCGTCCTCAAGGGAATCAAGGAAGCACTCGGCGTGCGCACCATGGTGGCCGCCCCCATCGAAGTAGCTGGCGAACGCCGCGGCGTGCTGGTGCTGTGCTCCGCCACGCCGGCCTTCTGGGACGAGGGCGTAGTGGATTTTGTGCGCACGGTTGCCGGCTGGGTGGGTATGGTGGCGCACCGTACAGAGCTGGTGGAGCGGGTCACCGCCGGAGCCGCCGAGCAGGCCCGCCAGGTCGCCGCCGAAGAGCTAGTGACGGTGCTGGCGCACGACGTGCGCAACCTGCTCACACCGGTGCGGGGACGCGTGCAGATGCTGCTGCGCACCGCGCGGCGCGATGGCCGCGAGGCCGACGTGGCTAACGCCCTGGCGGCGATAGAGCACGCCGATCGGGTGCAGCACCTGGCGTCGGAGCTGCTGGACGTAGCGCGGCTGGACGAGGGGACTTTCGCCATCGCCCGCCAGGACGTGGACCTGGTGGCGCTGGCGCGCCAGGTGGCGGCTCTGGGTACCGAAGAAAACGAGGTGCGCATCGAGACGCCGGGTGGCGAGCCGGAGGTGCGCGTGCGCGCCGACCCCGACCGCGTGCGCCAGGCGCTGGAGAACCTGGTGGGCAACGCGCTGCGCGTCTCGCCGCCCGGCTCGCCCATAATCGTGCGCGTCGAACGTAAGTCTGCGGCCACGCAGGTTCCGCCCACGGCAGGCAGGGTCACCGGCGCGAACCAGGTCGCCACCGTCTCGGTCATCGACGCCGGCCCCGGCATCTCGCCTGAGGTGCTGCCCCGCCTGTTCCGGCGCTTCGGCCGTGGCCCCGGATCGAGCGGCCTCGGCCTGGGGCTCTACATCGTGCGCCGCGTCGCGGAAGCGCACGGTGGATCGGTCACCGCCGACTCCACGCCTGGCCTGGGCGCCCGCTTCGTCCTCACAGTGCCGCTGACCGCGCCCGTCGAGTAGTCGCCTGTCTGCGGCGGCACGCACTATGCGTGCGGAGGGCGGATCGAAACGGACATGGCACCCTCTTCCGCGGCCGCCGCGGTGGGGTCGGCAAGCGCCGGCCGGCCGCACACCATCCCACACGGCGGCGCGCCGCCCGGCGTGAGTCCCGGCGACGGGGCCGAGGGCGGTGAGGGCGCCAAGCCGCGCGGGCTGGCGCAGCGGGCGCGGCTTGCATTGAAACTGCTGGGCCCCGGCGTCATCAGCGGCGCGTCCAATGACGACCCGTCGGCAATCGGCACGTACGCGCAGGCCGGCGCGGCGTTCGGCTTTGCCACACTGTGGGTGGCGCCGGTGGCGCTGCCGATGATGGCCACGGCGCAGTTCATCGCCGCTAAGATCGGCATGGTCAGCGGCGTGGGGCTGGCCGGCGTGCTGCGCCAGCACTACTCACGCTGGCTGCTCTACCCTGTGGTGCTGGCGCTGGTGGTGGCCAACACCATCAACGCCGGCGCCGACCTTGGCGCCATCGCCGCCGGGCTCAACTTGCTCATCCCCATCCCCACCCAGGTGCTGGTGGTGCCGGTCACGCTGGGCATCCTGGCGGTGCAGGTGTGGGGCTCCTACCGGCTGATCGCCACCGTCTTCAAGTGGATCACGCTGGTCCTGTTTTCTTACGTGGCAGCAGGACTGCTGGCCAAGCCAGACCTGCGCGAGGTGCTGCTCGCCACGGTGGTGCCGTCCTTCCCGCGCGACGGCGCGTTCCTCTCCACGCTGGTGGCCATGATCGGCACCACGCTCTCGCCCTACCTGCACTTCTGGCAGGCCAGTCAGCAGGTGGAAGAAGAGGTGAGTAAGGGACGGGTGCACCTCTGGCAGCGCCGGGGCGCTACTAAGAAGGAGGTAGCACACGCGGCTATCGACGTGCGCGCGGGCATGTTCTTCGCCAGCCTGGTGATGTACTTCATCCTGCTGTCCACCGCCGCCACGCTGTTCAAAGCGGGCCAACACGAGGTAGCCACCGCCGCCGACGCCGCCAAGGCGCTCCAGCCGCTGGCCGGAGACGCCGCCACCGCGCTCTTCGCCATCGGCATGATTGGCGCGGGCATGCTGGCCGTGCCGGTGCTCACTACCGGCGCCGCCTACGCGCTGGCTGAGGCGGCCGGCTGGCGCTACGGCCTGAACGAGGAGCCCAAGGACGCCAAGCAGTTCTATGCCACCATCGCCGCGCTGACGCTGGTGGGCATGGCGCTGAACTTTGCCGGCATCAACCCCATTGCGGCGCTGGTGTGGGCCGCCGTTATCAACGGCCTGTTAGCCCCCGTACTGCTCGTGGTACTGCTGGTGGTGTCCAACAACCGCGCCGTGATGGGCAGCCGCGCCAACGGCAAGCGCACCAACGCGCTCGGCGTGCTCACCGCGCTGACGGCCACCGCGGCGGCGCTGGGCCTGCTGGTGACCTTTCTGCGCGGCTGACGCCCCGACTTTCTGGCGTCGCCGCGGTGTCATACGACCAAGACGGCACGCGCGGCGTACATGCCCTCTGACGGTGCGGCCGCGTTATGTGGCTGGCCAGCGAGTGACGCACGGTCGCTCTGGCGGCACCGATATAGAAGGAGGAACGCAGCATGCGTGGAAAACGCCCCTCGATGGGGCAAACGCTGGCCGGGCTCACGGCCGCCGTCACTCTGCCAGCCACCGCGCTCGCGATGGCTCTGGCGCCATCGGCCCCCATGGTCGATGCGTCGAGCCACCGCGAAGCACCGATGATTGCAGATGACCCGGCGGCGGATGGTACAGACGTCTATGCCTTTACCAGCCCGGAGAACAACGGCACTGTCACGCTGATCTACAACGTGTGGCCGTTCGAGGATCCCTTCGCGGGCCCGAACTTCTACCGGTTTGACGAGAACGTCCAGTACTCGATCAAAGTGGATAACAACGGAGACAACAATCAGGACATCTCGTTCGACTTCCGGTTCCGTACGGAGATCCGCAACCCGAGGACGTTCCTGTACAACACCGGTCCCGTCACGTCCATCGACGATCCTGACCTGAACGTGCGCCAGTTCTACACGGTTACCCGCGTAGACGGCAGCGGCAGCCGGGAGATGATCAAGGACGCGCCAGTCCCTCCGGTGAACATCGGTCCCAAGTCCACCCCTAACTACCCCGAGGTGGCGGCGCAGGGTATCCGGCCAATCGCGAACGGGGGCCAGGTCTTTGCTGGCCAGCGCGCCGACCCGTTCTTCGTGGACATCGCGTCCATCGTAGACTTGCTGACCATTCGCAAGCTGCCCGGCAACATGGGTGGCGGCGTGAATGCGCTCAACGGCAAGAACGTCCAGACCATCGCGCTGCAAGTGCCTATCACCCAGCTTTCGGGTGACGGTCAGGCGGTCACTGGCCTGGACTCCCCTAACGCCGTGATCGGCGTGTGGGCTACCTCCAGCCGCCAGAAGACTACCGTGCTGAGCCCCGGCTCAATGCAGTCCTCTGGCGAGTGGGTGCAGATCTCCCGCCTGGGCAACCCACTGGTGAACGAGGTCGTCATCCCCATTGGGACCAAGGACGCCTTCAACGCCATCAGTCCTAGCCAGGACGTGGCGGCCGGCGCACTGCCGCTGGTGCAGGACCCGGAGCCGGCGCGTCTGCTCAAGGCGCTCTACAACATCCAGGTGCCACCCGCACCGCGTGACGACCTGGTGGCGGTCTTCTTGACCGGCATTCCTGGCTCGGTACTCGGCCTGCCCGGCGCCACGGCGCCCATGAACGTGCCTGCGGGCGCCTCGACGGCCAGCGAGATGCTGCGCCTGAACATGGCGACCCCGTCCACGCCCATCGGGCAGCTCAAGTCACGCCTCGGCGCGCTGGGCGGCGACATCGCCGGCTTCCCCAACGGCCGCCGGCTCGAAGACGACGTGGTGGACATCGCCCTCCAGGCGGTAGCCGGCGCGACGTACCCGCTGACCCACCCTGAGTTCACCCCCGACCCGCTGGCATCCCAGCTGGGAGACGGTGTGGACGTTGGGGACGCACCGCTGATGGGCGCCTTCCCGTACGTCGCTATCCCGCATCGTGGGTTCGATATCTCGCAGGCTGGACGTGGCGCGTTCATGTTCATCCGCTGCCGCTCGAGCGTGTACTTCCTGAACGGCGACAACTCTATCGGAGACATGGTGTCCGATCCTGCCCAGATTGGCACCTCGCCCATCTTCCAGCAGAGCGCCACGGTATCCGCCGAAACCATCACCGCACTGTGCGGTGGCAAGTAGCCCAATGACTCAAGAATGGAGAAGCGCATGACCAGACTGCACGTCGGTCGGGCACTTGCCGGCATTAGTGCCGCGATTGCCCTACCCGCGGCGGCCTTCTCGCTGGCGCTGGCGCCCACGGCCCCCCTGGCCGACGCGTCCAGCCACCGAGAGGCGCCCATGATCGCACACGATCCGTCCGCAGACGGCACGGACCTGTACGCCTTCCCAAGCCCTGGGAACCCCGGGACGATTACCTTCGTCTACAACGTCTGGCCGTTAGAAGACCCGTTCGCGGGACCAAACTTCTTCAAGTTTGACGACAACGTCTTGTATGCCGTGAACGTCGATAACAACGGCGACAACAAGCCGGACCTCAGCTACGAGTTCCGGTTCCGCACCGAGTACCGCAACCCCAAGACGTTCCTCTACAACACTGGCCCGGTCACGTCGCTGGACGACGAGGACCTCAATCTGCGGCAGTTCTACACCGTCACGCGGGTGCAGACGAACAACGGCCAGCGCGCGGAGCTCGCTAAGGACGTCCCCGTCCCACCGGTCCACATCGGACCGAAGTCCACCCCCAACTACTCGGCGCTCGCCAACGCGGCCGTCAAGCCGCTGGCTCGCGGTGGCCAGGTATTCGCCGGCCAGCGCGCCGATCCTTTCTTCGTGGACCTGAGCTCGCTGTTTGACCTGCTGACCATCCGCAAGCTGCCCGGCAACGCCGGCGGCGGCGTGGACAGTCTGGAGGGCAAGAACGTTCAGTCGATCGTCTTCCAGGTTCCTGTCAAGGAGCTGACTGCGGACGCCGTGGACGTGGCCGGGCTGGGCTCACCCAACGCCGTCATCGGCACATGGGCGACCTCCAGCCGCCAGAAGACCCGCGTGCTTGGCGCCGGCACTAGCAGTGCCTCCGGCGAGTGGGTGCAGGTTTCCCGTCTGGGCAACCCGCTGGTGAACGAGGTCATCATCCCGCTGGGCCTGAAGGACGCCTTCAACGGCCTCAAGCCCGAGGACGACGTCAAGGCCGGCGCACTGCCGCTGGTGCAGCGTCCCGAGCCCGAGCGGCTGCTCAACCAGCTGTACGGTCTGAAGACGCCCGGCAAGGACCGTTCTGACCTGGTCGCCATCTTCCTCACCGGCGTCCCCGGCTCAGTCCTCGGGCTGCCCGGCGCCACCGCTCCCATGAACGTCCCCGCGGGCTCCGCGACCGCCAGCGAGATGCTTCGTCTCAACCTGGCCACCCCCGCAACGCCCATCGGGCAGCTCAAGTCACGCCTGGGCGTGGTCGGCGGCGACATCGCCGGCTTCCCCAATGGCCGCCGGCTCGAGGATGACGTGGTGGACATCGCCCTCCAGGCAGTGGCCGGCGTCACCTTCCCGCTAGTGGACAAGACCTTCACGCCCGATCCGCTGGCCGGCCAGCTGGGCGATGGGGTAAACGCTCCCAGTTCGCCGCTGCTCACCGGGTTCCCGTTCGTGGGCATCCCGCACCGCGGGTTCGACTACAACACGGCCGCCACGGAAGAGCTCATCCGCTGCGGCCAGGGCGGTATCTTCCGCCTGAACCCCGATCAGACGCTGAACACGCAGATCACCAATCCGGCGGATATCGGTGGCATGTCCATTCTGACTGCCAGCGCCAGCTTCCCCGAGGAAGCCATCCGCCGCATCTGCGGCACCCAGTTCAAGTAGCGGGACTTCCCCGCTCGCACACTCAGCCGCCGCAGCCAAAGTGGCTGCGGCGGCGTCCTCATTCTCCTCAGCACTCAGCACTCAGCACTCAGCACTCACTCATTAAGGAGCAACTATCGTGGGACGCGTGACTACCGTGGCGCTGGCCACCTCCGCCTGTGTTGGCATGCTGGCGCTCGGCATCGCCGGGACACAGCACGCTCCGGCACTCGCAGAGCGTCTGCAGCAGGTGCAGGTCGGCCCATTCCGCGTGGGCAGCGTCCTACCGATGGCCGTGCCGGCCGCCGCGCAGCCGTTCGCCGCGGTGCAGTCGCCGTCCTGGTCCACCACCGACGCCTTCGTGACGCAGATGCAGGACCGGCTCAAGGCCAAGCCCGACGATGCCGTGTCCTACGCGCAGCTCGGCAGTCTCTATTTGCAGAAGGCGCGCGAGACCGGCGACCCGTCCTATTACGTGAAAGCCGACGGTGCCTTGGCTAAGTCGCTGGAGCTTGCGCCCGGCAACGTGCTCGCCACGGTGGGCATGGGCGGGCTGCACATGGCGCGCCACGAGTTCGAGGACGCCCTGGGCGCCGGGCAGCGCGCTGTCGAGCTGGCGCCCCGCAGCTACGTCGCGTACGGCTTGATTGGCGACGCGCTGATCGAGATCGGCCGCTACGACGAGGCCATCCAGGCATTCCAGACCATGGTGGACCTGCGCCCAGACCTGACATCACTGTCGCGCGTCTCGTACGCCCGCGAACTGCACGGCGACCTGCCCGGCGCGATCGTCGCCATGCGCGAGGCCGTGGACGCGGGCGCGCCCCGCTCTGAGGGCACCAACTGGTCACGCGTCCAGCTGGGCAACCTCTACTTCCAGACCGGTGACGTAGAGAACGCCGAGCAGCAGTATCGACAGGCGCTTAACCTGCTGCCCAATTACGCGCACGCGCTGGGTGGCCTAGCCCGGCTTGAGGCGGCCAAGGGCAACCTCAAGGGCGCCATCGAGCAGTACCAGAAGATCCTCGCTGCCACTCCGCTGCCGCAGTACGTCGCCGAGCTGGGCGACACCTACCTTGCGGCGGGCGACACCGCCGCGGCGGCGAAGCAGGCGCAGCTGATGCGCGTCATCGTTCAGCTGCAGCGCGGCAGTGGCATGGACGTGGACCTGGACATGGCGCTCTTCGAGGTGGACCACGCCACCGACGCCGCCACGCTGGAAGGCTCCCTCCGCGCAGCTCGCACACACTACGAGCGACGCCCCAGCGTCCATGCCGCCGACGTGCTCGGCTGGGCGCTGCACCGTGCCGGCCGCTCGCAGGAGGCGCTGCCCTACGCCCGCGAGGCGCTCAAGCTAGGCAGCAAGGACCCGGTGGTGCTCTACCACGCCGGCGCCATCGCCGCCGCTGCCGGTGAGCGCGCCGAAGCGCGCGGCTACCTCGAAACCGCACTCAGCCAGAACGAGCGCTTCCACGTCCGCTTCGCCCCAGAAGCCAAGAAATTGCTCGAGCAGCTGCGGAAGGCGGTCTAGTGCCTCGTCTCCACTCTCTCACCGTCCCCGCACGCTTCGCCGCGGCGCTCTGCCTTGCGTTGCTTGCCGGTCTGCCGGCACTCTTCGCGCCCCAGGCGGCGCAGGCGCACCCGCTGGGCAACTTCACCATCAACCACTACAGTCGCATCGAGCTTTCGCCGGAGCGCCTGCGCGTGCGCTACGTGCTGGACATGGCGGAGATCCCCACCTTCCAGGCCATGGCGTCACTCGACGCCGACTCGAACGGGGCGGTATCAGACGCGGAGAAGCGCGCCTACGCCACAAGGCAGCTAGCAGAGATCGCCAAGAACGTTTCGCTCACGCTGGACGGCGCCCGCGTGGCGTTGACACCCGGCGCGACCGAGGTCGAGCTACTGCCTGGTCAGGGCGGATTGCAGACACTGCGCCTGGCCGCCTGGCTTGAAGCCCCTGCTGCGCAGCCTGTAATAAAGGAAGGTCAGCGCTCCACCGGCGGTGTCCAGCTCGACTATCGCGACGGCAACGCCCCAGACCGCATCGGCTGGCGCGAGGTGCTTGTCCGCGCGGACGGTATGGTGATCCAGGGGAGCGGCGGCGCGCCGCTCCCGACGCGCGACCTGAGCGACGAGCTGCGTACCTACCCCGACGACTTGCTGCAGAGCCCGCTGGACGTGCGCCGGATCCAGGCCACCCTGCTGCCGGCCGGCGCGTCGGTTTCTAGCGCTACCAGCGTCACGGACGCGGCGGCAGCGTCCACGGGCGTTGTGCAGCGCGCGGCGGGCGCCGGCCAGTCACTGGCGCGCTCGCGTGATGGCTTCGCCGAGCTCATCTCCACCACCACCCTCACGCCCGCGGTGGTGCTGCTGGCGCTGCTCACCGCCACCGCATTGGGCGCCATGCACGCGCTCTCGCCCGGCCACGGCAAGACCATCGTCGGCGCCTACCTGGTGGGCACGCGCGGCACTCCCAAGCACGCGCTCTTCCTCGGACTGACGGTCACGGTCGTCCACACCGCGGGTGTCTTCGCCCTGTTGCTTGCGACGCTCTTCGCCTCGCAGTACGTGGTGCCGGAGCAGATCTTCCCCTGGATGAGCCTGGTATCAGGGGCGTTGGTGCTGTGGATCGGCGTAACGCTGGTCCGCTCGCGCTGGCAGCTGGTCCAAGCTGGTCGCCGGCCGGCCGCTGCCGGAGCTGGTGCTGGACATGACCACCTGGGCGGCCAGGACCATGATTCCGCGCACGGCCACGGAGGCGCGCTCCAGGCGGCGCACAGCCACGGCTTCGGCAGCCACTCCCACGCGCTCCCCGGCGCAGACGGGCGGCCGGTCACCTGGCGCAACTTGCTGGCGCTGGGCATCTCCGGTGGACTACTGCCGTGTCCCTCGGCGCTCGTGGTTGGGTTGGGCGCCATTGCCCTCGACCGGGTCGCATACGGCCTAGTGCTCATCTTGTTCTTTAGCGCCGGCCTGGCGGCCACGCTGATGGCGATCGGCCTGGCGATGGTCTTCTCCGGACGCGCCGCCGGCAAGCTGCGGCTGTACGACCGCGTGGCAGCGCGCGTGGGCGAGAGCGGCGCCGGCCGGCTGCTGGCGGGGGCGCGTGTAGCGCCGGTGCTAAGCGCAGGCGTGGTGGCGCTGGCCGGCCTGGCCCTCACCGCCGATGCAGCTCGCCAGATTGACCTTGCCACCCTGTGGAGTACGTCCAGCGCCTTCCGCAGCCTGGCCGCCAATGCCCTTTCGCTCGGGCTCGGCGCCCTGGCGGTGCTGTTCGCGCTGCGCCGCGGCCGGACGCGCACCACGCCGGTGCTAGCCCTGGCGGCAGCCGAGCACGCCCACGCCCACCCCCACGCGCACGGCAACAACGTGCATGGACACGACCACGACCACGGCCATGAACACGCCCACAGGTACGATCACAGCCATGGCGACGACGGCGATAACCGCGATGACCGCGACGGCGGCCATAGCCATGCCGGCGGACTGGTCCATGCCGGAAGCCACAGCCACGCCGGCCATACGACTGAACCGGCAATTGCGGCGTACATGCCCGTGAAGCCACCAACACGCCAATGAGCCCGTGCACGCCCTGGCGGCGCCTCCTACAACACTGACCACCGTCCCCCATTCCGGGGGACGTTCCTTTTGCCTGCGATACCCCCTGGGGGGATAACGGGCTCGACCGAAGTCCACAGCGAAAGTCGGAGACACACATGGAACTGGCACAGACAACCGAGCTCGCGCAGCAGGCCGGCGGGCTCGCACTCATGGGCACCGCGCTCACACTGGGCGTGCGTCATGGCATCGACTGGGACCACCTGGCGGCGATCACCGACATCACCGGCACGACGACGGCAGTCAAAGTGCCCGGGAGCCAGGCATCGACTTCGCCGGCTCCGGCCACGCTGGTCACGGGCGGCATCAACTGGCGCGCTGTGTGGCTGGCGTCGCTGTACGCGGTGGGCCACGGGCTGGTTGTGGTGGTGCTCGGCATGGCCGCGCTGCTATTTGGCGCCATCTTGCCCGACTGGATTGATCCCATCATGGAGCGCCTTGTGGGCGCCACGCTGCTCTTCCTGGGAGTCTGGGTGGCGTACTCTCTTGTGCGCTACTGGCAGGGTGACGGCGACTTCCGGCTCCAGAGCCGCTGGATGCTGGTCTTCTCCGGCGTGCGGCGCGGCTGGGGCGCGCTCCAACAGCGCGTACATGGCCACAGGCACACCGCTGGCGCATACCACGTCCACCGCGTAGACCAGTACGGCCCCGGCACCGCCTTTGGCACCGGCCTGATCCACGGCATCGGCGCGGAAACGGGCACCCAGGTGCTCATCATCGCGGCGGTGGGCGGTGCGGCCAGCCAGGGGTTCGGCGCCGGCATGCTGCTCGCCTTCGTCGCCGGCCTCCTGATCTCCAACACCGCCGTGGCGCTGCTCACTTCGGCCGGCTTCATCTCGGCCACCCGTATCAAGACGCTCTACGTTGCGGCCGGTGTCATGGCAGCCGTGTTCAGTCTCTGGGTGGGCAGCTACGCCGTGCTCGGCGTGTCCGACCAGCTTCCCGACCTACAGACCACGATCACCGCGCTGTTCGGCGAAGCGGCGGCGTAGGGGACCTCACCCTGGCCTTCGGCCCCAGGGCCCGGCCCTCTGCGCCCTTCCTCCCCTTCGGGGCGGGCGCATTCACCCGCCCTCGCCACTCCGTGGAGAGGGAGTTGGGCGATGGCGTACCTACGGGTACAGATACCGACCTACGAAAGATAGCGGTCGAGGGCAGCCTTCAGGTTGCGCCACTCGGCCTCTGTCGTGCCGCTCGCCACGGCATCGCGCAGACAGCTCTCTATGTGGTCCTCCAGCACCACCCGCGCCACCTTGTCTACCGCTGCGCGGATGGCGGCCAGCTGAATCAGCACGTCCGGGCAGTCTCGCCCCTCCTCCACCATGCGGCGCACGGCGCGGACATGCCCCTCAGTGCGCGCTAGGCGGTTCAGCACCGCGTGCGTCTGGTGGTGGGGCGACTCGTGGCGATGTGGCAAACGCTCCGGTGCAGGGCCACTATCGACGCGGTCTTCCTGTTGAGCGTGCGCACCGCCACCTTCCGCGTCACTGTGACTGTGGTCGTGGCTATGGTTGAGGCCCTGGTGGGGCGCCGCCGCATCCGGCGTAGTGCTCACGTTCGTGGTGCTCCGCCCTTATTCTGCCGGTTAACGCGTCAGGAGGTCGTTTCGAACGGCCGCTAGCAGGCGCGCCTTCACCGCGGGGCTGGCCGGGACCGGACGCACTGCGGCCGGCAAGGAGTCGACCACCGCGCCGAAGTAGGCAACTATCGAGCGGCAGTAGGCGCAGCGCTGCAAGTGCGACGCATACGCCGTCGTTTCGCCAGGATTGAGGGCGCCCAGCGCATAGCACGCGGCGTGCCCCTCAATCACCAGGCGTGCTTTGGGCGTGAGGGCGCCCAGCAGGTGCGCCCCGGTGAGGTCCGGTGACGCGCTGCAGGGCCCCTGGTTTGGCGTGCCCGTGCCGCTCGTCATAATGTCTCTCTCGCGCGCACCGCGCTGGACGTACTCCCCATGCGCCTGGCGGCGCGGCGCCACGCGACGTCTGCCGGGGAAAGGGTGCAGCGCGCCGGCACCGTCGGGGGGCAGTGCCGGCGCGCTGCGGTGTCACGGCGCGCTCGGGGGAAGCGGCCGTGACACCAGCATGTACGCCGCCGTGATGAATCTGGTCGTACGTTCCCACCTCCTGCCCACATCCGCGGGCATCCCAACATGGTCGATGTCGGGCACGACGGGGTAGGCTGTTCGCTCCAGCCAAGTTCTTAACGCACCGGTGCAACACTTTGGCATAAATCGTGCAGTACCTGCCCACGCCGGTCCAGGCATAGGCGGTGCGGTGGCACCGGTGCACAACAGCACTATCGGGAGCAGCGTATGCAGACGGGGATCGCGAGCGAGCGAGCAGGGCAGCCGGAAGCGCAAGCGGTCGATCGGGAGTCGCCGGACTCTCGATGGGGGACACTCACCAATACTGCGCCCGTCACACCGGCCATGGCAGCCGTTACAGGCCCGGCGCGTGCCGGTAGCCTGGCGGACCAGAATGCAGCATGTATTCAGGCGGTCCGCGACCGCGCCCGTGACGCCGAGACTGCGCTGGAGCACCTGTACGAGCGGCACTCGCCGGTGGTGTACGGCGCGCTGGTGGGCCTGTTGGGCGATGGTGAGCGTGCCGAATCTGTGCTGGTGGAGACATTCACGCGCTTCTGGCAGCAGCCGCATGCTGCGCCGCGCGACGGCGTCACGCTCTGCCGGTGGCTCATGCTGCAAGCGCACATCCTGGCCCGGCCCTTGCTCACTCCAGCTACCACTCCTCGCACTTCCCCCAGCGTCCGGCCTATACCCGCTGGCCTCGGCCCGGCTGCCGTCCTGGCCTCCGACCCTGCGGTCGGCGGGACGTCTGAGACGGCGTGCCTGGAAGACGTGCTGATCACCGCGGAGCTCGCTCGCCGCCCTGCCAGGGCGCCCTACCTCCAGGCCGAGAACGATGCGTTCTTCACCGTTGCGCGTCGGCTGGCCACCCGCGCTGGCACAGACGCCGTGCTGGAGACACTCGTCCACACCGCCGTCCGCCTGTGCGGCGCCGGCACGGCCGGGATCAGCTTGCTAGAAACGCCCGACAGGTCGGAGGAAGCGCAGGCGGCGCAGGGGACAGACCGGTGCGACGCAGTGTTCCGCTGGACACACATGGCCGGACAGATGGCAGCCTCAACCGGCGGCACTACCCCTCGCGACTTCAGCCCCTGTGGGATCACGTTGGACCGCGCTGCGCCGCAACTCTTCTCCCGCCCCGACCGCTACTTCACCTACCTCGCGAACGAGACTGCTCCCATTGTGGAGGGGCTGGTGATCCCCCTGGCCGCGGCGGACGGCCCCGACGCGCCCCAGATCGGGACCATCTGGATCGTCTCGCACGACGAGGACCGGCACTTCGATTGGGAAGACGCGCGCATCATGACTAGTCTGGCAAGCTTCACCGCCATCGCCCTCCAGATCGCTGCTGCCGACCCGGTGTAGAGGAAGGTCGCGTTAGCGTTGGCGATGTCTGTGCAGACCCGCCGAGCGGCGTGTTTCTTGCGATAGGCACGCGTGTGCGACCGGTGCGGGCGGAGGTGGGTGTGGATGGCCGCGTGTCCGACATTCAGGGCACGCAGGTGGCCTCGCTCGGTGCGCTGAAAGACGACCAGCTCGTGCTGCTGGTGTGCGCCCGCGAGCCGGTGGCCGAGCGCGCACTGGGCGAGCTCTACCAGCGCTACTCCACCGCGGTTTACGCGCTGGCGCGGCGCGTTGTTGGGGACAACAGCACTGCCGAGGAAGTGCTCCAGGAGGCGTTCTGGCACGTCTGGCGCAGCGCGGCGCAGTACCAGCCTGGCCGCGTGCGGTTCGCCACCTGGCTATTGCGCATTACCCACAACGCCGCCGTCAGCGAGCGCCGCAGCGCCGCGCGCCGTCCCCAGCGCGTGACACCGCGCGCGGATGAAGACGCCACCGCGGATAGCATGGCGGACTTGATGGCCATGGCGGACACCGCGCCGGACGTGCCCGACCAGGTCTGGCTCTCCGAGCAGCGCCGCGTCATCGTCGAAGGACTGGGGAATCTGCCGCACGAGCAGCGCGAGGCCGTAGAGCTCGCCTACTACGGTGGCCTGACGCACTCGGAGATCGCCGCCCATCAGGGCGCACCGCTGAGCACCGTCAAGACCCGGCTCTCATTAGGACTGCGCAAGCTGGCGGAGCACCTCACCGCACGTCGCATGCAGCCGGCGGCAAGCCTCGAACCGGCGGACGATTCCCGTGGTTGATCCAGGCTCCCCGACCCGTCCGACTATGTACTCGGGCCCTCCGGCAGCGACCCACCGGGCGGACCCGTGGGAGGCGGAGCACCCTACCGAGCTCCTGGCCGCCTATGCGCTCGGCGCTCTGCCCCCTGAGGAGCGCGGGCCCGTGGCAGCGCACCTGCGGACGTGCACCGCGTGCCGCACCGACCTCGCGTACCTCCAGCGCGCCGCGGATAGTCTGGGACTCTCGCAGCCTCCCGCTATCCCGCCGGCCAGCGCCCGCGCGCGTCTGATGGAGCGCGTTGCTGCAGACCGCCAGCACGCGCACGAGCTCACGGCGCCTGCACCCGTGGCTCAGACCCAGCAACGGCCATCCCACGCGCCCGCTTCGCCCTGGCTATCCTGGGGCGGCTGGGCCACCGCGGCCGCCAGCCTCGCTGTCGCCGCCATGTCCACCTGGCAACTCACCGGCGCCATGCGTGAGACGGACGCTTTGCGCCGCGAGCTCGCCGCGCTGCGCGCCGACGTGGCATCGCTGCGATCCACCACGCAGGAAGTGTCGGCCACGCTGGCCGACATCGATCCGGCCGATACGCACGTCGCGGCGATCCAGGGCGCCGGGCAGGCGCAGCGGGCACACGGCCGCTTGCTCTACGAGCCGGGAAAGCAGAGCGGCTTCGTCGTGATGGAAGACTTGCCGGCGCTCGATCCAGGCAAGGTCTACCAGCTGTGGCTCATGCAGGGGAGCACCCCTTTTAGTGCCGGCACCTTCTCACCCGGCCCAGGTGGCGCCGGCAGCGTCGTCATCCGGGCCCCTGCCCAGCTGGGCAGCTACGCCCTCTTCGGCATCACCGCCGAGCCTAACCCAGGAGTCCTGGCCCCCACCGGCCCCATCCTGGCGAGCGCTCCGCTGACATGATCTCACACGGTGCTGCGCCCAATGTCGAGGATGGGGCCTACGGCGCTGACCGAAATGGACGCCTCCTCGAGCCGCACGACCCGCTGGAGCCGGGTCACCGCGTCGGCTGCCCGCATCGTGTGCTTCACGATTTCCGCTACCGACTCGGCCAGCTGGGCATCCGCGCGGATCGTCGGGTGCAGCAGTAGCAGGTCCCCGTATCCCACCGGCAGCGCCAGCGCATTGTTCACCTCGTGCGCCGCGGTGCGCGCGGCCAGCAGCACTCCCTCCAGCCGGGCCGCCTCGCGCGCCGCCTCCTCGGCACGCATACGCGCGGCGGTCTCCTCCACCCGCCGGGCGGCCACCGCCAGGCGCACGTTCAGCAGGTCTAGCTGCATCGGTTTCGCCAGGTAGTCGTCGGCGCCGGCGGCCAGCACCTCCCGCAAGTCGGACGGGCGCGAGCGGGCCGTCACCACCAGCACCACGGTGTCCCGCCCGCCGTCCGCGCGCATGCGCCGGCACAGCTCCAGGCCATCCACCTCGCCCGGCAGCATCCAGTCCAGCAGCGCCAGCGGGTACGCACCCTCCGCCGGCGATCCGGCCCGGCGCCAACCCTCCCACGCCGCCCACGCCTCCTCCCCACTGGCGAAAGCGTCAACCACGTGGCCGTGCTCCTCCCGGAGCAGCTCCTCCATTAGCTGCCGGATCCCGTCGTCGTCTTCCACCAGCAGTACGCGCATGATCGGCTCTCTCCCAGACCTCGCGCCCGCCCCAGCGCGGTCAATCCTAGCTTCTGCCTCGCCGGTCAAGACTTGGTCAACCACAGGTCAACGGCCGGTCAAAACCCGCTGACACCGCCCTCATTCGCCGCTGGAGCGCGCTCCTTCTTGCGCTTCTTCCCGCTGGGTGCCGGCTCCGGAGTGCCTCGCGGCGTCCGGTCTTGCGTTGCCCCCTCCGTCCGTGCACGGGCCGGCTCCCACCACCAGCACACATGCCCGAAGCGGATGCCAGTGTGCAGCCGGCCGCGCCTGCGCGACCGCAGGCGCCGCAGTACCGTCACCACCTCCTCCGGCTCAATCTCCAGCACGTCGGTCATGCGCTGCATGTCCATAGGCCCCGCGGACAGCGCTCTCCGCAGGCGCTTGGCCAGGTCCTTCTGACGGGACTTCGGGATCTTGGCAGCGAACGGACTGGGACCACCGCTCGGCACGGCCGCTAGCCTCCTACCGCCACCGGCTACGCGTCAGCCGGGTCATCCGCGTCTGGCTTGTCGTCATCCTTCGATGCGCGGACGCGGTACCCCACGCCACGTACCGTCTCTAGGATCTTGGGCTTGCTCGGCCGCTTCTCTATTTTCTCGCGCAGCCAGCGTACGTGCACGTCTACGGTACGGCTGTCCCCCACAAAGTCCGGGCCCCATACGTGTTCCAACAGCTGCTCCCGCGTAAAGACCTGTCCTGCGTGCTGCATGAGGAATGCCAGCAGGTCGAACTCTCTTGGCTTGAGCGCCAGCTCCTTGTGCTTGCGCGTCGCGAGCCGTTGTTTGCCATCCAGCTGCAAGTCACCCACCGTGAGCACCGGCTGGGGAGGCTCGACATCCGCATCGTGCATATGACTGCGGCGTAACAGCGCTTTCACCCGCGCCATCAGCTCACGCATTGAAAAGGGCTTGGTGACGTAATCGTCGGCGCCGACTTCCAGGCCCACCACGCGGTCTACTTCGTCCGTCCGCGCCGTCAGCATGATGATCGGCACGCTGCGTACCGCCGCGTTGCTCGACTGACGGATGGCGCGGCAGATGTCAAGCCCGTCCCGCTTGGGCAGCATCAGGTCCAGGAGCAGCAGGTCTGGCGCTTCGCGCAGCACTAAATCGAGTCCCAGCTGGCCGTCACCCGCGGCGAACACGTCGTGCCCGTCCCGGCGCAGGTTGTAGGTGATAGTGCTGGCGAGCGCCGGCTCGTCGTCGACGACCACGATCTTAGCCATGTGGAATCAACACCCCCAACGTGCCAGCCCGCGCATGCGGCCCCTCCTTCCAGCTTCCGATGCAGATTGTGTCACCTGCTGCGGGTTGGTCGAGGGCCCTGCCGGCACGCTGAGGCCGCATGGTTGAGGCAGCTCAGCACGGTTGCTCGCGCGGTTTAGCCCGCGAGCCTTTCCGGAGCCGCGGGATTACTATAGAGATGTACAAACAACCGCCGGCAAGTGAGCAGCTCGTGACCACGTTCGTCAGCCCGCGCGTGCGCTTCATCCACCAGCTGGAAGAGGTGCGCGACGCTGTGCTCACGCTAGGCAGTATGGTGGACAAGGCGATCGACTCGGCGCTGGACGCGCTGAGGCGGCGCGACGCCCACCTGGCGCAGCGCGTGATCCGGGACGACCGGCACATCAACCGGCAGCGCTTCGACATCGAGCAGTCCGCGCTGCTGCTGCTGGCCACCCAGCAGCCGATGGCGTCCGACCTGCGCTTCCTGGCGGCGGTGCTGCACATCGTGACCGACCTGGAGCGCATGGGGGACCACGCGCGCGGCATCTCGCGCCTGGCGCTCAAGCTGCGCGACGAGCCGCCGCTGCGCCTACCTGCGGAGGTGCCGCGCATGGCCGACCTGTCGCGGGACCGGCTGCGGCGCGTGCTGGATGCCTTCGTCGCGCGCGATGCCGACGCCGCGCAGACCATCGCGGCGGAAGACACTGCCACGGACGAGCTGCAGCAGGCCGTCTACCGCGACATGCTGCAGGTGATGCTGGCCGATCCCACGTCTATCACCCGCGCCACCTACATGATCTGGGTGACCCACAACGTGGAGCGCATCGGCGACCATATCACTAACGTGTGCGAGCGTATCGTCTACGCCGTCACCGGCACCATGGCCGAGCTGGCCGAACCGGGGCTGGAGCAGGCCTAGCCGTTGGCAAACCGGCTGGCGCTCCTGACGGCGCTCGGGATCCTGGTCAGCTGCCTGGCTACCGGGGCGGTCGCGCTCGCCACCGGTGGCTCGGTCGCTGCCCTGGTCGTCGCGTCGCTCACTGCCGCCATCGCGGCCATCTTCATCTCCACGTTCCTGGTCAACCGGCTCATCCTGGCGCCGCTGCGCCGCCTGGCAGACGAGACGCGCCGGCTGGCAGCGGGCGATCTGACGGCAAGCGACGAGCCGTCGTCGCAGCTCGGCATCGAGGACGTGGCCGACGCGTTCAACGACGCGGTCGCCGGCTTCCGCCGCGAGATGGCCATGCTGGCGGTAGAACGCGAGCGTGCGTCGGCGGCGCTCGCCAACATGGCCGATGGCATCGTGATCGTCAACGGCGACCTGCGCGTGGAGCGGATCAACGATGCCGCCCAGCGGCTGCTACGCCACGCCGGCGACGCAGCTGGGAGGCGCCTGGCGGAGGTCGTGCGCGACCACGAGCTGCAGTCGGTGCTGACCGCCGCCCTGGCGCGCGGCGCCGCGCACTCCGAGTTGGTTCGCCTGGCACCGCCGGCTGGCAGCGCGGCCCTGGAACAGGCGCGCTACGTCAAGGCCACCGGTATCCCCATCGGCGATGGAGGCCGGATGGAAGAACAGGCCGGGCTGCTGGTACTGCAAGACGTGACGGCGCTGCGGCGCACCGAAACGATGCGCCGCGAGTTTGTGGGCAACGTGTCGCACGAGCTGCGTACACCCATCGCGTCGCTCAAGGCGCTGGTGGAGACGCTGGAGGAGGGCGCGCTCGATGACCCCCCGGCGGCGCGCGAGTTCCTGGGTCAGATGCACGTCGAGGTGGACAGTCTCGCCCAGCTGGTACAGGAGCTGCTGGAGCTCTCCAAGATCGAGTCGGGCCAGTCTCCGCTGCGGCGCGAGCCGGTGCCGCCGGCCGGCTTGCTGGAGGAGGCCTACCAACGGCTCAGGCGCCAGGCAGAGCGCGCCGGCATCAAGGTGCAGGTGGACGCGGCGCGCGACCTGCCGTTGGTGTTGGCCGACCCCGCGCTGGTGGAGCGGACCCTGATCAACCTGCTGCACAACGCCGCCAAGTTCACACCTAAAGGTGGACGCATCGTCCTGTCTGCCGCGCCCCACCCGGACGGGATATGCCTGTCAGTGGCGGATACCGGACAGGGGATCGCCGCGCCGGAGCTGGACCGCATCTTCGAGCGCTTCTACAAGGCCGACAAGTCGCGTGCCTCGGGCGGCACCGGCCTGGGGCTGGCCATTGCCAAGCACATCGTCCAGGCGCACGGCGGCCGCATCTGGGCCGAAAGCCCCGGCGAAGGGCACGGCGCCACGTTCAAGTTCACGCTGCCCATCGCGCCTGCGGACGGCGCCGCACCCACGACCGCCATAGACGCTCCTGGGGCATCACCGGAACAGGAAGTCACGGCGGCGCGATAAATCCCGTACAATCAGGTCAGCCGGCGCGGTCCGTGGGAACGGGTCGCACGCCAGACCACAGTTGAAGAGCACCTGCTAGGGGTGCGCGAAAGCGCTGAGAGGTGGGAGACCACCGACCCTTGGAACCTGATCCGGTTCATACCGGCGGAGGGAAGCAACGATGAACGCGCAGCCGCCACAGTCCGCTACCAGCCCCGCTCCGGCCACTCCCTCGTGCGGCGGCACCGGCTTCTTCGGCGCTCGGTTCTCGCTCTACCCCATGACCGATCGCTTCGTGCCGGTCATCCTGGATGCCATTCAGGGTCTGCGCCAGCCGGGCCTCGTCGTTGAGTCTGACGACGTGAGCACCTTCCTGGGCGGCCACCCTGAGACGGTCTTTGGCGCTCTCCGGCGTACCTTCGCCCGCGCAGCGGCCGGCGGCGAGCACGTCGTCATGCCGGTGCTCTTCTCCTACGGCTGACCGGGTGAAGGCGTGTGTCCGCCGTCGGCGGTCCCCGAACCCGCTCCCACTGCGCCGGCTAACGACGAATCGCTGCCGCCGGTCGAAGTCGCGTGCCAGTGGTCGCTCTACCCGCTGGGTATCGAAGACCACATGGACGTGATCTACCGCGTGATCGGCCACACCAAGGAAGCCGGCGTCTTCACGCGGGGGCAGCATTTCGTCTCGCGTCTCGATGGTGAACTCGGCGCCGTCCTGGGCGCCATCCGGCGCTCGTTCGAAGACGCAACCGCCCATGCCGGCCACGTCGTCGCCCATGTCACGCTCTCCGCGAATAGTCCGTCGAGGAAACACGGCTCATGACTGCGCTTACCCCTGACCCCATCGCACCGCGCGTGGTGCCGGGCGCGCCTGTTTACACACAGTCATCGTCATCTGTCAGCAACCTGCTGCGCTTCGCCGCTCTCGCCGCCGGCGTCGTGGCGCTTGGCGCCTTCTTCCTCCCATGGGTCCAGTACCAAAACGGCGCCTATAGCGGCTTTAACCTTGCCGGCGCGATTGCCCCGGCGCTGGAGAGCGTCAAAGCGGGCGGCCTCAAGGGCTTCAACCTGGCGCTGCACGCCATGCCCGTGTTGGGCGTAGTGACGCTGGCCTTCCTCGCCTTGAGCCTGCGCGAGAAGGACCTGGACGCCGAGATACGCCTGCGCACCTGGGCCGGCGCCGCCTCCACGGTCGGCCTGGCCATCACGCTGCTGTTCATCGGGAGCGCACTGCTCGGCGGCGCGCCGGGCATACAGTTTGAGCCCGGCCTGGTCCGCACCGACGCCGCCGTACAGGCCGGCGTGCCGAAGGCGATCAACGCGGGCGATTTCGCCGGCCTTGGCGCCGGGGCATACCTCACCCTGCTCTCCTTCGCTATCGCGGCGGTCGGCAGCTTTGCCTGGGATCGCCGTGCCGTGGCGAGCGCGATCGGCGCCGGCCAGAGCGTTCGCAGTGCCTGGCGCACGCAGGACTTTGTGCTGCTTGCCATCCTCGCCGTGGTGTTCGGGGCGCTGTACTGGTGGTGGCTCCAGCCGTACCTCTGGGTCGTGCCGCTCGCCGCGCAGGTCGGCCAGGAGCTGCTGTTCGGCATGTGGTTCGTCGGCGGCCTGCTGGGCGGGTACATCATCCGCCGCCCCGGCGCGGCCTTTCTAGCGGAGAGCATGGCCGCCCTTGCCGAGGTGCTGCTCGGCGCCCCCGCCGGCCCCATCCTGGTCGTCACCGGCCTGATGCAGGCGCTGGGCCCTGAGCTCGTCTTTGCGTCCACCGGCTACCGCCGCTGGGGCTGGGCCACCATGGCCCTGGCCGGCGCCGCTGCCGGTCTAGTCGCCCTGCCCTGGAACTGGTTCCGGCTTGGCTACTTCGCCCTGGACCCCACCTTCCTGCTCGTCCTGCTCGCCGTCCGCATCGCCGGCGGAGTCGCCGCCGGTCTGCTGGCCAAGCTGCTGGGCGACCTGCTTGCGGCTACCGGCGGCCTCACCTACTTCCCTATCGGTCGCGAGCGCGTCAGGGAGGTGTAGTGGCTCGTTACGCGCGGCGCCCGCGCCGGCAGTGACGGAGTGGGTATCGCTCTGCCAGCTACGCCTCCGGACATCCGCGTTGAGGGTCTGACTCTCCGCCACGTTGGACGGCGCGCGCCAGCGCTGCGAGACCTCTCATTGCAGTGGCAGCCGGGAGAGCGCCTCCTCTTGCTTGGACCGAGCGGCGGCGGCAAGAGCACGCTGGCACTGTGCCTCAACGGCATCATCCCCCACAGCCAGGAGGCGCATTGGGAGGCCGGCCGGGTCTTGGTGGACGGGCAGGACACCCGCGCCGCCGGCCTCGCTGCGCTGACCCGCCGCACTGGCGTGCTGTTCCAAGACCCGGAAGCACAGCTCGTCATGCTGGAAGTGGACGACGAGATCGCCTTCGGGCTTGAGAACATCGGGCTGCCCCACGGAGAGATAGCCGCACGCATCACCGCCGCGCGTGAGCTGGTTGGCCTGGACCCGGCGCGCACACCGCGTGCCCTGGACGAGCTGTCGGGTGGGGCCAAGCAGCGTGTCGCCCTCGCGTCGCTGCTGGCCATGAGCGTGCGTGAAGGTGGCGCGCTGGTGCTCGACGAGCCGACCGCCAACCTCGATCCGCACGGCGCGCGGCTGGTGCTCGACGCCCTGGGCCGCCTCGCCGCGGACCGCAGGCACTCGCTCCTCCTGGTGGAGCACCGCCTAGACGAGGTTATGGGCCTGGTGGATCGCGTCGCCGTTCTGGATGCCGCCGGCCACTGTGTGCTGGACGGCCCGCCCGACGACATCTTCTTGCGCCACGCGGCCGAATTGCAGCAGCTGGGCGCCTGGACGCCTGCCTTCGCCGACCTGGCACTCTTGCTCGATCCCGGCGCGGAGCGCGTCTCACGCACGGCCGACGAAGCGGCCGAGCGCATCTGCGCGCGCTGGCCCGCCACGCCGGCACGCGTGGTGGGCACGCCGGTCCCTACCGGCACGGCTCCTACGCCATCGCACCGTCCCCTGCTCACCCTCGACTCAGTGACGTACACCTATCCACGCGCTGCGCTTCCGGCGCTGCACGACGTGAGTCTCGACATCTCGCGCGGCGAGATGGTCGCCATCGTCGGAGCGAACGCCGCCGGCAAGAGCACGGTGGGGCTGCTCCTCAGCGGTGTGCTCCGTCCCACCGGTGGGACCGTCACTCTGGAAGGAGGCGATTTGCGCGGCGTCTCTGAACAGACCGTCCGGAATCGTCTGGCCTACGTCTTCCAGTACCCGGAGCATCAGTTTGTCGCTCACACCGTTCGCGAGGACGTACTCTTTGGCTTGCGCGTGCGCGGCTGGTCCGCTGCGGACGCCGCGCGAGCCACCGATGCGGCGCTGGAACGCTACGGGCTCGCGTCCCTGGCCGAAGCCAATCCCTATACGCTCAGCCACGGCCAGAAGCGGCGACTGTCGGTGGCCAGTGCGCTCGTCACCGACCCCGACGCCGTCATCTTGGACGAGCCCACGTTCGGCCAGGACCGGCGCCACACCCAGACGCTGATGGAGGCACTCCACGAGATTCACCACGCCGGCCGCACTGTGGTTGTCATCACGCACGATCTCGCGCTCGTCGCGGAGCACGCGCCGCGCGTTGTGGCCATGTCCGGCGGCCGGATGGCGTTCGACGGCTCGCCGCGCGACCTGTTCGCGTTGCCCGAAGTGCTCGCGAGGTGTGGACTGCGCGTACCGCCGATTGCCGAGGCGTTCGCCCTGGCACGCCGGTCGCGTCCCGCGCTTCCTGCTGCCATGTCGGTGGCCGAAGCGCGCCGTGCCCTGGCCGGCGCGGAAGGCGGCATCGTTGCTGGCTGAGCGGGAGTCCACGCTGACTTCCGGCGCCGTTCCGTACCTGCGCAGACGCAACCCGACGGTCAAGCTAGGCGTCGCACTCGCGCTATCGCTCCTGCTCACGCTCGTCATCGACCCGCTAACGCCACTCCTTGCGCTCCTGGCGATCCTGGCAGCGGGCCTGACTCTGGGTGGCGTGCCGCCGCGCGCCTACGCGCGTGTCCTGGCGCCGCTCGCTCTCGTCGCCATCGGGTTCGTCTGGAGCAACGCGGTCTTTGCCGTCGGTGGCGAACGAGGCGGCATGAGCTGGCAGCTCGGCCCGGTGCGCGTCAGCGCCGCGGGGCTGCTGTTCGGGCTCGCCATCGGCCTGCGCGGCTTCGCCATCGGCGCGCTCTCGCTCACGTTCATCCTCACTACCGACCCCACCGACCTGATCGTGAGTCTGATCCGCCACGGCCGCTTGCCGTATCGCATCGGCTACGCCTTGCTGGCCGGGCTGCGCTTCCTACCGTTCTTCGCGCAGGAGTACGAACACGTGCGGCTGGCGCAGCGCGTGCGCGGTCGCATCGGCGGGCGCACGCCGGTCGCGCGGCTGACAGAGCCGTTTGCGCTGCTGCTGCCGCTGCTCTCCGGCGCCATCCGCCGCGCGGCGCGGATCGCTGTCGCCATGGACGCCCGGGGGTTCTCGTCTGCAAGCAGCCGCACCTACTACCGCCAGGTAGCTCTCCGATGGGCCGACCTCGCGTTCGCGGCGGTTACGCTGTTGGCCTTCGGCGCGCTGCTCGCGGCCGGCGCCGCCGCCGGCTGGCTGCGCCTCTGGGACGGACGCTTCTCAGTGTGAGTCGCTCACGCGTCGGCGTTGCGGACTTCATGCCTGTGGTGGACCCCTACCAGGAGCCGGCCCCCATCGACTGAGATCGAGCCACTACTTGCCACCAACTCGTTGCTGATGCCGCGGGTGCGCCCGATATGCAGCGTCTCCCCCCTGAGTCGATAGCGCAGCCCCTCTGTCGTTACCCCGGTAGCCTCGCCGGTCAGAGGCACGAGCGACACGTAGTCACCCGGCCGGCCACCAACGGACCGCTCGGCCTTGCCGGCCAGCAGGAATAGCTCGTGCCGGCCGTCGATCAGGGTGACCTCATGGCCGGCTAACTCTGGCAGCGCGAGGAGAAGCAGGTTCCCCACGGCGTGGTCGAGCCGCGGCCCACCGAGCGCCCCCAGCACGTCGATGACCCGCGCGCCGCGCTCGGCGGCGAGCAGCAGCGCCAGCTCCAGGTCCGTCTGATCCTTCTCACTTGGAAGGGCGACGACCTGGGTACCGCCTGACGTCAGAACATCACGCAAGCCGGAGTCGAGCGAGTCGAAGTCCCCCACCGCCACGTCAGGCCGGCGGCCCGCAGCGAGAATGGCGGCGGCGCCTCCGTCCGCCGCCACCAGCAGGTCAGCTCCGCCGAGGAGCTGCGCCAGCTGTACTCGGTCGAGCCCCAGCTCGCCGTTTGCTACCACCACCGCCCGCATAGGCGGAGTGTAGTCAGCCGGCGACGGGCGCGACCTCCCCAATGAACGACTCCACCAGCTCGCGCGCCCGCTCATCGCGATGCTGCACCGGCGGCGACTTCATGAAGTAGGCGCTCGGCCCTTCTAGCGCGCCGCCGATCCCTCGGTCCAGCGCGACCTTGCAGCAGCGCAGCGCGTCTATGACCACGCCCGCTGAGTTGGGCGAGTCCCACACCTCCAGCTTCAGCTCTACGTTCAGTGGTACGTCGCCAAACGTGCGGCCCTCCAGGCGGATGTACGCCCACTTGCGGTCGGTGAGCCACTCGACGTAATCCGACGGGCCGATGTGCACGTTCTCCGTGCCCAGGTCGTGGTCCACCTGGCTGGTGACAGCGTTGGTCTTGGAGATCTTCTTGCTCTCCAGCCGCTGGCGCTCCAGCATGTTGTAGAAGTCCATGTTGCCGCCCACGTTGAGCTGGCTGGTGCGCTCCAGCTTCACCCCCCTGTCCTGGAACAGGCGCGCCAGCATGCGATGCACGATGGTGGCCCCTACCTGGCTCTTGATGTCGTCCCCGACGATGGGCACCCCCGCCTGCTCGAAGCGTGCCTGCCAATCCGCCTCACGGGCGATGAACACCGGCATGCAGTTCACCAGCCCGCAGCCCGCCTCCAATGCCCGCTCGGCGTACCAGCGCGCCGCGTCTTCGCTGCCCACGGGCAGGTAGCTCACCACCACGTCGGTGCGGGTCTCACGCAGGATGCGCGTCACGTCTACCGCCTCGACCCCCGCTTCTTCAATGCGTGTGTGCCCGTAGAACCCCAACCCGTCGAAGGTCGGCCCCCGCTGCACGGTGACGCCGAGGTGCGGCACTTTCGCGAAGGTCATCGTGTTGTTCGGCTCCGCGGCGATGGCCTCGGCGAGATCACGCCCCACCTTGCGCGCGTCCACGTCGAACGCCGCCGTGAACTCCACGTCACCGACGTGGTAGCCGCCCAGCACCGTGTGCATCAGGCCAGGGATCGGCTGGTCTTCGGGCGCATCCCTGTAGAACTGCACGCCCTGCACCAGCGAGGACGCGCAATTGCCCACGCCCACGATGGCCACACGCACCCTGCGCCGCGCGCCCCCATCCTCCGCCGCACCCGCCCGACGTCCCGCGCTGGCACCAGATGTGGTGTCAGTCCCCGCCGTAATAGTGAGTTGCTCTTGAAGTGTTGCGACCATGTCTTGTCCTTTTCTACTCGTGTAGATAGCTGACTCTACACGAGTAGATTGAGCAGGCGCCATGCCGGCGGTGCATGGAAGGCAAGCTGCCCTACACTGGGTGCGTGAGTGCGACGCGTGATGACGTGGCCCAGCGCGCAGGGGTGTCGGCGGCAACCGTCTCGTACGTGCTCAACGGCGGCCCGCGCGGCGTCAGCGAGGACAAGCGCGACCGCGTGCTGCGGGCGGTGGCAGAGCTGGGCTACCGGCCGAACGCCATCGCACGCAGCCTTCGCGCGCGTCACACCAGCATCCTTGGGCTCGTGCTCCCGGACAGCGCCAACCCGTACTTCGCGCAGCTCAGCCGCGCCATCGAGGACGCTGCGGCCGAGCACGGCTACCAGGTGGTCGTCTCCAACGCGGCCGACGATCCGGCGCGCGAGGCAGCACAGATCGAAGCGATGCTGCGCCTGCAGGTCGATGGCCTGATCTGGATCCCGGCCGACATCCGCGGCGAACGAGGTGAGCGCGGCGAGCGTGACGGCGCAGGCCCGATGGCTGCACTGGCGCCACCGCCCATCCCAACGGTGCAGGTGGACCGTGAACTGACCCTTCCGGGAGGGATTTCCTTCTGCGACGTGGTGGAATCGGACCACGTCGCGGGTGGGCGGGTAGCCGCCGAGCACCTTCTGGCGCTGGGGCACCGGCGCATCGCGTGTCTGGCCGGGCCGGCCACCCACCTGCACGCGTGCCAGCGCCTGGATGGCGCCCGCGCCGCGCTCCGTGAGCACGACCTGGAGCTCGTCGACATGCGCCACGGCGACTTCGGCTACGCGTCCGGCGCCGCCGCCGCAGAGCACTGGTGCGCGCTGGCGCCGGCGCTGCGACCGCAGGCGGTCCTGTGCATCAACGACGCTATGGCGCTCGGCGTCCTCTCGGCGGCGGCGGAGCGAGGGCTGCGGGTGCCGGGTGACCTCTCCGTCACCGGCTACGACGACGTACCGCTGGCACGCTACGCCGTGCCGCCGCTGACGACCGTGGCACAGCCAGTCCAATTGCTGGCTACCGCGGCGCTGGAGACCTTGTTAGACCGCATTGCCAACCCGGAAGCGCCCGTGGCGCCGCGGCGCCGCCTCTTCCACGTTCAGCTGGTGGTGCGCCGCTCCACTGCCCCGCTGGCGCGCATGGAGTAACCGTGGCGGGGACGTCGTAGGCACAGGCGATGTTGCCAGCAGCTACACGCCGATGCTCACACGGGCGGTAGTCGGGGAAGGCTGGCGAGGCTCCGCCTAAGCGTTAATCGGGGCTTAATGGCGGGGTAACCGGGCTGCGCGATAGTAGAAGCAGAGAGGAGACCAGCAGACACGATCCCAGGGAGCGTGAGGACGGCCGGCCCGACGAAGCGCCGGAAACGGCGAAAGGGCCCGTCAACCAAGACCGCTCCGCCCCAGGGTCACAGCCCACAGACACCCCTCTACTGCTGCCCCTCTCGCAGTCGCAACGCCGGATGGTGGTTCCCTCCCACTATCCGGCGTTGCGCATTGAGAGCGGCCGGCACGAGGCCACATTGCGCCGGGAGCGCGGGCGGGTGAATGGCCGCAGGCCAGAGGGCTGGTCCCTGGGTCGCCCGCTTGGGGCACGGGGTGCCGAGGCAGACGCCTATCCCGCTAAGGGGAGCGAACCCAGCTGGCGCAACAGCATGCGCCGCAGCACGCGCAGGGTGCTCGCGCTCAGCGGCGGCTCCTGCAGCTGCCGGCGGAGGTCTTCGGGAAGGAGGCGGTTGGCGTCCCATTGATCCCAGGCCACCAGGGCAGCGTTGATACGCTGCACGTGCGAGACGATCTCAGTGCGCGAGCCGGGCACGTCGGACTCGGCGGTGGGAGTGGGTGCGGAGTTCACGCGTAATCCGCGTGCGGCCACGGTGGGCGTGGTCAAGGGCGACGACACGCCCTGCCTCTAGCAGCGTTCAGTTGTGCGCGCCGCATGCACCGCGGCCGCAATACAGCCGCGGCTGCCGCGCGGCGGACGTCAGGTAGGCAAGTAGGAGAGACAGGGAACATGAGTACGCAGCGACTAGCGCGGGCGCTGTGGGCGGAGGCGATAGGCACGTACCTGTTGGTGCTCTTTGGCACCGGGTCGGTGGCGGCGGCGGTGTTGACCGGCGCGCAGGTGGGACTGTGGCAGGTAGCGGTGGTGTGGGGTTTCGGCGTGACGCTGGCCATCTACGTCAGCGCGGGGATCAGCGGCGCACACCTGAACCCGGCCGTGACGGTAACCTTCGCACTGCTGCGGGGCTTCCCGTGGGGTCGGGTGCTGCCGTACATTGCGGCGCAGCTGGTGGGGGCCGTGGCGGCAAGCGCCACCGTCGCCGCCTGCTTCTGGCCCTTCCTTGAGCGGTTCGAGGCGGAGAAGCGGCTGACGCGCGGCGCGCCGGGCAGTGAGCTGTCCGCGATGGTCTTCGGCGAGTACTTCCCCAACCCCGCCATCTTCGGCACCGACGCGGCCGAGCGAGCGCTGGTGTCGCCGCTCGCGGCCACGTCGATTGAAGGCTTCGGCACGGCGGTGCTGGTGTTCATCATCTTCGCGCTGACCGACCCTGGGAACCGCGCCGCGCCGGGCGCAAACCTGGCCCCATTCTTCATCGGCTTTACCGTCGCCGTGCTGATCAGCCTCTTCGCGCCGCTCACCCAGGCCGGCTGGAACCCCGCGCGTGACTTCGGTCCCCGCCTGGTCGCGTTCGCCCTCGGCTGGGGTGAAGTGGCGATCCCCGGCCCCGGCTGGGGCTTCCTCGCTTATATCGTGGGGCCGATGCTAGGCGGTCCGCTGGGAGGCTGGCTGCACACCGTCACGCTCGGCACGCACGCCGCGGAAGAGGCGCCGGCCTCACGCGCGCCGGTGGAGCCGGAGGTCGACAGCAACGTCTCTCGCGCCGGTGGGAAGCCATGACTCGCGCCGCTGCCACCGCTACGACTGCGCTGGCGCTATTCCGGAGAAGATCAACCGTCTTCCACGCTGCGGCCACCGGATCTTGCACACTGTCCCCGCTTCGGATGCGCGACCTTCATTGGCGACGGAAGGTTTGGTCCGTTGCCAGTCCGATTGGTAAGACGTGCGCATGGCCAGCCAAACAGGAGAGCGTGGCGATCGGCGTTTCGTCGATCCGTTGGGCGCAGAGGTGCCGTTTGATGGCACATCTCCGATAACGTGGAGCCTGCGCGCCAACGTCTTGGTAGTGCGCGACGGCAAGGTGCTGATGGTGCGCCAGCTGCCTCAGTGGGGCGGGCGTTGGGAGCTGCCCGGCGGTGGGGTGGAGGTGGACGAAGCCCTGGTCGAGGGAGCGGCGCGCGAGTGCCACGAGGAAACGGGCTACCGGTTCGTTGCGTCCTCGCCTGCTCTGGTTGACGTGCAGGAGGCGTGGTGGATGGGGTCCCACGGGATGTACCACCACGGCGTGATCTTCGTGTTCCGAGGTGACGTCGCCGGCGATGTCGATCCCGACTGGACGCAGGACGACGGCGAGATCGCACAAGTCGCGTGGATCGACCCGAAGGACCTCACCGCCGCGACCACACGCTCGCTCCACTGGTGCGCGCTGCAGAAGGCCGGCCTGGTCTGAGCCATTCCACTCGCTCGAGCGGGCGACCCGGCGCGACCGATGCGGGAAAGGCCACATTCCAGCGGGGGGCGCTCCGCGGCCGCCTCGTGCCGGTGTCAGTGGGACCAGGTCAGACTCGCCGGTCACCCACCTTGCGTCCGTCCAACGAAATGCTGCGCGACCGCTCAGGCAACCGCCAGGTGGCGCGTGGGTGCCTGCGGTGTCGGTGAGGACGGTGCCATCTCCTCCACCTGTGTCACCACCGATGCGCCCATTGCATCCAGGACACGTTGCGCGCGCTCGACGGTGATGCCGTGGTATTCATTGCGCTCATCGCGGGAGACCACCGTTTCGCTCACGCCGAGGCGCTCGGCCAGCTCCCGCTGCGTCAATCCATTCGCGATGCGCAGCGCGATGAGCAGTCGCCCGATCTGCGTCAGACGGCGGATGGCCGGGAAGGTCCGGCGCCGGACGTCCTCGTACCACGCGACCTCTTCCTCCAACTGCGCCTGGAACGACCGCAGCGGCTCCATCGCGTGCTCAACCTCTCCTGGAGAGAGGCCGCTGGCCACCAGTGCGTCCCGCTGGGCGGCCGCGACCGTGTGATCCTGCGCCAGCCGGCGCAACGCTTCCTGGTACTCAGCTTCGCTCCGGATCATGCGTCATCCTTGCTGCACAGTTGCGACGGCGCGAGGCCACCGCGCAGTCGCCTCTTTCACCTAACAACCTGAACGATTCCTTTGGGCAAGTACGCGCGACGGGAAAGGCGGAACGCGGAGGGGAATTGCAGGTCGTTCCCGAACCGGTCCCGGATGCCGCTCAGCAGCCCTGGGAAATGTGGGTAGAGCTCGACGTGGTACTGGTGCCACATTGGCAGTTGGTGCTTTGCGGAGTTAGGGTCCGGCCGCCGGCTGGCCGGGCTCCACGTCCATACCTCGAAGGGATCAACTGCATTGAGTGCCCCTTCGAGTTGGCCCGACGCAAAGGAACGCACGTCGCACTCGAAGTAGCCGTCGATGTCGTTGGGATGATCCTTGTCCTCGACGAAGGAGCCATCAACAAAGATGCGGTCAATCCCTGTCTGCCAAAGCTGACCGACAAGAATGGTCAGATTGTCCACCAGCTGCCGTCGCCACAATGTGTCCCATGTGGGTGACTCCACCCCGTCTCCGGTGACCAGCCGAGACACCCGCAACTGCTGAAGCGTCATTGGATAGTCGCCAGCCGGCAAGACCCCGTCGGGTGTGAATGGCGGGAGCACCTTTTGTACTTGACCCTGCATCTCAGCTTAGCACATAAGCTAAGTAAACAACTGCCCCTCATCGCAGCTCGCACCATGCCTCACCCGCACACTTCCCCTGCTCGGCCGATGTACTCCTATGGAGGGACTTGCGATACGTGCGTGAGCGCGGTAGGCCACCTACGCCAGCCATTAAACCGCTATTCATCGCCTATTAATCTCTGCGTAATCTGGCGTGCCTACCGTCTCTATAGGCATGCAGGCTCCCACGTTCTCACCCGCCCGTCCGGCGCCCGTAGGGGACGGAGCGGCGCACATCCTGGTGGTGGACGACGAACGCGCCCTGCGCGAGACGCTGACCTACAACCTGCGCCGCGCCGGGTTCGAGGTGCGCACCGCGGGTGATGGCGCTACCGGGCTCGCCACCGCGCGCGCCCAGCCACCCGACCTGATCCTGCTGGACGTGCTGCTGCCGGGCGGTATCGACGGCTTCGAGGTCTGCCGCCTGCTGCGCCACGACCTGCGCTGCCCCATCATCCTGCTCAGCGCGCTGGGGGATGAGGTGGACCGTGTGGTCGGATTGGAAGTGGGCGCCGACGACTACGTGACCAAGCCGTTCAGCACGCCGGAGCTGCTGGCGCGCGTCAAGGCGCACCTGCGCCGCTTCAAGGTGCTGGCGCAGGTGGCAACCGCGGCTGCGGACGGCGCGCACGCCCTGCACGCCCTGCACGCCCCGCACCGCGCCGCCGTGGAGGCCAGCGTCACGGTCGGGCCGATCCACATAGACCCGTCGCGCCGCGAGGTGTTGCTGCACGGTACGTCGATCCACCTCAAGCGGCGCGAGTTCGACCTGCTGCACTACCTGGCGCGCCACGCCGGCATTACGCTGTCGCGCTCGCGCCTGCTGGATGCCGTCTGGGCAGACGTGCTGACGGCCGGCGGCGATACGCGCACGGTGGACGTGCACGTACACCGCGTGCGCGAGCGCCTGGAACAGAACCCGGCGCGGCCACGCTACCTGCACACCATACGCGGCCTGGGGTACGTCCTGCGCGTCCCCCACGTGCAGCGTCCCGCCACCGTGGCACAGACAGCCGTGCCGGCACACACTATCGGCGGCGCCGTTAATCTGCCGTTAAAGACGGCTTAAACGCGCTCTAATGGCCGCGCCTGACACTAGATGAGAAGCACACGAGGAGACATGACATGGACCTGCTCAACAAGGCGGTGACGCGGCGCGGGTGGTTCGCGACGGCCGGCAGCGGCGCGGGTGCGCTGGCGCTGGCCGCGTGCGGAACCGACCAGAGCGCGGCGCAGCGCTCGTCGGCGAACGCAACCCCCGGCCTGGCCGCCACCGCTCCGGCCGCCAGCCAGCTGAACATCGCCGGCTCGAAGGTCGTCACCGGACCGTTCTCTGGCGAGGCCAAGGCGCTGACCGGCGCGGGCGCCACCTTCCCGGCGGCGCTCTACTCCAAGTGGTTCAACGAGTACAACCGGCTGACCCAGGTGCAGGTGAACTACCAGTCTATCGGCTCCGGCGGCGGCATCAAGTCCATCCAGGACATGACAGCCGACTTCGGCGCCACCGACGGCGCGATGACCGACCCCCAGCTGAGAGAGGCCAAGGGCGGCGAGCTCTTCCACATCCCCATGGCCTTGGGTGGCGTTGTCGCCACGTACAACATCCCCGAAGTGCCGGCCACCGCCAAGCTGCGCTTCTCGCCGGAGACGCTGGTGGGCATCTTCACCGGCGACATCAAGAAGTGGAACGACGCCAAGATCAAGGCCGACAACCCGTCTATCACGACGCTGCCGGACAAGGACATCACCACCGTCCATCGCTCCGACGGATCGGGGACCACGCACATCTTCACCGACTACCTCAGCGCGGTTAGCCCCGCGTGGAAGGACCAGATCGGCGTCTCCACAACGGTCAACTGGCCGAACGGCCTGGGCGGCAAGGGCAACGAGGGCGTCGCGGGCGAGGTGAAGCAGAACCCGTATTCCATCGGCTACGTCGAGCTGATCTACGCCAAGCAGAACAAGCTCGGCTACGCCCAGATCAAGAACAAGGCTGGCCAGTTCGTCGATGCCGAGCTGGAGACCGTCAGCGCCGCGGCGGCGGGCGTGGCCGCCACCATCGCGCCGGACCTGCGCGCCTCCATCGTCAACGCCGAAGGCGCTAACAGTTACCCCATCTCGGGCTTCACCTGGATCCTTGCCTACAAGGACATGAAGGACGAGCCCAAGGCGGTCGCGCTCACCCGCATGCTGTGGTGGGCGATGCACGACGGCCAGTCGTTCAACGGCGACCTGGGCTACTCTCCGCTCCCCCTTGAGATCATCAAGAAGGGCGAGGAGAAGATCAAGGCGATCACCGCTAATGGCAAGCCAGCCTTCCCCAACAAGTAACGGCGTGCTCGTCACCGCCGCGCCCGTGGCGCGGTTGGGCGACACCCTGTTCAAGTCGGCGACGATCGTCGCGGCGATGAGCGTGCCCATGATATTGGGCGCGCTCATCGTGTTGTTGGTCATCGACTCCCGCGAGTCGCTAGCCCGCTACGGCTTCTCCTTTGTCACCACCTCCACCTGGGACAACGTCAAGGAGCAGTTCGGCGCGCTGCCGTACATCTACGGCACCGTCGTCACCAGCATCATTGCGCTGGTCCTGGCGGTCCCCGTCGCGGTCGGCGCCGCACTGTATGTCGCGGAGTACGCGCCCCTGTGGATCAGGACGCCGGTGTCGTTCACCATCGAGATGCTCGCCGCCATCCCCAGCATCATCTACGGCCTGTGGGGCTTCTTCATCCTCACGCCGATCATGCGCTCCACCATCGAGCCGGCGCTCAAGTCGGTGCTCGGCCCTATCCCGGTCATTGGTGGGCTGTTCCAGGGCACGCCCATCGGCAAGGACCTGTTCACCGGCGGCGTCATTCTGGCCATCATGGTCCTGCCTACCATCATGGCGGTTTCGCGCGAGATCATCCTGGCGGTGCCTCCTGCCCAGCGCGAGGGCATGCTGGCGCTGGGCGCCACGCGGTGGGAGACCATCAGCAACGCGGTGCTGCCGTACGCACGCTCAGGCATCGCGGGCGCCGCCATCCTGGGCCTGGCACGCGCGCTGGGCGAGACCATGGCGGTGACGATGGTCATCGGCAACTCGTCGCGCGCCATCACCGGATCGGTGCTCACCCCTGGCTACACCATGGCCAGCGCCATCGCCAACCAGTTCACCGAGGCGGACACGCCCATCTACTTCGCGGCCGTGGTGGAGGTAGCGCTCGTGCTGCTGCTCGTCTCGGTCGCCGTCAATGCCATCGCCCGCCTGTTGATCTGGCAGATCCAGGGCGGATTTGGTACTCGCTCGTTGGGGGCCGTCCGTGTCTAGCCCGGCGTTCATTTCACCCGCGCCCACTGCGCCCGTGCCCGCAGCGCCATTTGATGCGCCACCGGCACCGAATATCGACATCCTGGCCCCCGACTCGCGCTACGTCATGCGCCGGGCGGCGTCGCACGGCATGACGCTGCTGATCGGCGCTGCTGCGCTGGGCGCGGTGGCCATCCTGTGGATCATCCTGGGCTACGTCATCGTGCGTGGTGTGCCCGCGCTGAACACTGCGTTCTTTACGGAGCGCCCGCTTCCCTACGGCGAGCCGGGCGGCGGCATCGGCCCGGCCATCCTGGGCAGCCTGGCGCTGATGGGGGTCGCCTCGCTCGTTGGCGTGCCGCTCGGAGTCGGCGCCGGCATTTATCTCTCGGAGTTCGGCCGCGGGCGGTTGAGTACTGCCGTGCGCTTCTGCAGCGACATCGTGGCGGGCTTGCCTTCCATCGTTGTCGGCGTGTTCATCTGGGCGCTGCTGGTGAAGCAGGTCATTGGGAACTTCTCCGGCCTGGCCGGCGCAGCTGCGCTGGCGATCATCATGGTCCCCATCATCTTGCGCACCGTGGAAGAAGTGCTGCGCCTGGTGCCGCACTCGCTGCGTGAGGCAGCGTTGGCGCTGGGCGTGCCGCAGTGGCGGGTGGTGGTGGGGGTGGTGCTCCCTAGCGCACGCGCCGGCATCATCACCGGCGTGGTGCTGTCGCTGGCCCGCGCGGGCGGTGAGACCGCGCCGCTGCTGCTCACCACGCTGGGCAACCAGTTCTTCAGCTGGAACCTCATGCAGCCCATGGCCGCCATCCCGGTCCAGATCTACAACTACGCGGTGGCCCCCTACGACGACTGGCACACCAAGGCGTGGGGCGCCTCGCTCGTCCTCATCGTCATCATCGGCCTGTTGAGCGTGCTCACGCGCGCAGCGACCGGCGGATCAAGGAGATCGGCACAGTGACACAACAGACAGTTGCGGTGGGACACGCGGGCACCTATTTCCCGGCTCTCACGCGCCCGGCGGCCACCACCCAGGACTGGGCCGGCGCCCAGACCATGGCCGGCAGCGGCCACTCGATGAGCGTCGAGCAGGTCTCCGCCTGGTACGGCACGCACCTGGCGGTCAAAGAAGTCAGCATGGAGATCAAGCCGCGCGCCGTCACGGCGCTCATCGGCCCGTCGGGCTGCGGCAAGAGCACGCTGATCCGCTGCCTCAACCGCATGCACGAGGTCACCCCCGGCTCACCCCGCGTCGGCGGCCGTGTGCTGCTGGACGGGCGCGACCTCTATGCGCCGCGCGTCGATCCGGTGCAGGTGCGCCGCTACATCGGCATGGTCTTCCAGAAGCCCAACCCGTTCCCCTCGATGTCCATCTACGACAACGTGGTGGCCGGCCTCAAGCTGACCAGCGCGCCCCGCCGCGCCGAGCTGGACGAGACCGTGGAGCGCTGCCTGCGCCAGGCGGCGCTGTGGGACGAGGTGAAGGACAAGCTGCGCCAGTCGGGTACGTCGCTTTCCGGCGGGCAGCAGCAGCGCCTGTGCATCGCGCGCGCGCTGGCCATGCGCCCGCACATCTTGCTGATGGACGAGCCCTGCTCGGCGCTGGACCCCATCGCGACCTACAAGATCGAGGCGTTGATGACCGAGCTCAAGCGCGAGTACACCATCGCCATCGTGACACACAACATGCAGCAGGCATCGCGCGTGGCCGACTACACCGCCTTCCTGCTCGCGGGCGATGAGGGCTACGGGCAGCTCGTGGAGTACGGCCCCACCTCGCAGCTCTTCACGACGCCTAAAGACGAGCGCACCGAGGCATACATCACGGGCCGCTTCGGCTAGACCACCGGCGGGGTTGGAGCATCACAATGGGGCAATGGGAATACCTGGAGGTCTTGCTCGACCTCGCGAAGAAGACCTGGCGCGACAGCGAGGGCCGGCGCGGCAAGCTGCGCAAGAGCAGCGTGGCGCTGGCGCTCAACGAGCTCGGCCTCGAGGGCTGGGAGCTGGCGGCGGCGCTGACCGAGAACGGCTCGGCGCACCGCCTGCTGTTCAAGCGCCCGTGGACACCCGAGCGCCAGGACGCAGCCGCAGCGGATGGTGACAGGGACGCCCAGTCAGCCCCCGATGAGGGCACAGCAGGTGACGAGGGTAAGGGATAGCGAAGGATCAGAGCCGTCGGTCTCGCTGATGGCCGTCTGCCCATAGCGCCGTCTGCTCCTTCGCTCAGGATGACATGGCCGAGTCATTAACTGACCTTCGGGCGCGTTAATAGAGCGTTACAGAGCTGGTTACTTGCCGTCGTTAGTCTTCCTTGCGTCACCAGGCGCCGCTGCTCCTCGCACCGGAGCGGCGGCACTTGGGCGTCAGTAAAAGGAGACACGTGGCAGTGATCGATACAGGGTTCAATCGGACCAGAACCGCCTGGGCGTCGGTGTGGTCAAGAACTCCAGCGGCGCCTAGATCGACCCCAACCTCCAGTCGGTCACCGCGGCGGCCGCCGGCGCACTCGAAACTATGCCGGATGACCTTCGTGTGTCCATCGTCAACCCCGTGGGCGAGACCTCCTACCCCATCGCCGGCTTCACCTGGGTTCTGGCCTACCGCCAGCAGAACGACATTGGCAAGGCGCGCGCCCTGGCAGACTACCTCCACTGGGCCATCACCGAGGGCCAGAAGTTCTGCGCCGACCTCTTCTACGCTCCGCTGCCGGAAGCAATGCTGCCGCTGACGTTCTCCAAGATCCAGGCGATCAACAGCCGCGGCGTGCAGGCGCTCAGCCCCGGCAAGGAGCTGCCCTTCAAGGCGCACGTCGCCGTCCGCACGGATGACAACGGCGACGGCACCGCCACCACCTACTACTCCGACGGCACAGCCGAGACGTTCCCTCTCGGCTTACCGGTGTCTGCTGACCCTGCAGAAGAGGATGCGATGACAAGCGCCAGCCCCGGACATAGTCCCGGTCGCGTCCTTTTTCTATGCACCCACAACTCAGCGCGCAGCCAGATGGCGGAGGGGTTGCTCCGCCATCTGGGCCGCGATCGGTTCCA
>CADCTC010000171.1:0-25618 GCA_902805635.1 uncultured Chloroflexota bacterium
GGGGGCGGATGGAGCGGTTGCGACGCCCTCTGGCGGTGGAACGCACTCTGGAGTGGACCGCCGGCAGAACGCACACATCCCTGCTCATAACCTGGAGGTCGTGGGTTCGAATCCCACCCCCGCAACCACAGCCCGCTGAAAGGCCGGTCCATCAGGACCGGCCTTTTGAGTCCTCTGAAGTCGGGCCGGAGCAGGGCGCCTTACACGTGCCCTAGCACGTGCCGTACTTCCGCCTCGGTGTAGCCTGGCAGCGGGTATCCCTGCGTCAGGAGCGTTTGGAGCGTTCCCCAGCGGAACAATCGGGACCGATGCTCCTGGCTGCCGATTCAGTCGTGACAGCGGACCGGTTTCAGGCACCAGGATGATCCCGCCGTGAGCGATGTGCCGCTTGAGGAACTCACTATGCCAGCGGATGAAGTCTTTCGCATTGTGGGAGACAAGAACCCAGTCGCGGCTGGATGCATGGATCAGTTGCTCGTCATCCTCCAAGCCAGTTTGTCGTTCGGTTGATGCGGCGGTAACGCTCAGGCCGCGCTGACGGAGGAGCGCGGCGACGGATAGGTCGGCGCACTCGTCCAGGTATGCCGGCGGCGCGGCCATCAAGACGGCGATTTAGAAGTGCTGTCCGGTTCAGACGCCAATACATCGTTTTCGCGGATGAGCGCGTCTATCTCGTCCTTGTGGTCTACAGAAAACGCGAGGGCAGCCTCCACGGCCGCCGGCTCCAGGGCATACGCGGCACACACATCACCGATGTTGCGGTAACGTTCCCAACCGACGACGACCGAACGCACCGGCACGCGCGTGCCTCGGATACTGGGCTCGCCGCCAAGAACCTTCGGATTACGGACTATCCAGGTGCGGTCAGGCGATTGTTCGCCGCTCTGCGTTTGGGTGGAATGCGTGATAGCCATGCTTCGTGCCCTGCATGAAAGTGTAGTCTGGCCTCATCGGGTGGTGGGCACACGCGCCTCGGGGGGCACGCTGTAACGGTCGAATGCCTCGCGCAGGTGGGCGGTCTCGTAGTGGGCGTAAATCTTCTTGGTGGTTTCCGGCGAGGCGTGGCCCAGGATGTCCTGCACCTCGGACAGGTGGGCGCCCTGGTTGAGCAGCACGCTCGCTTTGTCGTGCCGGAAGGCGTGCGGCGAGGCGTTCACCCCCACGGCGGCGGCGTACTGCTTCACGATCTGCCACACCGTCTTGGTGGTGATGCGGTAGTTGGTCCCCAGCGGCGCCGGGCGGCCGCGTCCTTTATCGTGGCGGATGAACAGCGGCAGGAAGCGGTCGTCCCGCGCCGCCAGGTAGGCGCGGATGGGGCCCAGCGTGTCCTCGTCGAAGAAGACGACGCGCTCCTTCTCCCCTTTGCCGGTGATCAGCGCCTGGTCCGTTCGTCCGTCCTGGATGTCTGTGCGGTTGAGCGACGCCACCTCCGCCCGTCGCATGGCGGTGCAGTACAGCGTGCGGATCAGCGCGCGGTCGCGCAGCAGCTCCAGCCGCTTGCGCTTCGCCGCGGGGTCGCCGCCGCCGGGCAGTGGCAGCGAGTCGACGTACAGCACGACCTGTGGCAGCCCAGAGTCGATGCGCGGCGTCTTGTAGCCCGGCGTGCGGCCCATCACCTCGCGCAGGTTGCCTTTCAGCCGCTCCATGGTGACGCCCGCGGGCGTCCAGTCGTGCCGCTCCAAGTAGCGGTAGAAGGAGCGCACGCCCGCGAGGTACGTCGTGTGCGTGGTGCGCGCGGCGCGCCCGAAGCGGCGCACCAGCCAGACGTAGAAGCGCTCCACGGCGTCGGGCGGCAGGTCTTCGGTGCACAGCGACGGGAGGTCGGGGTCAACACCGCTTTCGCGCAGGAAGTCGAAGAACCGGTCCACCCCCGTGCCGTACCCCTGCGCCGTGCGCGGCGACTTCCCGGCCAGGCTCTCCTCGAACCCCCGGCGCGCCACCCCCACCGGGATGCGGCGCCCGTCCTCGATGCGTCCCGCCGGCCGTGTGGCCGGCGGCGCCGCGCTCGCCATATCGACCAGTGTCACGTAGTGCTAGACGCGCCGGGCCGGCAGGAGTCGCAGAGCGGCGGTCTATTGACCATGATCTATCTAGGCAGTACCCTCTTCACTATGGTCACCACTACCGCCGAGCGTACCGGCGCGCGGCCCGATCCCCTGCAGGCGCTGCAAGCGACCGATGGCGCCGGGTGCTGCGCTCCAGCCGTCGTGTCGCCGCTCCCGCAGGAGGACGCGCTGCGCCAGGCCGCGGTCTTCAAGGCGCTCTCGGACCCCACCCGCCTGCGCATGCTGGCGCTGATCGCCGCTCAGCCGGCCAGCGAGCCACTCTGCGCCTGCGACGTGGAATCAGGCTTCGACCTCTCCCAGCCGACCATCTCCCACCACCTGAAGGTGCTGCGCGAGGCCGGCCTGGTCACCGTCACCAAGCAGGGTCTCTGGCACTACTACGCGCCCGCTCCGGGTGGCCTGGCGCTCGCGCGCGGCGCCCTCAACACGCTGGGCGCAGGCCCGACCCTCTCCTGACCGCGGTCCATTCTCTTTACGTATTGACAAGGATCAATCTAGCCGCTACAGTCACGAAGCATAGATTGAACACGATCAATCTATAGTCTCAGGGCACACGCTGCCCACCCAGGAGCATGAGCATGGCCACCAGTACGCCTACCGTACCCGAAACTGTCACGGTCCCCACGGAGGGAGCCGCCCTGCGTGACCAGGTCCGCAGCCGCTATGGCGCCATCGCCAGGCGCGTGACTGACGCCGCTGCCAGCACCAGTGCTACCAGCGCGGCGGGCGCCGCACGGGAAGGCGACTCCTGCTGTGAGCCCACTTGTTGCCCGGAGGACGACACAGTCGCCGAGGTGGCTGCCCCGACGGTTTCGGCTGTGACGGTCACTGCGCCGCTTACCAGCGACCCGATCAGCGCCAACCTCTACAGCGACCAGGAGGCGCAAGGGCTGCCGGAGGAGGCGCTATTAGCCAGCCTGGGCTGTGGCAACCCTACCGCGCTGGCCGAGCTGCACCCCGGCGAGACCGTGCTAGACCTGGGTTCGGGCGGCGGCATCGACGTGCTGCTCTCCGCCAGGCGCGTCGGCCCCACCGGCTTCGCCTTTGGCCTGGACATGACCGACGAGATGCTTGCGCTGGCCAACGCCAACAAGGAGAAGGCCGGCGCCAAGAACGTCACCTTCCTGAAGGGCGCCATCGAGGAGATCCCGCTGCCTACTGGTTCGGTGGACGTGATCATCTCCAACTGCGTCATCAACCTCTCCGCCGACAAGGACGCTGTGCTGCGCGAGGCGTTCCGCGTGCTCAAGCCCGGCGGCCGCTTCGCCGTCAGCGACATGGTGCTCACGCGCGACCTGCCCGCCGCGGTCACGCAAAATATGGAAGCGTGGGCGGGCTGCATCGCCGGCGCGCTGCACCAGCGTGACTACGTGGCCAAGCTGACCGGCGCCGGCTTCCAGGCGCCCGACGTGCAGATCACGCGTACGTTTGGCCTCGCGGACCTTAACCATGACGACCAGCCCGAAGACGGGGACTCGTGCTGCGGCTCGTTGGACGGCATCCCGGAAGAGGAGCTCCAGGCGGCTGAGGGGGGCCTGGCCAGCGCCTTCATCCGCGCCGTCAAGCCAGCCGCGGTCTAACGTCTACGGGCTGCACTCAGCGGCCGCCGGCCGTGCGCCCTGATACCTCGCTTCGCCATGATGACCGTGGCGGAGCGAGGCGCCGGCGGCGTCACTCCACCGTGCCGTCCACATTTCCTTCTTCGGGCGCAGGATGGCCGCCAGTACGTATCGTATGGGTGCATGACTGCGGTTGCCAGTGATACCTGGCTGCGCGCCGTTTGGGACGCCGCCTCCGACGCGATGGCCCTTTCTGACGAGCGTGGCATTGTGATCGACGCCAACCCTGCCTACCAGGCGCTGTACGGCTACGCCCGTGAGGAGGTGATGGGCAAGTCCTTCTCCGTCATCTTCCCGGAGGCCGAACGGCCGGGCGCGGAAGAGCGCTACCGCGAGGTGTTCGCCAGCGAATCGGTACCGGCAGTGTTCGAATCCACGGTCCGGCGGAAAGACGGCGAGACGCGCATCGTCGAGTCCCGCATCGAGTTCCTGGAGGAGGGCGGCCGCCGCGTCGCAATGCTCAGCACCATTCGCGACGTCACCGACGCGCGCCGCCGCGAGCACGAGCGCGCGCAGGACCGGGCGCGCCGCGCGGTGCTGGGCCAGGCACTGGACGAGATGGCCGACGAGCGTGACCGCGCGCTGGCCGCGGCGCAGGCGCTGGCCGCCGAACGCACCGCGGTGCTCGATCAGACCGCCGACGGCGTCATCGTTGCCGGCGCCGAGGGGCGGCTGGTGCTGGTCAACGACGCCGCGCGCCGCCTGCACGGGGTGCGCGAGCTCGACGTAGCGGTGGACGACTACAGCGCTACCTACCACCTCTTCACGCTGGACGGCGAGCCACACCCGCCGCACGAGCTCCCGCTGGCTCGCGCCGTGCAACGCGGCGAGACCGTCACCGGTGCGCGCTGGCTCATCCGCCGGCCGGACGGTTCGGAGATCGTCGCCGAGGGCAGCGCCGCGCCGGTCGTGCTCCCCAACGGCACGCGCTACGGCTCAGTTCTGGTCATGCGTGACGTGAGCGACCAGGTCGCGCTCGACCGGCAGAAGGACGAGTTCCTCGGCTCGCTCTCTCACGACCTCAAGACGCCGCTGACGACGGTCCGTGGGACCGCCCAGCTGCTCGCCAGGCAGCTCCGGCGCGGCGCGCCGCCCGCTCCGGCTACGCTGGCGAGCTCCATCGGCGCCATCCTGTCCGCCGCCGAGGCGATGGCCACGCAGCTGGATGCGGCGCTCGACGCCGTGCGCCTGCGCATGGGCCGTCCGCTGAGCCTCCTGCGGCAGCGCACCGACCTGGTGCCTCTTGCGCGCGAGCTGGTAGACGAGCACCGCTACGCTACCGACCGCCACCGCCTGGTGTTCCAGGCGCACGAGCCATCGCTGACCGGGACCTGGGATGGTCCGCGCCTGCGACGGGTGCTGCGCAACCTGCTGGCCAACGCGCTGGCCTACAGTCCCGACGGCGACATCTCGTTGGACCTGCGCCGCGAGGATGACGCAGCGGTGATCACGGTCTGTGACCAGGGCCTGGGTATCCCTGCGGCCGACCTGCCGCGCGTCTTCGACCGCTTCCACCGCGGCGCCAACGTGGACGGCCGCATCGCCGGCACGGGCATTGGCCTGGCCGACGCGCGTCAGGTGGTGGAGCAGCATGGCGGCGCTATCACTGCCGAGAGTACCGAGGGCGCCGGCACCTGCATTACCGTGCGTCTTCCCCTATAGTGAGCGGGCGTCACACGTCATGGCAGCAGACGAACCGGCACCCCAGTCCGAGCTAGCCGCCACTGGAAGCAGTGATGGCCCTGACGGGCGTGGGAGCAGCGGGAGCAGTGAGGACAGCGGGAGCAGCGCCGAACTCCAGCAGGCGATACGCCGGCACGACGGGCGGCGATTGCGGCAGGCGGAGCAGCTGGCCGGGACGCTGGCGCAGGTGGGGGCGGCGCCCACTCTGGAAGATGCGCTGCAGGCGCTGGTGTTGGGCGCATTGAGCCTGTTGGATGGCGAGCACGGGCTGGCGCGCCTGTTCGACCTGAACGTGCCGGTTGGCCAGGAAGGTGGGACCACGCTGTACGTGGAGGCGTACGCGGATGGGCGCCTGCAGGTGCGCCGGCGCCCGCGGGGGCACCTGCAGCCGGGGAACTTTGGCGCCCTGCTGCGCGAGGGCGGCCCGCCGGTGCTGGTGGAGGACTTCTGGACGCTGGACCCACTGACCTACCCGGCGTACGAGATGATGCGCCGCCAGGGGATGCGCGCCGCGGTGAACGTGCCGATCGACGCCGCGGGACGGCGGATTGGCAGCCTGCACGTAGACCACACGCAGCCCGGTTACTTCGACGCCGCAGACCTGGCGGCGGCGGGGGCGCTCGCATTGCAAGCCGGCGCAACGATTGAGCGGGCGCGATTGGAGGGGGAGCGGGCGGAAACGCAGCGCCAGTTGGACGCGCAGACGGCGCAGCTGGCGCTGCGCGAAGCGGAGACGGCGGCGCTGCGCGAGCTGGACCGGCTCAAGGCCGAATTCATCCGCTCCATCTCACATGAGCTGCGCACGCCGCTCACCGTGGTGCACGGCTACGCGCAACAGCTGCACGCGAAGGCGGCCTCGTTAGACAGTGCCGCGGTGCAGCGGCGCGCGGAGACGCTGCTGCAGGCGTCTACCCGCCTGACAAAACTGTTGACCGACTTGCTTGACTTCACACGCATCGACGCGGGCGAGATCGAGGTGCGCGAGGAGCCGGTGGACCTAGCGCTGCTGCTGTCGGAGCTGGTGGACGACCTGCGCGACTCGCCGGGTGGCGAGCGGCTGCAGTGCGAGGTGCAGGGCCGGCCCGTCGCGCTTGCCGATCGGGCGCAGACGCGCCACGCGATCACCAACCTGGTGGACAATGCGCTCAAGTACGCGCCTGACGGAGCGGTGGTGATGCGCGCCTACGCTTCCGCGCCGCCCGCTACAGATGACTCTGACCACGCAGCTCACCACGCAGGTGCAGTGAGCAAGACAAGTAAAGCAGAGAATACAACTGAGCCAATGGCTCTTGCGAGCGGATTGCCGGTGGTGCGTGTGGAGGTGGAGGATCGAGGTCCGGGCATCCCGCGGCGCGAACGGCGGCGCGTGTGGGAGAGCTTCTACCGCGGCGAGGCGGTGGCCGGGTTGAATATCGTGCCGGGCAGCGGCGTTGGACTGACGGTGGCGAAGGCGCTGGTGGAGGTGCAGGGCGGCCGCATTGGCCTGGAGACGCCCCCGGCCGGAGGCTGCCTGGCCTGGATTGAGCTGCCGGCGCACGACACGCGGCCGGCGGAATAACCAGAGCGGGACCTCTGAGTGGTGGTTTCGCGTGTCAAAAGGTGTGGTTCGACAGGCTCACCACGAACGGAGAAGTGAAACGGTCTCTTATTCCGCCCGGTACTTCTCGACCGCGGCGTGGTTGAGCGTCACGCCCAGACCGGGGGCGCCGTTGAGCCACAGCTGACCGTCACGGATGGGTACAGGCGAGGAGATCAGCTCGTCGATCCACTCCACGTCGCCCAGCTGATACTCCAGGATCATGAAGTTGGGGGTGGACAGGCATACGTGCGCGCTGGCGATGGTCGCCACGGGTCCCACCATGTTGTGCGGCGCGATCGGGACGAAGTAGGTGTCCGCCAGCGCCGCGATCTTCTTCATTTCCAAGATGCCGCCGCAGCACGCCAGGTCCGGCATGATGATATCGGCCGCTTGGCGCTCGAACAGCTCGCGGAACTGGAAGCGCGTGGCGAGCAGCTCGCCGGTGCAGATGGGGGTGGTGGTCTCCTCAGCCACCTTGGCCAGCGCGGCCATGTTGGTCATGGGGATGGGGTCTTCGATCCACATCAGGCGGTACGGCTCCAGCGCTGCTCCCAGGCGGACGGCGGACGCCACGTCGAACGCGCCGTGCGCATCGATGGCCAGGTCCACGTCCGCCCCCACCGCGTCGCGTACCGAGCTCACCATCTCCGCCATGTGGCGCAGGTCGCTTGCGCGGACTTGGCGGTTGAAGCGGTTGGCCATAGGGATGGGCTCGTCCACGTCCATCTTCAAGGCGGTGTAGCCCAGCTCCACCGCCTCGATGGCTTTCTGGGCGTACTCCCCCTGGATGTATTGGGCGCCGCGGAAGAAGCCGTCCACGTAGACGCGCACCGATTCGCGGCACATGCCGCCCAGCAGGTTGTAGATGGGCTGGCCGCATGCCTGACCGACGATGTCCCACAGCGCCATCTCGATCCCGGAGAGCGCCGCCGCGTTCACCCCCTGCCGGTTGAGCAGCTCCCACAGCTGCTCGATCCGGAACGGGTCCTGGCCAACCAGGCGGGGCCGCAGCTGGTGCAGGCTTTCGATCACGCCGGTGCTCTTGTAGAGCAGCGATTCGCCGAGTCCGACGAGGCCGGCGTCGGTCTCGATCTCGACGAACACCATAGGGAAGCGCGGCCAGTGGCGCCCCTGCACGGGGTAGACCTTGAGGTCCGTTATTTTCACTGCGTTCTCCTGATCCCTAGGGTGTCGCTGCCGGCACGTTGCGTTCCGCTTGTCTTACCTAGCTGGGCTGGGAATGGAGCACGTGGCAGAGTCACGGTGAACGTGCTGCCACGCCCCACCACTGACTGCACGGCGATAGTGCCGTCCATCGCCTCCACCAGCTGCCGCGTGATGTAGAGACCCAGCCCGAACCCTTGCGCCGTCCCGGCCGTCGCGCGGACGCGGTAGAAGCGGTCGAACAGGTGCGGCAGCGCCTCCGGGGCGATGCCCGTTCCCTGGTCCTCCACCTCGACGGTTGCAGTGGCGTCGCCCTGACTCACGCGCACCACGATTTCCCCGCCATCCGGCGAATACTTCACGGCATTGGTCAGCAGATTGGACAGCACCTGCCGCAGCCGCAGCTGGTCGGCCAGCACTAGCACCGGCGCCGCCGGCTCATTTGGTTCGGCGGACGCCTGCACGCGAATAGGTGGCGCATCGGGTCGCACGTGTGCCGCCGCTGCCGTGTGCGCCTCTGCCGCCAGGTCGATCGCCGCCAATCGCAGGCTCAGCCGGCCGGCGGCAATCTGCGACGCGAGCAGCAGGTCGTTCACCAGCCGGTCCAGGTGGTCCACCTGGGCCATGATCGTGTCCACGCCGCCCTCGCTGTAGCGCGCGTGTCGTCGCATCAGCTGGGCGTGGCCCTTGATCGCCGCGAGCGGACTGCGCAGCTCGTGGCTGGCCATGGCCAGGAACTCCTGCTGCTGCCGCTCCAGCGCCCGCCGCTCCCGGATGTCGCGCACGATAGACGAGATCCCGCTCAGCTCGCCCAACGACCCCAGGTGTGGCGTGAGGCTGGCGGAGACGTCGATCTGCTCCCCCGACGCGTGCACGCCCACCGTCTCCACGTGCACCGGCCGCCCGTCGCGCAGCTCCTCCTCTATAGTGCGCCATGCGCGGGCGTCACCCGCCACCGCCAGCACGTCCCTCAGCGCGCGGCCCACCGCCTCCGCCGCCGCGTAGCCAAAGAGGCGCGCTGCCCCTGTGTTCCACGTCTGCACCACCCCATCCGCGGAAGCGCTCAGGATCGCATCGCCGGACGCGTCGACGATCGAAGCCAGCCGCTCGGCCTCCCGGCGCTCGCGCAGCAGCTCGCGTTCATAGGAGCGGCGTGCCGTCGCGTCGAATACCGTGCTGGCGACGAACACCGGATGCCCCGCCGCGTCCGGCCGCTGGACCGAGTTCACCAGCACCGGCAGCGGCTCCTTGCCCGGCCGCACGATGTCGAACGTCACCTCGTTGACGAACCCCTGCATGCGCAGCAGCGGCGCGTACTGGTTCTCGTAGAAGATTCGCCCCGGCACCGTCAGCAGGTCCTGGAAACGGCGGCTTGGTACCAGCTCTGCGCGGGTATACCCGGTCCAGGCGAGGAAGGTCTGGTTCACGCGTAGGAGCGTCCCGTCCGGGCTCGTGAACAGGTAGCCGCATGGCGCCTCCTCGTAGAGCTCCAGCAGGCTCTCTTTGAGCAGATCGTCGTTCACGGCCGCGCCGCTCACCGCGCCAGGAAGGCTTTGATAGCGGTGACCGTCTCTTCCGGCGCACTGAGGTTGGGGCAGTGCCCAGTCGCCTCTAACTGCACCAGCTCGCCGTGCGGCAGGCGCGCGCGCACGTACTCGCCCACCGCGGGCGGCGCGATGGCGTCCTCGCGGCACTGCAGGACCAGCGCGGGCGTCTGCAGCTTGGGAAGGTCTTGCCGGTTGTCCGAGAGGAACGTCACCGCGGCGAACTGCTTGGCGATCTCCGGGTCGGTGCGGCAGAAGCTGTTGGTCAGCTCCTCCGCCAGCTGGGGCCGGTCCGCGTTGCCCATGATCACCGGCGCCAGTGTGTTGGACCAGCCCAGGTAGTTGCTCTCCTGGAACTCCAGCAGCCCGGTGATGTCCTCACGCGTGAAGCCGCCCACGTAGCCGGCGTCCGGGTCGTTCACGTAGCGCGGGGAAGGGCCGATCAGTACCAGGCGCCCGAAGCGAGACGGCTCTTTGATCGCCGCAAGCACCCCGATCATGGCGCTGACCGAGTGTCCCACGAAGACGCCGTCCTGGATATCCAGGACGGCGCAGATCTCCAGCACGTCGTCGGCGTACCTCTGGAGGCTGCTGTATTTCTTCCGGTCGTACGCGCGCAGGTCGCTCCGCCCGGCTCCCACATGGTCGAACAGCACGATGCGGTATGCGTCCGCGAACGCTGGCGCGACGAAGCGCCACATGTTCTGGTCGCAGCCGTAGCCGTGGGCAAAGAGCATGGCCCGTGTGCCGCTGCCGGATACCGTGACGTTGTTGCGCTGTAGTACCGCCGGTGCCGACGTGGACATTCCCCGATGCTCCCGTTTTGGCGCGCCTGAGTGGTCCAGGTGGCCCGGCGGCCCCCACCGCCCGACCCGGCGCACCCACTAGTTTCGCATGCGTCGCACGCGACGTGTGTGGCGCGTGGGCGCCCAATGCGGACGCGCAGACTCTGTGCGCCGTGTCTAAGGCGGCCCTGCCCCGGATGCCCCATCATCTAGGTGTCCGGCGCGCCCCCTCTCGCGCCGGGCTGCTGTCCCTCCAGTAGACAAGCGGGGGCGGGTTGGCTCCCTCCGGCCCGCCCCCGTTTCGTCACCTCCGCACACCGCGCCCAGCAGGCAGCCAAGGCTTCCTGGTACGGTGTGGCGTGATCTCCGGCGATTGTATGGCGCTCCCGTTGTGACTTCGGGCGGCGACCCTGATCCGGCTGCGGAGTACGCCGCGGCGCTGTCCGGCTATGTCAGCACGCGCAGCGAGGACGCGCTCTATCGTGCCTCTCTGCTCAGCCAGCGGTTCGTGCAGCAGGGCTTAGGGCCGGAGGACATCATCGCGCTGCACGCGGGCGCGCTGGCGCAGGTTGGGGCCGGCCTCTCGTTTCGTGAGCAGGCCAACGCCAGCACCGACGCACTGCAGTTCCTGCTGGAGGTGATGATCGCCTATGGCCTGAACCACCGCGAGCTGCTTGAGCTGCGGGTGCAGGAGCAGGAGCGGCGCACCGGCGAGCAGGTAGCGGTCCAGCGCGACCGCGCCGAGGAGGCTGAGCGCGCGTCCCGCGAACGTGCGGAGCTCATCCAGGTGGTGGTGCACGAGCTGCGGACGCCGCTGGCGGTAGTGAAGGGCAGCCTGGACCTGGCGCGGCGCGCGCTCACGCGCGGGCAGCTGGACAGCCTGGACCGCTTTGCCACCCAGGCGCAGGAGGCGGTGGCGCGCCTCACCCGTATGGCGAACGACCTCATCGAGGCCAGCCGTGGCACCGCCACGCCCGTGGCGCTGGCACCGCTGGACCTGCGCGCCGCCGTGGCGCAGGCGTTCGCCTGGGCGACCGTGTCTCTGGCCAAGGACCTGGAGATCACCGGCGACGTGGATGGCGACGGCGATCCGATCCCGGTGCTCGGCGACGCGGACGGTCTCGCCAGCGTGTTCGGCAACCTACTTACCAACGCCATCCGCTACACGCCCGCGGGAGGGCGCATCGCCATCCGCTGCTACGTCGCGGGAGATAGCGCCGTGGTGGAGGTGACCGACACCGGGATCGGCATGGCGCCCGAGACCGCCGCACGTGTGTTCGACCAGTTCTATCGCGCCCCGGAGGCGCTGGCGATGGAGCCGCGTGGCTTGGGGCTGGGACTTGCGCTGGTGCACCAGCTGGTGGACGCGCACGGCGGCACGATCTCCGTGCACAGCGCGCTGGGGGCAGGCAGCACGTTCCGGGTGACGCTGCCGATCCTCAGAGATGGCCTCCTTGCCCCCAAGTACACACCGGACGCCGCACTGGGCGGCATAACCCTTGCGAACAAGGACGTGCGAGGCGTTGCTTAGGGCTGCGCGGCGTGGGAAGGTGTGGGGTGGTACGGTGGCGCAGCCAGGTTGGCGAATCCTTATTGTGGAGGACGACCGGAGTATCCGGGACGTACTCCGTGAGGTGCTCGGGGACGAAGGGTATGACGTCGAGGAGGCAGAGGACGGTGCGGCCGCCCTCGCCGCGGTGACGTTGCGGGCACCACACCTGATCCTGCTCGACATGCGCATGCCGATCCTGGACGGCTGGGGGTTCGCGCGCGAGTACCGTACCCGTCCGGGGCCGCACGCGCCTATCGTCGTCATGACCGCGGCGCAGGATGCTCCCGCCTGGGCCGCGGAGGTGGCGGCGGCCGGAGTGGTGCCCAAGCCGTTCGAGATCCACGCGCTGCTTGCCGCCGTGGAGCGGCTGTGCCCGCCGACGGGCGCATCTGCGCCCGCGCTGCCCCAGGACTGACGGCTGCCGGTGACCGCGCGCCAGCGTTGATGCGCCAGGAGGGAGGCTGGCGAGTGCAACGAAAGCACAGTCACGGACGTGCGGCGCGGCGCTTCATAGCGTGGAGAGGCGACCTGTGACGCCGGACGGTGCGGTGCGGAGTGACGGCGCGCCGCTGTTGGTGATCGTCAGCGGCGCCCCTGGCAGCGGCAAGACGACCCTTGCGCGCCGGCTGGCGGCCGAGCTGGGGATGCCGCTGGTCGCGCGGGACGAGCTGAAGGAAGTGCTGTACGACACGCTCGGCGCACCCGACCGCGTGGTGTCGCTGCGCCTCGGGCTGGCCTCCTTCCGCCTGATGCGCCACGTTGCCGTGCGGCTGCTCGAAGCGCCTGCGGGGGTGCGGGCCTGGTGCTGGAGAGCAACTTCCAGCGTGGTCTATCCGAGCCAGATCTCGCGGAGCTGACGCGTCGCGCGCGGGCGGTGCTGATCCACTGCCACGGCGACCCGCAGGTCATCGTGCGGCGCTACCGCGAGCGGGCGGAGCGCGGTGAGCGTCATCCGGGGCACCACGACCTGCAGCTCGTGGACGCGGTGAGCGAAGCGATCGGCAGCGGTGCGTACGAGCCGCTCAATCTGAGTGTGCCAACGCTGCGCGTTGATACTACGGTCCCGGCCACCCTGGCCACTCTGGATACCCCTGGCACGAGGCCTGACGACCATCCCTATGCCCCCTCGTTCGCAGACATTTTGGCGTTCATTCAGGACATCGCCCCGCAATCGTAGATGCAGCCCTGTGCCCACTGCACCTACCCAACAGGCGACCTGGCCAACTGGCCAGGTACAGGACTACCCACCCGACCGATCCGATTGCCGGCACGGCCTGAGAGAGTTACTGCGTATCTGATCCCTCCCTCTGGTTCAGGTGCATCCCTCCAAGCGCACAGCCGACGCCGTCCGGTAGCCCTCTGCCGGGCGGCGTCGGTGCGTCTGCGGCTTCTGGTGCTCTTTGCGCCGGCCCCCCGTGCTCACCCCGCCGAGTGCAGACCGATCGCACCACTGCGTGCCACGGTGTTAGGAGCCTACGCGGCCGGTAGCTAGCCGGACGCTTCTCCCAACACTCACCAGGCAGAAGCGCTGACACAGCAAGGCGGGCACCTCCTATCCATGGGAGATGCCCGCTTTGTCGGTTACCTCCGGCAAGACCAGTACACCCATGTCCACTCGGTTGACATTCCAGCAACTGGAAGGAGTAGGCTAGTGGCTGTGACCACGACCACCAAGCTGACCAGGGTGACCCGGACGACCAAGGCGGAAGCAGCGGCCAGTGGGACCACGATGCGCATTGGCGAGGCCGCCCGCCGGAGCGGCGTGCCCGCCAAGACCATCCGCTTCTACGAAGATGAGGGGGTGGCGCCGCGCCCACCACGGGACGCATCGGGCTACCGCGCCTACGGTCCCAACGACGTGCGCCGCCTGCGCCTGCTCGGGCGGCTCCGCTCCCTGGGGTTGTCGCTGGACGAGGCTGGTGGCGTCGCGGCGCAGGCGTTCGGCGGCGAGTGCCGCGCCTACGTGCACGACCTCTCAGCGCTGCTCCACCGGCGCTGCGATGAGATCGATCGCAGGGTCGCGGAGCTGCTTGCGCTCCGGTCCGAGCTGGGTTCGCTCGCGGAGCGTGCGAGCACCGCCGAGCGGACAGCGCCGGCGGGGCTCCGGGTGGAAGACTGCGGCGAGTGTCCGGTGGTGGACGACGGCCCCGAGCCGGTCGCGTCTGCACAGCGGTGCGATCCGATACGGGCAAACGGCCTCACACAAGCTGAGGAGAGGACAATGGACCCTACGACTGACCGGCTGGGCCAGGCCCGCACGGCGGACCTGGCGGACGTGCGCGCCATGATGGGGGTGGACGATTCCCACGTGAGCGAAGCCCTCGACGCGCTGGCCTGCGACATCGGGGCGCGTCCGGCTGGTGCACCGCACTTTCTGCACGTCCGGGACGCGCTGCTGTCGGTGCACCGCGACTCCGACGCCCTAATGATCGACTACGACCCCGCGGCTGCGTCGACTCTGGAGCGCGTGGTGGACGCCGAGCGCACCTGCTGCGCCGAGTTGGACTGGCGCCTGGAGCGCGTAGCACCGGACGACCAATTCGGCGGCGCCAGCGGCGGCGTGCTGCGCCTGCGCATCGGCGGGACGCCGGAGCAGCTTGACGCGATGCACCTACTGTTCGCCGACCGGCCTGAGGCGGTAGAGGTAGGTGGCGGCCGGTAGCGCTGGCACCGGCAAGCGCTACGCCGCCACAGCGGCGGGTTGGCTCCCTCCGGCCCGCCCCCGCCGCCCCCGCGCGTCACCTTGTCTCTGGACTCCGCACCATCATTCAGCAGAGCATCACGTAGCGCGGCTCAGAGCGTCGGTCTGTCGCCCTACGCCCTGGACTATGTCCTGCACCTAGAACCGCGCCGGCTGCACCAGGCGTCCGGTCCTGGATGCTTCCACCGCCGCGAGGCACGCCGCCACCGTCCGGGCGCCCTCGCGGCCGTCCGGCTGCGGGTCGCGTCCGGCCAGCAGCGCGTCCACAAAGTGGTCCACGATTAGGGAATGCGACACTTTGGGCGTCTCCACCGGCGGGACGGTCCCCCACGGCCTGCGCCCGGCCACTTCCTCCACCGGCTCGCCGGGAAACTGGTCGAGGCTGATCAGCTTGTCGTCCTCGATGGCGCCTTTTGTCCCGTGGATGGTGACGCGCAGGTCTGGCTCGCCCGCGCCGCGTACGCTGCCGTAGGTCATGGTCACGCGGCCGATGGCGCCGCCGGCCAGCTTGAAGACCCCCAGCATGCAGTCGTCGTCGGGGAAGTCCTTGTAGGCCAGGTGGTTGCCGATGCCCCAGGCTTCCTCCACCTCGCCGCCGTACCAGCGCATGAGGTCTACCGCGTGCGATCCCGTGCCTAGGATGGCGGCGCGGGGGTGCTCGGCGCTCTTGTACCAGGGCGCGCTGGCAAATTGGCGCCCCTTGTGGACGAAGTAGTCCAGCTCGACGTAAAACAGCTGCCCCAGCAGCCCCTGGTCGATGACACGCTTGAGGGCCAGGTACCGCGGGTGGAAGCGGCGCTCGTGCGCCACCATTAGCTTTCGCCCCGCCGTGTCAGCCGCCTCCAGGAAGCGCTGCGCGTCCTCTATAGACGTGGTGAGCGGCTTCACCGTGATGACGTGCGCGCCCGCCCGCAGCGCGGCGATGCCCATGTCCACATGCATCCAGTCTGGCGTGCAGATGCTCACCAGGTCCAGCCGCTCGCGGTCCAGCATCTGCTGCAGGTCGGTGTAGGCGGTAGCCGCCGGGAACTTGGCGGTGAAGGCCCCCCGGCGCTCCTCGCTCAGGTCGCAGCACGCCACCAGGTCTACGTTGGGGTGCGCCGCGTACGAGTCGACGTGGTAGCGGCCAATCCCCAGCCCGACGACCGCCGCACGCAGCTGCTGTGTGCCCATGTGCTCCTGCCTTCCTTACCTACCGCATGTACCGCCCTCTTCCACCGTAAGCGTGTGGCATGGTACCGAAGCGCCGAAGCGGCCGGCGCCCATCATGTAACACTGGGCTACAATCCCCGCACTGCATCCAGGCCTGCATCCAGGCCATTCACGTCCTGCCGGCCTGCCTCTCCATAGGGAGACCGTTCTGGCCGGGCCGCCGCCTCAAGGGTGCATGTACCGACGTTGCCGTAGCATCCCGGATCCCGTTCTGCTAGCCACAACTCCCGCTACGCGAAATGCCGGCATGAGCATACCTGAGCTGCCCCGCCTGACTGACTTTGCCGGCGTCAGGAACTTCGGGTGGACGCTGGAGGGCATCCTCGCCCGCGGCGAGCAGCCGCCGCTCGCGCCCGCTACGTTCGACGCGCTCAAGGCTGCCGGAATCGGCGCGGTCCTCTCACTGCGTGATTACCGGGAGCCGCCTGGCTACCATATCGAAGACGAGTGGGCGCTGGTGAGGCGGGCTGGGCTGGCGTTCGCCCACGTCCCGTGCACCGACCTGGCCGCGCCCAGCCCGGACGCGCTCGCCGACGCGCTGCGCCAACTCGACCGGCTGGTGGACGGTGGGCGGGCGGTGCTCGTCCACTGCCTGGCGGGCGTGGGACGGACGGGCACTGTGACCGGCGCATGGATGGTCTCGCGCGGGTGGCCGGGGGACTGGGCCGCCGCCGCCTACTTCGCGGGGATGGACCACCTCGCCGGCCAGCTCGAGATCCCCGGAGGCTCGCGTGCGCAATGGCTGAGCGCCATCGGCGTGCCGGCGCAGTGGTGGGCGCTCCGGCAGATCGCCCGCTCCCTTGGGTCGCCGGTCACGCAGCCGTTCGGGCGCTATCCAGCACCAGAGCCGCCGGCAGGCGCGCACGACTGGGACGTGCTCTATTGGCGCGCCTTGATGCCCTGGCGCAACGCACGACCCTCACAGCCCACCATCCCGCCCTGGGCTACCGCCGACCGAGCGTAGGCCAATGCCCACACCATCAGACGTACGCGCTTTCTGCGTGCCGGGCACTGCCAGGCGCCGCCGCTACGCGGCCTTCGAGCTCAGGCCAGTCGCGTAGGTTTCACGCAGCTCGGGGGAACCGGCTGCGGCGTACCCAAGCTCTTGTGGCGCCAGCACCGCACCTAGCTTGCGCAGGCCCAGGGCAAGCCGGGTCTTCACGGTGCTGGCCGGAGCACCCTGCGCTGCGGCGATCTCCCGGTGGGTCAACCCGCCAAAGTAGGCCAGCTCCACTGCATGGCGCTGCTCGGCGGGCAGCGTCGCCAGTGCCGCGGCTACCAGCCGGCGGCGTTCGGCCTGCCACGCCAGCTCCGGCACGTCTGCGGCCGGGTCGGCAGGCTCGCCGGCCGCGCCCCAGACACCGGACGGCGCGCCATCCCGGTCCGCGGGCTGCGCCGGCTGCTCCGCGACCACCGGCCGGCGGCCCGTCTGCCGGAGCTCGGAGATGGCCAGGTTGCTCGCCACGCGCAGCAGCCAGGTGGCAAAGCGCACGCGGCCGGCTTCGTACTGCCCAGCGTTGCGCCATACACGCCAGAACGTCTCCTGCAGCACCTCTTCCGCCGTGCGACGGTCGCGGACCACGCGTAGCGCCAGGGCATGCACGGACGCCGAGTAGCGGTCGTACAACACGGCGAGCGCCTCTTCGGCGCGCGCATCATGGTCCCTGATGGATGCCATCAGCTGATCGTCTGCCAGGACCGCGGTGCCAGCGGAGCCAGCCGAGCCAGCAGGGGGTATCTGGGATGCGGGCACGTTTAGAGCAACTACCATTGTCGTATCCGGCGAGGCGGTGCCATGATCGTGCAAATAGTGTACACGAAGTGTGCAATGACTGATCCAGCGCCCAGCGCCCTCGTTGCTGCTGGCGTTCTTGAGGCAACCGTCTCGTCGAGGCGCCAGAGAGGCGCGGGGCCTTATGGCAGCGGCTGGCGGAGCTCGATACGAATGAAGGCGTGGCCCGTCAGCGCGGTGCGCAGGTCGTCGTCGGTTGGCTGGTGGCCGGGATCGATGGTGAGTCCGAGGCGGCGGGCGTTCTTGAGGCCGTAGCGCCCCAGCAGCTCCCGCACGCGGCGCACCTGCTCGGCCTGGTCCTGCCGGGCGAACGCGCGTCCGGCGATCTCCCGCCCCTTGATCCGCAGCGTCACCGGCGCGCCTCCGCGGAGGTTCTTCCACCAGGGGGCGCCGGTGAAGAGGTAGACCACCCGGTCACCTTCCTCCTCGAAGCGGTGATAGCCGACGGGCGTGGTGTAGCGCTTCCCTGTCGTGCGCCCGGTGAAGGTGAGCAGCGCCAGCGCGTCGCCCATGGGCCCGGCGCCAACCGGCGTGCGCAGCAGCGTCTTGACGATAGGGTTCACCAGCCAGAACAACCCGCGGGGCGGCTCGTGCCGTACGGGCGGGGGGGCATCGCCCCCTGACCCCTGATGACGCCTGGACATGCCGTGATAATAGCCAGGGACTTTTCACCAGGTGAGGCGCCCGACAGGCGCCCAACCGCGGCACGGTCCGTGCGGCCATACTTCGCTGGCATGGGCGACGGGAAGCGGGATACGGGCGTGGCGCCGTACCTGCCGCCGCTGGCGGACGCGGCGACGCGGGTGGAACAGCTGGCGCGGGGCGGTGACCTGGCCGGCGTGGCGCGGCTGCTGAGCACGCACCGCGACGAGGTGCTGCGCCGCTGGCTCTCCGCGGCCGGGCTGCAGCCGTTTCTGCGCGGCGTGCCGGAGCGCACCGTGGCCGACCACATCCCCGTGCTGTTCGACGCGCTGGTGGCCCTGCTGGAGCGCAGCGCACCGCGCCAGATCGACGCCGAGGCCCCGCTGGACGACCCGGAGGTGCTGGCCGCCGCGCAGAGTCACGCGCGCGAGCGGCTGGACCAGGGGCTGCGCCCCACAGACGTGGTGACGGAGTTCCGTCTCCTGCGCCAGGAGATTGGGCGCGCCCTGCGCCGCCACGCCGCGGAGCTGGACGGCGCCGCGACGGGAGACGTGCTGGCCGCCGAGCTGCTGGTCCACGATGCGCTGGACGGCGCGATTGGCCTGGCGCTCGCGGCGCTCACCGCCTACGTGGGGCAGGCCGTGGACCAGCTGCGCGGGCAGCTGGCCGAGCGCGAGCGCCTGGCGGCCGAGCTGGCTCGGCTCGCTGCCATCGTCGAGTCATCGGGTGACGCCATCATCGGCCTGGCGCCCGACGGCACGATCACCAGCTGGAACGCCGGCGCGGCGCGGCTCTACGGCTATGCAGAGGACGAGGCTATTGGGCGTGGCATTGACCTGATCATCCCGCCTGACCGGAGAGGAGAGGTGGCCCGCCTGCTGCCGCGCGCGCTGGCCGGCGAGTCGGTGGCGCCGTACGAGACCGTGCGCCTGGCGAAGGGTGGGCACCAGGTAGACGTCTCGGTGCGTCTGTCGCCCATCCGCGATGCGGCGGGCCGCGTGATGGGGGCCGGGCTCATCGCGCGCGACATCGCCGCGCGCAAGCGCGCCGAAGCAGCGCTGCGGGCCAACGAGACGCGGATGCGCGCCATCGTAGACTCGGCGCTGGACTGCATCGTGACCATGGATGCGAGCGGCCGCGTCACCGAGTGGAACCCCGCGGCGGAGCGCACCTTCGGGTATACGCGCGACGCCGCGGTGGGCCAGGAGCTGGCAGTCCTGATCATCCCGCCGGCGCTGCGCGACGCCCACCGGCGCGGACTGGCCCACTTCATGGCCACGGGTGAGGGGCCCATCCTGCGCAAACGGTTGGAGCTGACCGCGTTGCGCGCCGATGGCGCCGAGATCCCCGTCGAGCTCACCATTACCCCCATCGCGGCTCATGGCGGGCTGGACGGTCCGGTGCGTCCGGAGCTGTTCACCGGGTTTGTGCGTGACCTTAGCGACCGCAAGCAGGCGGAGGCGGAGCGCAACGCCTTCCTGGCCACGCTCGTGCACGATGTCAAGAGTCCGCTCACCGCGGCCAAGGGCACCGCGCAGGTGCTGCGCCGCTGGGCTACGCGCGGCGCCATGCCGCCGGAGCAGCTAGCGCGCCGCGCGGACACCATCGACACGTCCATCAGTCGCGCCGTGGGACGCCTGGACGAGCTGCTGGACGTGGCGCGGCTGCAGGCGGGCGAAGCGCTGGAGCTGCGCCGCGAGCCGGTGGACCTGGTGGAGCTGGTGCTGCGCGCCGTGGCCCAATTCCAGAGCGGCACCGAGCGCCACCTGCTCCACGTAGACGTGCCCGACCTACCCAGCGAGCCGGATGTGCCCGCCGCCACGTCCGCCACGTCCGCCGCTGACACGCCTACGGCCGGTGGTGGCGGGCTGGTGGGCCAGTGGGACCGGGCGCGCCTGGAGCGGGTGGTGGACAATCTGCTCTCCAACGCGCTGAAGTACAGCCCAGAGGGCGGCGCCGTCACCGTCGCCGTTTGGCGCGAGCCGGCGACCCCGGCAACCGCGGCGAACCCGGCGCCTCAGGATCAGCAAGGCGCCTTGCCGCCACTGCCGGCGCCACCGGTGGCGTGGGCGGTCTTCTCGGTGACCGATGAAGGGATCGGGATACCGGCGCAGGACCTGCCGCACGTCTTCGACCGGCTGCAGCGCGCCGGCAACGTGGGCAGCATTCCGGGCAGTGGCCTGGGCCTGTTCGCGGTGCGCCAGATCGTGGAGCAGCACGGCGGCGCCTCGACCGTCGAGAGCACCGAAGGTCGCGGGAGCACGTTCACCGTGCGGCTGCCCCTCTGAGCTCCTGGAAGCGGTCGCCAGGGTCTTGGGGTCCTGAGGCAGAGCTCTCCACGGACAGCGCAACGGGCGCTCTGTGTCTGGGCGTCTATGAATCTATGGGCAGGCGTACCACAAACGTAGAGCCGGCTTCTCCGCTGCTGGCCAGGGCGATGCTGCCGCCGTGGGCCTCTACGACGCGGCGCGCGGCGTAGAGGCCCACGCCTGTGCCGGGGATGAGCTCGGAGACGTTGGTGGCGCGCTGGTAGCACTCAAAGATGAGGTCCTGTTGCGCCGCCGGGATGCCGATGCCCTGGTCGCGAACGCAGACCTCCACCCACTCGGCATCGCAGCGCACCGTCACCGTGATCTCGCCCCCGGTGGGGCTGTACTTCACGGCGTTGCCCAGCAGGTTGTCTAGCACGCGCGCCAGGCGGGTCTCATCCCAGCGTCCGCTGAGCTCCTTCAGATTGGTATCCAGGCGCAGGTGGTGGCGCTCGGTGCCGGCCTGGTGCCGGGCGATGGCGCCGCGCACCAGCGCGATGAGGTCGACCGGGCGGCGGTTCAGCCGCAGCGGCGCGCTTCCCGCGCTGGCGCCCGCATCGCTTGCCACGTCGGCCAGCTCCACCAGCTGCCCGTCCATCTGATCCACCGCGGCCTCCACGGTCGCCAGGGCGCCGTCACACTCGGTGGGGGTGGCCGCGCCGCGCTGGATGCGGCGCCGGAGCAGCTGCACCGTGCCCTTGGCGGTGGCGAGCGGGTTCTTGAGGTCGTGCGCGATGGACGCGACGAAGCGCGCCCGCTCTGTCTCCATGACCTGCCGGGCGGCGGTGAGCGCCTGGCGCTCCGCTTCTTGTTGCGCCAGGGCTGTGGTTGCCAGAAAGACGGCGCCGTCCAGCGCATCATGCACCAGCAGCACGGCGCCGGCCACGTCTGTGGCGGGCGCGCGGTCGGGCAGGTCCTGGCGCAGCGCGCGGCCAATCTCCTGGCGCAAGAGCCGGAACTCCGTTACCACGTCTGCGGCGATCAGCCCCTGCGCCAGCCGGCTGCGCGTGTGCGCCTGGATGGCGTCAAGCACGCTGGGGTCTTCCTGTGGCGATGGCGCCTCTATGGTGGGCGCCTGGTCGCGCTGCAGGAGGGCTACCAGCGCGTCGTACAGGCGGGGAATGTCATCGGCGATTGCGGCTTCGGGTCGAGCTAGGTGGAATGGCTGGTGTTTCGCCGCCGCCAGCCAGCGCTGCAGCACCGCATCGCGCCGCGCGGTCAGCACGTCGGCCACCCATGCCAGGTCCGCGCCGCGCGCGAGCTGCTCGACGCGTGTGGCTACGTCGGCGCTCATGGACGCCACGGTGGACGGAGACACGATCATGTGTGCCGCCAGTGTACGGCTATTCCGCTGCGATTGGCCCTCGTTTCCCCCAATTGCCACACCTCTCGCCACTCGTCACCTCTCCTCAGCCTCGTCCGCATCCGCCCGATGGCGTATTGCAGCGCCGTGTCCATCCGGGTGCGCCGCAGCGCCCGCGCCGCCACGTGGTGGCGCACCCGCCCCTCTGCCGCAAGCACCAGCCCCACCAGCGCCACCAGCGTCAGCAGCCCCCACAGCGTCACCCGCGTGCGTCCCAGGTCCACCAGCGGGTAGGCCAGCAGCGCCCCCACGCGCGTCGCCAGCGCCCCCATTACCACCTCCACCCTGCTGCCCTCCACTCCCAGCAGGCGAGCCAGCTGCGTCAGGGCATCCACGATTCACCGCACAGTTTGCCGCAACTTGCCGCAGGTGTTCTTACGTTTCTACCGGTACCGGGGTGCGCACTGCTGGGATGCGTGCGGGCGCGGGCGATTGATTGAACAGTTTGGCGCAGGTTGGCGCAGGTTCTCTTACCTTTCTCGCGGCTCCGTGTGACAGCGGCCGGCTGCGGGTGTAGATGTGGCATGACCCTTCTATAGCTATAGAAAGGGCGAACCGCCGCGACTTTCATGGTAATTTGCCGGCGGACCCTGGCGGAAGCCAGTCCCGGGCACGCGCTGCTGCGCTGTGCGCCGTTGTGCCGGTGGTGGAGCTAGCGCTGCAAGGCGCGCGTCAGATGGTCCCCGAACGCGCCGTACTGCTCCCGGCACGTCCCGCAGATAGTCGCGCCCGGCCCATCCACGGCGCCGCCACACCCGGCGCAGGCCACCTGGGTCTTCTGTAGGCGGTGGAGGGCGGCGGCCCGCGCAGCGTGCAGGACAGACGTGGCGCCGCCGATGGCCGCTACCGCCCCCACTGGCCCGCCCGCCGTTGCCCGGCGCGAGCTCGTGTCCGGGCGTGGTCGCCCCGGTCGCCCAGACTGCCCTGCCGGCCTCGCTTGCCGCGCCTGCCGCGCCGTTCCTGGCTGCCCCGGCTGCCCTGGCTGCGCCACCGGGACCGAAGGCGTGACGCCGGTCCAGGCCGGCCGCACGCTGCGCCCCCCACTGGTGCCAGCCGGCGGCTGCGAGGGACGCGCATACCCGTCCTGCGCCCAATAGGCGCCCTCCGCACTCTCCCCAACTCGCGCGGCGCCCAGCGTGGCATCGTAGGCTGCGCGGCGCAGCGGGTTGGTCAGGACGTCGTGCGCCTCCACGATCCCCCGGAAGCGCTCGTTGGCCGCCGGCGATGCGCTCAACCCGCTCACGTCCGGGTGCAGCCGCTTGGCCAGCTGCCGGAAGGCCAGCCGGATCGCCGCATCGCTCGCGCCCCGTGGCACTCCCAGCCGCGCGTAGTAGTCCGCCATCGCGGACCTAGCGTACCATCGCCGGGCGCTCTGCGCTGTCCTGGTAGGCGACGCTTCCGGCAGAACCCGCAACCGGTCATCGCCCGGGGTGGTCGGCTTCCTCGCGCGCCGGGCTCCAAGGCGTTGGACTTGACCGAGGCGATGAAGTGAGGCGTGTCAGCGGTCGCTGGCCGCAGCAAGTCCCTTAACGGCACCGACGCCGCGCTCCAGCAGGCCGACGATGAGCGTGTTTACGCTCACGCCATCAGTGCTGGCCTGCTCCACCAGCTCGCGATGCAGGTGGATTGGAAGCCCCACGTTCAGCTTGCGCGCCCGCACCACCGGACCGCTGCACGCTTCCTACCGATCCAGGGGATACATGAAGGGCGTGCGCTGCGGGAAGAGCGTCATCAGGCAAGATCGTGCGTCGTCCCCTAGTCCCGGTGCGGTGCGGGCGAGCAGATCGCTCGGGGGAAAGGCGCCCAAGATGAGCCGGACCAGGGTCTGCTGGGCAAGGGGAATCGGGAGGTCAACCGCCCCATCATCGACGGCGGACACGCTCACCCCATCCGCCGTGATGCGGAGAGCGGCGCTGCCTTCGTCTGTGTGGATGGCGACCGTCCCTTGCCACGGTGCGCGCAGCGACGCTACCCGGCGCGATAGCTCCGGGGCAATCTGCGCGAGGAGCCGGAGCGTGCTGAGCGTGCGCACCTGCGGGCCGGCCGATGCCCATGATGTGCGCGTGGCGTCCACCTCCTGGTACTGGGCAGCCGCCATGATGAGGCCCTCCGGCGCCGCCCCCACGCGCACGGTGCCGATGCGCCGGCTACGCCGCCCTGCCTCCTCCACCCCCCCACATGCGGCAGGCCGCGAGCACCGCGTCGGCCGCGGCGTGGCCGGCGGCGACGGCTTCGCCGATGAACAAGTCTTGGGGCCAATAGCGCTCCTGCGCATGGTCGACGGTCCAGCATCCCCGTCCCAGCCAAGCGTAGGCGACGACGTTGCCGTCGGGGCCCTGCACGACTCGGCACGCGTCGCCCTCACGCTCCCCGCGCAGCAGCGCCGCGAGCTGCGCCCACGCCGGGTCGTCGGGCTGGCGAACCTTGCGCATGACTGCGGAAACCGCCTCCGCGTCGTAGAGGCGCCGGATCGCGGGCAGGTCGTCTTCACGCGCCGCGCGCACGCGCCAGCCCGCCGGCAAGACTGCACCCTGCTCGGGATGGCGCAGCGCCAGACCGTGCTCGGCGCCGAGGGTGGCATAGCCGAAGCGGTGGTAAAAGTCGCCGATGCCGTACAGCAGGGCAACGGCGGCGTCGCCGGCCCGCTCGCGATCGAGGGCCGCCGTGATGAGGCGCCGGGCGAAGCCGCGGCCGCGCCACGCTTCCCGGGTTTCGACGCCGCCGATGTACACGGCGCGCACGACCGCCGCCGCGTAGCGCAGAGTCATCGGCCGAATCACGACGTGACTCAGCTGCTCGCCGCCGCCGCACAGCTCCAGCATGGTCTTGCCGTCCGGCAGGCCGCGGATGACGAGCTCTTCGGACATAGCGGACTGCCGTGAAGTCTACTCAAGCGTCGCGTTCGGTCTGTGGGCAAGCCGGTGCAGGTGGTTCCTTGTCCTGCTCCGCTGCCGTTGACGCTCCTGGAAACGACGGAGAGCAGGCCAGCTAACCGTGGCCCGCGGCCGCAGCCGGACGTAAGATTGCCTCAGGAGGGTTGCCGGTGGACGGGCCCTGGGTGTTGCAGATGATGGGGGCGGTCTGGATTGTGAGTGCGCTGCCCTTGGTCTGCATACCCCGCCACATCCTCACCGAACTGAACGATCGCCGCATGCGGAAGCCGTGGGCGGAGGATGGCGTAGTTCGGCACGGGGTGCCGCCGGCGCCGCCCTCCGAGCAGTCCGTGTGGTGGCTGCGCGCCAAGAGCATCCTGGCGATACTTCTTGGCGTGGTCTTCTGGGTGCTGGCGGCGACCGCCTCGTGACCTCTCGTACCGCTAGCATGGCCAGCCTACCCGCACCTTAGTGAAAGTCGCTCCTGGCCCTGTTCGTCCGCGGCGAATAGTCGCGATAAGTTTGGCGCCTGGTGGAGCTGCCCTGTGAACCCGTCGCGCGAAGTCAGGTGGCCGTAGACCTGACCGCGGCCCGGCGGGCGGCGACGTTCACGTTGGGCAGTTCGCCGGCGTAGCGCGTCGGGCGCCACACGGAAGCGCTTCCAAAATAGAAGACATCCAACCCGCAGTGGCGCAGCAGCTCAGCCATGGTCGCCCGGTTGAAGTGGTTGGGGG
>CADCTC010000171.1:25628-47597 GCA_902805635.1 uncultured Chloroflexota bacterium
GCGCGATGAGCGAGGCGCACGGTCCCTCGTCAGGCGTATCGGGCAACCGCAGTACAAGCAGGCCATCGGGACGAAGCAGTCCGTGCGCACGTCGCAACCACGCCCCAGGATCGGGGACGTGCTCGATCACGCTGTACGCCGCGACCACGTCGAAGCGGCCGCCTGCAGCCGTGGCCGGCCACAACGAGTGCTCCCAATCGAGCGAAAGGAACGGCGCGCACGCGACGGCCGAACCCGGCACTCCCTTCGCCACCGCCGCCGCGACGCACGCATCGGACGCTTCCAACCCGAGCACGTCCCAGCCCCGGCGGTGCGCCTCCGCCAGCGTATGTCCGCCGCCAAACCCCACCTCCAGCAGGCGCCCCGGCGGACGGGCGCCGAGCGTCTCGATCTCGTCCAGGCGCCACCCAGCGGCGCGCCGCAGCAACGTGTCGTCGCCCTGCACGTCGAGCGTAGCCTGCTCGAGGAGGGGGTCCTCTTCCCCACGCGCGCGGAGTTCGGCCACGCGATGGTAGTGCTCCCCATAGAGCCGCTCGTAGAACGCCTCGGTGGGCTGCGGGTCGAGCCACATCATCCCGTCGCGCGCGCAGCGCACGGTGTGGAAGCGCTCGCCATTGAGCACGAACGAGTTCACCGGCGACGCGTCCCGCCCGCCGCACAGCGCGCAGCATGGGTGCGTGGAGGGAATCTCCGCGATCCACGGCACCCGAAGGTTGAAGATGTCACTCACCGCGCGTGCCTGAACACAAATGTACGATGCACCCACACGCGCCCTCACGCGATTTTCCTCTTGTGAAACTTCTGCCCATGTCGTGGGAACCACCATCACTTGGAGTGTTCTCGCCTCCCGGCACACGGCCCCTGCGTGGGGGTACTGTTGGATGCGGCGGTAGTGCTCGGCGCCGATCTCGGCCCCTGAGGCGGGTGGCGGGGTAGACTGCGCGGGAGAGGACCTGCGGATGGAGCGAGCGATAGGGCCGGAGGAGGTGGCGGAGCAGCTTCGACTCCTAGAATGGAAGAGGGTGGGGCGCGTGGCGCGGGCGGCGCTGGGACGGGAGGACGTGGAAGTAGTGCGGTGGGGTTGGGAGCCGCTACGGGTGAGTCTGGGCATCGCGACGGGCGGGCTGTTCCGGGTACACGGGACGGCGCGAGAGGCGGGTGGGGCGGGTGTGGTGGGTAGCCCGGAGGTTCGACCGGAGGTGCCATGGTCGGCGGTATTTAAGGTGGTGCGGCCACCGCGGGGGACGCGGCACGATGCGTTTGGGCGCGATCCGGACTACCTGGGGTACTGGAAGCGAGAGCCGCTGGCGTATGGGTCGGACCTGCTGCGGGGGCTGCCGGAGCTGGGGGCGGGGCTCGCGGCGCCGCGCTGCTTATGGATTGACGAGGCGGGCTCGGGTGACGAGGGCGGTAGCGGTGGCGAGGAAGTGTGGCTGTGGCTGGAGGAGGTGGTGGACCACCACGGCGGGTGGTGGCCGGTGGAGCGGACGCTGCTTGCGACGCGCCATGTGGGGATGTTTGGTGGGGCGTTCGTGGAGCGGGCACCCCGCCTCGCGGCAGACCTGCCGTGGCTGGGGCAGGGGTATCTGCGCCAGCGGGTGGAGCGGGCGACCGACGAGCTACCGCTGTTCGCCGACAAAGCGACGTGGGAAGACGATCGGATACGGGCGTACTTCGAGCCGGGAACGGGGGAGCGGCTGCGCGCGGCGTGGTCGCGGCGATATGAACTGCTCGACGTGCTTGACGGTCTGCCGAGAACACTCTGTCATGGAGACTGTCACCGCGGGAACCTCTTTGCGGTCGGGGTGCCGGCGGATAGGCAAGGAGATGATGTGACCGTAGCGATCGACTGGGGAACGCTGGGCCTGGGTCCAGTGGGAGCCGACCTGGCCGAGCTGGCGCTGAGCAGGTCAGTCGCGGGTGACCTAGTGGAACAGGGCGGGCACCAGCTTAGCGAGCGGCTCTTGCAAGAGTATGTACAGGGCTTGCGCGTAGTGAACACAGATAGCTCGGCGGCGCATGCGGGGCATATGGGGTTTGCTGCGACCGCGCTACTGGTGGGGACGTCTCGATTGCACTGGACCCTGGAGCGGGCGCTTGCGGACAAACGAGACGCAGCAAGCAAAGAGCGCGTCGGCGGAGTAGACGTTGCGGGAGGCACCGTCACCTCGGCCCCCGGTCACGCGGTGGAGGCTAAAGTCGCAGACACGCTGCACCGGTGGGGGGCGCTGACGCGTATGTTTCTCGATCTGGCGGTACGATGGGGGATATGACCAGTGAGTCGGAGACGCCAACCGACCACGATGGGTCCTCCGCGGTGAGGTCCAACAGGCGCGGCAGGAAGTGCTTGAGGTCGCCCACAGTGCTGATTGTGGGTAGCGCCTGAGCGTATTCGACTAACCGGTGTCACGGCGACTCCATCATCTCACGCGGGGCGCTGGCGTGGCCGGGGGTGGTGAAGCTGCGCCCGTGTTCTACGCTCTGCAGGACACATGGACGGGCTGCGCACCACGGTGCTTCTGGTGCTTGGGAGTGTCGCCGCGCCGGCGGCGGTCTGGCTTGCCACGCGACTGGTGGCGCGCTGGCTAATGGGCCAGAGGTCATCCGTGGCCGCGCGCGTCGGCCGCGGCGTGCTCGCGCTTCTGCTGCCGCTGGTTGCCATGGCGTGCCTGGCGGGAGTGGTCGGGGCGCTGGTCGTGGACTGCATGGTGAGCACCGGCCCGTGCTGAGCGGCGCGCGACTCCGGTGGGCGCGCCCACCAGTGCCTACCGTTGCCGGCTAGCGGGCGCGGCGGCGGGGATGCCGTTCTGCGTGGTGGAGCGGGTGACCAGACCGGTCAGGAATCGAGAAGCGCGGGGCACCGAGCCGCGCCTAGAATGTCCGCATGGACATCACCAGTCACTACACACCGGCAGGGTAATCGATCGCATAGCACTGGCAACACTACAAGAGGAAGCTCACAACTATGAAAACAATGACGTGCAAACAAATGGGCGGACCGTGCGAGGTCGCGTTCCAAGGAAACACGGCCGATGACGTCATCAAGGCGCAAGACAAGCATCTAAAAGAGGTGGTCGCAGGGGGCGACGAAGCGCACAAGGACGCTCTGAAGGAGATGCAGGGCCGGTGGAAGAACCCCATACGCGGGATGGGGTGGTACATGAAGACCAAGAAGGAGTTTGCGGCTCTGTCCGAAAACTGATCGGTCTTCGGACGCTAGCGGTAGCCGTTGCGGCGGTGCGCCTCGAAGTGTGCGTAGAACTCGTCAGGAGTTAGTCCGAATGCGCGGCGGAAGGCGCGGTCGTACGGGAGACCGTCGCCCAGCGCCGTCCAGTAGGCGCGCAGGTACGGGTCGTTTGGCACGCTGCGCGCGAGCAGCTCCGCCGCGAAGAAGCCCAGCGTGTAGTGGGCGTCCTTGTCTGGGGAGCGCTCGGTCTGCGCGGTGGTCTCCAGCGCCTTCAGCGTGGTGGTCGTCTCCGCCGCCAGCTCCAGGCGCAGCCCGCGCTCCTTGGCGTATGGGACGAGCCCGGCCGCGTCCATGGCGCGCGCGGCGGCGTAGACCGCCGTCCCCTCCACCAGCCAGCGCGGCCCTTCATAGTCCACGTCCTCGTCTGACGGCTTGTAGTCTTCATCGTACTCCACCTCCAGCGAGCGCGCGAGGTGGGTCTGGAGGGTGTGGTAGTACTCGTGCAGCACCACGCTCCGGCGCACGTCCGCCGGCTCGTCCCGCCACGCGGCGGTGTAGAGCGTGATCTCGCCGGGGCCGGCGTCCCCCAGGACGTCGCCGTCTCCCCCTGAGTGCGTGTGCGATGCGCCCGCCATCACGGTGATTGGGCCGGCGTCGCCGAACGTGCGCTGCGCCTGCGCCACGGCATCGCGGATGAGCGCCGCGTCCTCCGCGCCCAGGCCGGCATCGAAGCGGTAGGTGATGGCGCCCATGGCGCCCTGCGCCGGGACCGATGCCTGTGCCGCCGGCACGGCCATTGGCAGGGGCGCCGGCAGGGTGGGAGCGGCCGCGGCGGGCGCAGGCAGGAGCGGCGGCACGATGGTGAGCAGGACCGCGAGCAGCGCGCGTGTGAGGCCGGCGGACGGGAGAGGCTGGGTGGGCTGGGTGGACTGGAGCGGCAAGGGTTCCTCTAAGGCGCCGGAGTGGCCCACCTGGGGTGGGCGTGGCGCGGTGGTGTGGAAAGCGTAGAGTCCGACCGGCCCCACGGCGCCCGGACTAGCCGAATAGTCTAGGGCGTGCCTTCCTGGAGTGCCGGCGGCTCGTGCAGCCGGCGCACGGCCGAAAGGAGGAGCCACGGCACCGCCAGCAGGGTGCCCACCGCTCCCGCGGTAATCGCCGGCAGGAGGCCGATAGTCTCTCCCAGCGCCCCGCCGGCCAGCGCGCCTACTAGGCCGGTGCAGCCCACCACGAACTGGAGCGTGCCGCTCACACGGCCCCGCAGCCGATCGGGCGTGATGGCCTGCTGCAGGCTCCTCTGGTTCACGCCGTAGAAGGGGCCGGAGAACCCGCGCGCCAGCGAGCCCGCCGCCAGGAGCGCGACGAGCATACCCGGTGCTTCGGTGACCCCCAGCGCGAGGGCGACCGCCAGGTTGGTCGTGCCGGCGGCGGCGATTCCCGCCACCATGACCGGGCCCATGCCAAAACGGCTCCCCACCCGCGCGGCCAGCAGCGAGCCGCCCAGTCCTCCAAGGGCATACAGCGCAAACAGCACGCTCAGCGCCGCCGGGCCGATCCCGCGCTCCCGCGTGAGGTGCAGCACGTAGACCGCGTTGATCACGTTGAAGAACAGGTTGTAGGTGGCGACCGCCCCCGCCGGCGCACGCAGCAAGCCGTCGCCCCACACCGCCCGGAGCCCCTCGTTCATGTCGCGCCAGACATTCGATCGCAGCTGCGTCGCGTGCGGGAGTGGCGGCGGTGCGACCCCCGGCTCCCCGGGTTCCCCCGGCGCTCCCGGCGCTCCCGGCTCGCGCTGCTGGATGCGCAGGACGCAGAACGCGGAAACCACAAACGAACAGGCGTCGAGCAAGAGCGCGCCGGGCGCGGTCAGCACCTGGATCGCGACCCCGGCGACGCCCGGGCCCACGACGCCCGCCAATGAGCGGCTCTGCCCTAGCTTGGCGTTGCCCTCCACAAGCGCCGTGCGTGGGACCAGGGCCGGCAAATAGGAACCGGCCGCCACGGTGTAGAGCAGCCCCAGCACGGCCACGGCACCGCTCACGCCATACAGCACGGGCATCGTCAGCAGGTCAACAGAGACTGCCAGCGGGACGCAGCCCAGGAGCAGCGCGCGTCCGAGGTCCGCGCCCACCAGCAATGGCCGCCGGCGGACCCGGTCTACCCACACGCCCGCCGCCAGGCTCAGCAAGACGATGGGAGCGCGCCCGGTGGCGGCCAGCAGGCCCATCTCTCCCGCGCTTGCGTGGAGCGTGGTCACCGCCACCAGCGGCAGCGCCAGGGCCGAGACCTCGTCGCCAAGGAGCGAGACGGACTGGCCCGCCCAAAACTTGAGAAAGTCCCGGTTGCGCCGAAGCCCCGGCACGGGAACGCGCGCCGGCCCCGCCTCGGGCGCCCACGTTGTCTCCCCAGCCACTACCGCGCGGTCCGCGGCGCCGGGTTGGCGTACCGGCCTACGCCCACCGCGCCACTCCGGCCCGCAGCAAGCCGGCCAGCGGGGTGTCCCCGGTCATGGCCGGTGACGCGCTCGGGGAGGCGTCCAGGACCGCCGCGAGCGCGTCCCAGTGGGTATCCAACCACTGGAGGGACGCGGCCACGCCGCCCAGGCCGCGCACGGAGTGCGCGGGGCGGCGGTGCCAGAAGCGCAGGTGCTCCGCGCGCTTGAGCCGCCCGTGGTGGACGGCGATCAAGACGGTGTCTGGGTCGCTCAGGCCGTACGCGTCGCAAAAGCGGCGCAGGCGCTGCGGGGTGTCAGGGAAGCGGTCGTCCCCCAGTGGCACGAGGTTCCAGGCGGCGGTGCCGAAGTCCACCACCGGGGTGATCGGCTCGCAGTGGTCCCAGTCGATGATGCCGATTGGCAGTCCATCCCGGTAGGCGATGTTCCAAGGGCCGAGGTCGCCGTGACTCACCAGCTCGTCGCGCCCCTGCCTGCCCTGGTGCTCGCGCCAGCCGTCGTCTTGTGTCACGAACGTCGCGGCCACCTCGTGCAGGCGGCGCACCAGGCGGCCGTGGGCGGCCACGGTCTCCATGCGGCGGAGCCAGTCGGGCCAGTAGGCGGGCGCGCCGGGCTGCCACGACGGATCGGTGGCGACTTCTCCGTCCATATAGGTGAGCGTTTCGCGGCCGGCGGCATCGACACCCAGCACGCGCGGCGACTCGTCGAAACCACGGTCGGCCAGGTGGCGCAGCAGGGCGTGCACCGTGGGAGACCACGGCCCCATCGGGCGGCGCACCGTGTCCGCCACGCGCACGACGCCGCTCGTGCTCCGGCCGCCCACCAGGAGCTGTTCGCCTCCGGCCTCGGTCATGCCCGCGCAGTCTAGCAGCGACGCCACGATCCTGCTGCTCGACGCGATCGGGTTCTCCTGCTCCGTGGCTCCTGCCCCGGTCCGGTGGCGTCAAATCGGCACGACTGATCCACTTGTCCTGGCCGCCAGCTGTCCCACCGTCCCCACCTGGACGCACGGGGATAGCAACCGTCCCGCTGCTATGCTGCACCTCGTGCCTGGGAGCCGTTCTGCGCCGTCTCCAGCGGCGCACGGCGCCCCGGATGTCCCGCAAGGTGCGGCGGTTTCCACGCGGCTTGTTCTCCCCGTGCACGCGCCGATCTGGCTGTACTCGGCCGCGCTGGTCTGGCTGGTCGGCGGGGCGCCGGTCCAGCTGGCGGCAAACGCCCGCCCTGCGGACCCCGGCGTGCTGCGGGCGCTGCTGGTGCTGTGGGCCACCCTGGCGCTCGTGGTGACCCTCTGGAGCGCCGCTGCCTACGCCGGCGGCGGGGGCACGGCGCTGGTCCTGGACCCGCGCGGGCTGCACGAGCGCTCGCCGCGCGGCCTGCGCACCCGCGTGCTGTGGCAGGAGGTCACCGGCGCCGAGTTCCGCACTGCGCTCTACCCCGGCTACAAGCGCGCCTTCCCCAGCGTCCGGTTCGCGCGGCGCGCGCCGGCACCGGCGGTGGTGATCGGTTTGGTCCACTACCGTCAGCCCGGCGTCCGCTGGGAGCGCCTGATCGGGGCGTCCGCGGCGCAGGCGGTGGCCGACTTCATCGCGCGCAGAGGCATCCCCATGACGGGTGCGGACCCCGACAACCTCGGCGTGGATGCCGGCGGCGGGCTGCCCATCTCCCTGCACACGGAGGAGTTCCGGGACTATGACCTGGAATTGACCCGGTGCAGCGGCTCTGGCACAGACTTGGTGACGCTGTTGAGCGGGTAACGAGGATCACTCTTCAGCGAGCGAGGCAGGTGGCACGGTTGCCGCTGTAGCGTGCGCATGCGCGCCGCCAGTTTTCTGTTTCGTGGGACAAGACTCCGGATGGAGGCATTCGCGCTCGATGCGGATGGCGTCAGCCTGGTCGTGACGGCGCGCACCGCGCGGGCACGGTGCCCCTCGTGCGGGCGTTCGTCACGACGGGTGCACAGCCGCTACCGGCGCTCGGTCGCGGACGTGGCGTGGGGTGGCGCAGCGGTCACATGTCATCTGCTGATGCGGCGATTCCGGTGTGGGCGCGCCGCGTGTCCCCAGCGCATCTTCTGCGAGCGCGTGAGTCCGTTTGCCGCGGCGCACGCCCGACGGACGGAGCGTCTGCGTGCGCTCCTTCGGGAGGTGGGGTTCGCGCTGGGCGGGCGCCCCGGCGAGCGGCTCCTCCCGGCGTTCCACACGACCGCCAGCCGGACCACGCTGCTGCGCCTGGTACGCGCGGCGGGTGCAGCGGGCATGCCGGCAGTAGCACCGCTCGACCCCACCGTGGCCGCCACCGCCGCCGTCAACACCGCACCCACACTCCTGGGCGTGGACGAGTGGGCCTTCCGGCGGGGGCCGAGGGAGCAGCGGTTCGGCACCATCCTCGTCGATCTGGAGCGGCGCCGGGCGGTCGACCTCCTGTGTGACGCGACCGCGGACGGGTTCGCTGCCTGGCTGCGTGCCCATCCGGGCGCCGCGGTCATCAGCCGGGACCGCGGTGGCGCGTTTGCCGAGGGTGCGCGGGTCGGCGCCCCCGACGCGCTCCAGGTGGCCGACCGGTTCCACCTCCTGCGGAACCTCGGCGACGTCGTCAGGCGCGTCCTCGCGCGGCGCGCCTCCCTCGTGCGGCAGGTACCGGCGCCGGGCACGCGGGCACAGCGGACGGGCGTCGGCGGCGCCGGCATCGGCGTGCCCGACCGAGCGGATCGCCGCGCGTCGCGCGAGCGCACCCAACAGGTGATGCGCGCGCGCTACGCCGCGGTGCAGGAGCTGGCCGCCGCCGGCATGAACCGGTCGGCCATCGCCCGCGCGCTCGGCGTGCACCGGCACACGGTGCAGAAGTACCTGCCGCTCACCGCGCCGCCGGAACGCCGCACGGTGTGGCGTCACCCGAGCATCCTCGCACCCCACGAGCGCTATCTCCTCGAACGCTGGCGCCAGGGCAGCCGCAACGCGCTGGCGCTGTGGCGTGAACTGCGGAGGCGTGGCTTCGCCGGACAGTACCGGTCGGTGGCGCGCCTGGTGGCGCACTGGAAGCACCTGGAGCGGAGCGGTGTGCACGTCCCACCGCCCCCACCGGGGCTGACGCCGCGGCACGCCACCGCGTTGCTGCTGCTGCGGCCCGAGCGACGGACCGAAGAAGAGCAGCGTGCGGTGGTGGGGGTGCGGACCGTCCATCCCGAGGTCCAGACGGCGGTGGCGCTCCTCGACCGCTTCGCAGCGCTCATCCGCACCACGTCCGCGGCGCCACCGACGGAGCGCGAGGCGCGGGTGCTGTGCTTGGCGCGATGGCTCGCTGACGCCACGCACTCCGGCGTCAGCGAAGTCCAGGCGTTCGCAAAGAAGCTACAGCAGGATCTCGCGGCCGTGCAGGCGGGGCTGACGCTTCCCTACAGCCAGGGTCAGACCGAAGGCCACATCACGCGACTCAAGGCGCTCAAACGCCAGATGTACGGCCGCGCCAACTTCGACCTCGTCCGCCTCCGCTTCCTCTCCGCCACCTACAGCATCCCGACCTGACCGCTGCACCAAGTCTGTGCCAGAGCCGTGGCAGCGGGTCAATTCCAGGGGTAAGGAAGACGTGATCCTGGCGACGACCACCAGCACCCAGGACTCGGGCCTGCTGGACGTGCTGATCCCCGTCTTCGAGCGCCAGACCGCCTGCCGCATGAAGCCCATCGCCGTGGGCACGGGCCAGGCGCTCGCGCTCGGCGCGCGGCGAGGCGGACGTGGTCCTGGTGCACGCACCCGAGTCGGAGGTCCAGTGGATGGCCGAGGGGAACGGCACCGCCCGGCTGCTGGTGATGCACAACGACTTTGTCGTGGTCGGTCCCGCGGACGACCCGGCCCGCGTGCGGGGGGAGCGGGCGGCCCCGGCCGCGCTGGGGTGGATCGCCCAGGCGGGAGCGCCCTTCATCTCGCGCGGCGACCAGTCCGGCACGCACCAGGCGGAGCTGGCGATCTGGCGCGCCGCCGCGGTGGACGCGAGGGGGCGGCCGTGGTACCAGGAGTCGGGGCAGGGGATGGGGGCGACGCTGAACATCGCCAACGAGAAGCGCGGGTACACCCTCACCGACCGCAGCACCTACCTGGCGCGGCGCGGCGCGCTCCAGCTCGACGTGCTGGTCGAGGGATCGAAGGAGCTGCTGAACGTCTACCACGTCATGCCGGTGAACCCGCAGAAGTTCGCGCACGTCAACGCGGCGGGTGGGCAGGCGTTCGCCGCGTTCCTGGTCAGCCGCGAGGCGCAGGAGTCCATCGCGGCGTTCGGGGTGGCGCAGTACGGGCAGCCGCTGTTCTTCGCGGACGCGGGGAAGGCGGAGCCGGGGGCGTAAGGGGCGGGGCCGGTCGCCGCGGCCGTGTCCCGAGCTCATCGCGGCCAGGCGCGCCGCCACCATCGTATCCACCCCCTAGCCCCTTGGCCTTCGGCGCGGGTACCCCGAGCTTCGCCTACGCAGGTGCTGTGGGAGGGCAATACCATACGCGTGACCCCGGAGTGCTTCACGCGCCACAGCGCCAGCGTATACGGCTCACCAGTAGGCTCAGTGGTTCCCACTCAACGGATTGACGCCCCTGCGCCCGGGTCGCCTTGCCACCGCAAGACGGTATCTGCCACTCCGCCTGGTCGCGCGCCTCAAGAGGGGCGAGCTGCCCATCTTCGAGCCCGACGGTGGACCGGCCGTGGTACGGGCAGACGCTGAGCATCCTGGTGGTGGAGGACGACGTGGCGGTGGCCGAGCTGGTGCGCACGCTGCTCAACCGCGAGCCGGGCTGGGGCGCGACGGTCGTCCACGATGCCGCGGCGGCGGCGGAGGTGTTCCGGCACGTCAGCGTGGAGCTGCTGGTGCTGGACGTGAACCTGCCGGGCATCTCCGGCATCGAGCTGCTGGACGTGCTGCGGCGCGACCCGGGCTGGCGCGAGCCGCCGGTGATCCTCATGTCGGCGGCGCCCGAGCAGGCGGCGGTGCAGCTGACGCTGGCGCGCGAGGGCGCCATCCGCTGCCTCGCCAAGCCGTTCGACGTGGACGAGCTGGTGACCGCCGTGCGCGAGGCGGCCGCGTGCTGCGTGCGCTCGGCGCCGGCCCGATCAGCCTGACCGCTCCCGCTGGCGGGGCACCTCTTCAAGCGGCGTGGCGCGCCACCACGTCCAGCTCGAACGGCTTGCTCAGGTCCTCGTCGGCCTCCACCTCGGCGGCCCGCTGCCGGGCATCGCGGGAGGCGGTCACGAGGACCACCGGCGCCCGCGGCCCCAGCAGCGCCCGTCGGAGCCGGACATGTTGTAGTCCAGGAGCACCAAGTTGGGCGCGTGCTCGGCGGCGAACGCCAGCGCCACCCGGCCGTCCGGCGCCGCCAGCACCTCGTAGCCCTCATCCGAGAGCGCCAGCAGGAGGAACCCGCGGCTGGCGGCATGGTCGTCCACCACGAGTACGCGGCCGGCCACTACGCCGCCACCGGCTGCGCCGCCATCGCCTCCGCCAGCGCCTCGCCGATTTGGTCGGCGGTGGCCACCGCGACCACCCGAAAGCGCACCACCCACATCTCTGTGGCGCGCGTACGCCACTCGCGGAACGCCTGCGGGCAGCAGTCCCCCGCGGCAATCCACCGCGGCAGCAGGCCCTGGTGTTCGTGGAGCCACGCCCAGCCCTCGGCCTCGTAGTCGCTGTCGGGCGTGGTGGACAGCGGCTCCAGCGCCGGATCAGCCGTCAGCTGGAGCACGGCAACCGGGCGACCGCCGTCGGCCGGTGCCTCGCGGTATGCCGTCACCAGCATACCGGCGCGCCAACACCCCAGGTGGCTGTCCGCGAGTGGCAAGCGTGTGGCGGTCTTGGCCCCTGCCAGCAGCGCGGGAGTGGTCCAGGTGAACGAGAGGTAGAGCACGGCGTCACCCCCAAGTGCGCGACGAAAGCACCCGTCAGGCGGGCGCCGCTCGCGCCTCTGGCACATGTTGTGCCACACCACCACCTGACGACCCGTGCGCAACGCGCGGCCTCGCGTCTCCGCACGTGGCCGCGATCGGTGGTACGCTGGCGGCCGGAGGAAGTGCCTGTGGAGCGCCAGCAGACGCCGGTGGTGTTCGAGTGGCGGCGCGCAAGCCCGCGGCCCACGCTCTGGCTGCTTAGGGGCGCCCCCGGCGGGAGGTCTGCCCCGAGTGCGGCGCACCCATCGAACTGGGAGAGTGGGAGGCGTGGCACCATCCCTCCACCCTGTACTTTCATCTGGACTGCACCGGACTGCGCGGAGGCACGCCGCCCCCGCGTGACACTGCGGGCTGACGCCAGGTGAAGCCCCTGCCCACGGTTTCCACGCTGGTACCGGCGAGCCAGATCTTTACAGGCCGACCTGCCTCGGCGGGCGTGCGGCTGCTGGTGTTTCGCCGGTGGTCTGACGGCAGGGTGGAGGTCGACGGCTTCCCAGCGGAGACCGACGTGTGCGAGGACCTGGCTGCCCACATGGACCCAAACGTGGTGCGCCTGGAACGCGGCCGGCTGTACGTCACGGCGGCCAACGGCTACGCGGTGTACGTGCCGGTGGGGCCCTCGCCCCTGCGCCGCTGCGTGCGCTACGGGCGGCTGTACCTGCGCCAGCCTGACAGCGGGTAGCACGCCGGAGGTGGCCAGCGGGCAGTCAGCCGGTCAGACGGGCAGGGCCTCGCGCACTCGCTCCGCGACCGCCTCTGGTGTGGCGGGCTTGCGGAGGAAGTCGGCGGGGCCACCGCGGCCATCCCGCAGCGCCTCGCGGACCACCTGGAAGCTCTCGTCGGAGACCACCACCACCGGCACCGCCTCGGTCCCTTCGTCGCTGCCGAGCACGCGCAGCAGGCGGTACCCCGAGACGCCCGGCACCTCCAGGTCCAGCACCACCGCCGCCGGCCGCTCGTCCGCCAGCCGGTGCAGCGCCTCGCGCCCATCCCTGGCGTGCCCCACCGCCAGCCCGTCCCTGGCCAGCTCCGAGGCGACCGCGCCGGCCAGTGTGGCATCGGCGGTGACCATCAGCACCTGCCCGGGCTGCCCGCCCGGCTGTTCTGCTCGTTCCTTGCGTAGCATGGTGACCCTCCCGAACGGGTTCCTGCGCTGCTGCGTGGTGACGTCCACGATGGACCGTGCCGCCGGAGTCGGGGCACGGGCAGAAGAGCGACTGACGCACGCCGCGTGCCACGGGCACAAGCGGCTGGACGTCGCCACGCCCTTGGGGCGCGCCGGGTCCGGTGACGAGGCACCGGACGCACATCATGAACACGTTTGGCTCCGGGCCGCTTGGTGCCCGGCCGGCGGCCAGCGCGTGTTCAGTCGCCCGCCAGCTCCGCCACCGCGTGGCGCCGCAGCGGGACGGCGGCCTCGTACACCTCCTCGATCTTGCGGCTGAGGGGGCCATCAGCCTCGGCCAGTAATGCGATCTCCAGGGCTGCCGGTGCGGCGTCGGTGAGGTCCAGTTTCATGCCTGTGCGACGAGGATTTCCCAACCAATGTTCTTGTCGGAGTCAGGGTTTGGCATGGATGGCATGATGTCGCCACACTCGTACCCAGACATTTCAATCAGGAGGCACAGGACTATCTTGCAGTAACGCCTTGCCGTGTCCGCCGCTTCCGGGGCGGCTCCGCCGGCTAGGCGCGCGGCGGAGCCGGCCAGCGTTCTGCGATGGTGATGTCCTGCTCCACTTCGTCCAGGAGCAGTGCCCAGCTAAAGGTGCGGTTGATCGCGGCATGAAAGTACGGCACGTAGTGGCGCGACGTCACCTGCGCCAGGCGCTGCCACGAGTGGTACGCGCGGCGCAGAAGCTCCACCGCCCTGTCGCGGCGCGCTCCCTCGGCAGACTGCTCGAAGGACGCCAGCTCCACTGCGGCCTCGATCTTGTCCGCGTAGTAAGCGCCCAGCGCGCTCCACGCTTCCAGGTCGTACAAGGTGCATGTGAGCGCCCCTGCCACGTGATCCGCGGAACGACCGCCACGCAGCCGCTCGACCTGGTGGGCCGTCTCCTGCGCCGCCGCGCGCAGCGTCTCGACATACGCGCCGGGGGGCGTTCCCTGCACCTCGCGCCCGGCCAGCGCGTTCGCCACGTACTCCACCGTCTTCAGTGCCCCCGATCCGGGCATGGGGGTATTGTGGACGAAATCGCGGACCGTCTTGAAGCCGAATCCGCTGGTACATCCCTCGGGGAACCACTCGAAGTGGTTGTCCAGCCAGAAATACTGGTTCACTGCCGGCCGGTGGCAAGCGTCTTCACGCCTGCGCGGTGCGCAGGCGGTCACGGGTGAAGACGTGGCTGCCTGTGCTTGAGACCGCCATCCTCCAGCTGCCCACCCGCGCTGAGCGGCGGGCGCTGCCTCAGCCCTGCACCGCCGCGAGCAGCCAGTGCGTGCCCGTGGACCAGCCCAGAAACACGCGGGGGCTACTGCCGCGACCGGCCTCACCCGTCTCCGACGCCGCCGTTTCGGCCACGTCCCGCCCGGCTCCACCGTCCACTGCTCGCTGCAGCCCCTCAAGCGCCGGGCTGAATCGCGTCCGGAACGCAGGACGGTGCCTGGAAAGAGCGGCCCCGGCCCACTCGACGAAGGCCGCTTGCTCCTCCCGGGATAGGAAGCTGAGATAGAACACCATCTGGCGCCACGCATAGGCCGCGTTCTTCAATGCCAGCAGCTTGGCGTGCCAGATCTCGTCAGAACGGAACTGCAGGCGCCTGCACAGCCACGTGAAGCACTCGCGCGCGAGGCCGTCGAGCTCGGGCCGCAGCGCCTCAACCAAGCCAAGACCCTCGAAGAGGACCGCGAGGTTGTGCGTCGTGAGAATCTGGGACTGCTCCACGATCGTGCCGTTGTGGGCCACCGACCGGCGCTCGCTCCCCGACTCGCCGGGGCCGCCGGCCTGCTGCGCGGCGCGCTCGCGGCAGAGCGCGGCGAAGGCCGGCGAGGTGGGCGCGCCGTACCTGGACTTCACCACGTCGTCGATGTCCCGCACGCGCTCGCACGGAATGTCGTAGTACCGCGCGTAGAGCGCACCGTCCAGCAGCGCGGCCGCGCGCTGTGCGGCGCGCAGGAACTTTTCGGAGAAGTCGCCCATGAAGATGTCAGCCGCGACGTCCTCTACCAATGGCACCTGAAGGCCAGCGCTCTCGGCCAGCGCGCGAATCTCCTGCACCAGCTTGTTGGGGACGATCGCTTGGGGGAACGCGCGCAGCGTGAGCCCGACGACCTGCTCGAGGACCTCACGCGCGCGCCCGCGCTCCAGCGCTTCCTCCGTGCGGCGCGCGTCGAGTGGCCGCACCCAGGGCAGCTCCTCGAACTTGACCTGACTCTGGAGATCGAGCAGAAGCAGCGAGCGGCGGCGGCGGAACGCGGCGTAGATGGCGCCGTGGAGCCGGCGCAGCGCCGGATCCGTGATCCCGGCCGCGCGGATCGGCGCCGTCAGCTGGGGGAGCACCCGCGCGAGCGCCTCGCCCGAGGTGATGACGCGGCGCTCGACGAGCGCCGCCAGCGGCGCATCCCACGAACGCAGCACCTTGATCACGACTGAGGGCGGGAAGGGATAGCCGGTGGGGACATCGCGCCTGACCTCGTCATCGCTCGTGGGTGCGAGCACGCGCTCGACCGAGTCGAGTCCACCGTCCGGGGCATACGCGCGCAGACGTTCCGCCAACACCGCGACGAGCTCGCGCGTCGTCGGCCGCACGGCGTGCGCTTGCTGCTCGGCACGCAGGTGCCGAAGCTGCGGTGAGCCGGGCAGCCCGCGCTTGTGGATGGAACCGGCCAGCATCACCCGCAGGTTGGTTACGTCGCGGCCGGTCAGGCTGCGCGGATCGTCGGCGCACCGCCGCAGGAGGTCGAGGAGCTGACCGAAGGAGCGGTTGCGGCGCTCGGGAGTGCGGCACAGCGGGTGCGCCGCGCGCGCCCGCTCGTACTCGGCCAGCAGCGTACGCGCGCGGGCCGCCCAGCCGTCCGGATAGCGCCGGCACGGCCAGCCGCCCTCGATCGCGTAGGAGCCGTTCGCGCGCCGCAGGGGGTCGCCGGCGGCATCCAGACTCACCCGCGGGGACCCGTTCTCCACAGTCTCCAAGAAGAGCTCCACCGTCCGGTCGTACAGCGGCGCCCAGACGCGCGCAGCCTCGCGCTGCCGCTCAAACACCGGGCGGCCCCGCACCGCCTCCAGCGACGCCACCGTCGCGCTGACGTCCTGGACGCGCACAAGGCCGCTCGCTTCTACCGGACGCGGGTGGGGGACGGGGTAGAAGCGGAGACGGGAGAAGTACGGACCGATCTCGTCCAGCACGGCGCGGGCCTGCTCGGCGCCCACCTCCCCGCCGCGCGCCAGCAGCCAGGCGACGGCGAGCAGCGCCCCCTCTTCAGGGAGCGCCACTCGGTAGCGCCCTCTATTTAGCGCATCAAGGAGTTCGCGCATCCCCTCGTCGGTAAGGAAGTGCGCGTTGAGCCGCGCTCGGGCGGCGCTGTCGTCTCCCGCGCCCGCGGCATCCCGTCGGCCGAGGCGCACGAGCAAATCCTGCTCGTGGTCCTGGAGCGGACCGTCCGCCAGCAGCTCGCCGGTGGCAAATCCGCCGGTCACCACCTTCAGCGTCGCCCAGGCCGGCGTGCCAGCGACGGGCACGCGCGACCCGACGTTCAGCACGCCCCGCAGCATGCCGGAGAACACCCGCACCCAGTCCTCGACCTTCCGCGCCGCGCGCGCCCGCGCCCCAGCGTCGGAGAGCTCGCGACTCGCCGTGAGCGCCCGGGCGAGCTGACCGAGCACGTACCCGGTGTTCACGCGGATGGTGGGAACGGGAGCCGCGCCATCCGCGGCGACGGGTTGATCGTCACCAGAGCCGGGCGCGCCGCTACCGTCGGTCGTCACGTGTGCCTCCCGTCGCGGGACTCGCTGCAGCCCGCGTCCCCACAGAGTATCGCAAGCGTCGGGCGGCGCCCGGAGTTCGCGACGTTGTCTGGTGCTGGTAGGGTTGGCGCCTGATGCCGCCCTGCCCAGTCTGCAAGCAACCCACCTCCAAGCTAGCTAGCGCAGCGGCATCTCCAGGGTGAGGGGGTTCCACAGCCGCAGGAAGAAGTGCCCGGTGCCCGCGGCACCGCACATGTAGTCCGGCGAGGAGAGGCCCGGCTCGTCCGCCTGCCAGGAGTCTCCACCGGGGCCGGCGACGCGGTACGACAGGGCGCGCCGCGCGAAGTCGTGCGCCCGCTCCAGCCACAGGGACTGCCGGGTGAGGCGGTACAGCTCCAGGAACAGCTCGGCGTTGCCCGCGAGGCCGTGGCACTGCGTCGGGTTGCGGCGGGCGTCGCCCCGCGCGAAGGTGGTCTCTCCGGCCGCGCACGCGGCATCCAGGAACCGTGCGTCGCCGAGGGACCGGGCGGCGTGGGCGAAGAAGAGCCCCACGCCCGGCGCGCCGTGGCACCACTGGCACAGCTCGGCCCGTTGCTGCCCGAAGACCGGCGGCCAGTTGCGCCCCCGCCCGGGCGGCAGGGCTGGTCTGGCCTGTCCGAGGAGTGCCTCCGCCGCCTCGTGCGCGGTGCGCTCCCACTCCGGCGCGCCGGTGGTGTCGAACAGCAGCAGGAAGAAGTCGCCGATTCCCGCGGCGCCGTGCGCGAAGCCCACCGACGCGTGGCGGCGGCCGGGGTCATCGGTGTCGACGGGCCAGTGGCAGCCGTGGTCGTCGTGTGTCGCTGCCGCCTGGAGCCAGGCCGCTCGCGCCCGCGCCGCGTCGCGGTAGCGCGACTCTCCCGTCGCCTGCCAGAGCCGGATCAGCGCGATGCCCTCGCCGGCGGCGCCGCCCAGGTAGTCGGTCACCGGGCCGACGGGCGCCGCCGCCACCGCGTCGCCGATCTCCCGCGCCTGGTCCAGGTATGACCCGTCTCCCGTCACCTGCGCCAGCCGGACCCACGCGAGCGCGACACCGCCGCGGGCGAACCAGAGGCCGGCCGGCTGGTGCTCGCGGGACCAGCGGCTTCCGAGAAACGTGCGGTCGGGCCCCGTGCACCAGCGCGCCGCGCCGACGGCGAGGTCGAGCGCCCGGTCGCTGCCCGTCGCCGCGTGGTAGCCCGCGAGGAAGAATGGGAGGCCCCCGACCCCGTTGAACGGGTTGGCGTCGTAGTACCGCCGGTTCTCGTAGCTCAGCGTCTGCCAGCGCACCCCGTCCGGTACGGCCTCTGCGGTCCGTTCGAGGTAGCCGAACACGGAATCGGCGCCGGCCCGCGCCGTCGCCCGCACCGCGTCCGGAATGGCCACACCGCCATACTAGGCCATCCGCAGCAGCGTCGCTATGTTCCTTTTGCTTGCCGGTACCACCACCTACGTGGGCTGCCTGCTGTGGGCGGCAGCGAGTGCCGGCGGCGCCGCCCTCTCTATTCTGGCCGTGCGGTAGCGATCTCCCTCACTCGGTGCACCAAGCCCGCTACTGGGACTTTTGTGCAGACGAGAGAGCGGCCGGAGGGGCACACCATCGTGGAGAACCCGCGCACCGGTCTGCCCTACCTCAAGCGCGGCTAGGCCGCGCCGTCCGGTATGGATCATAGAGCGGAGCGCGTGTGCCGCCAAGCGGGCGGCACCGCGCGGCGGTACCGCCCTCGGAGCGGAGTGGGCCTTAGAGTTCGAAGCCGAAGTGGCGCAGCGCGGCCACCTCGGTGGGCGCGTACCCCAGCTCGGCGCCGCGGGCGAGGAGCGCGTCGCTCATGTGCGGCAGCCAGGAGGCCGGCGGCTGCGTGAGGCTCAGCGCCCGCCCACCGAGCGCCGTGCCGCCGGCAGCCAGGCCCTGCCGGAAAGAGCCAGTGACGGCGATGGTCATGCTGGGCGCCTGGATGTTGAAGAAAAGAGTACGCCCGTCCGCCGAGAAGCAGGCGCCGGCGTCTTCGTTGTCGATGCGGCCGTCCGCTCCCGAACCCAGGACCTCCCCCACGGTGTCGGTGATGCCGGGGAAGCCCGCGTGCCGCGGGTCATCCGTCCGCATCGAGACGCGCGCGAACGGGAACGCGTGCCCCTCTGGCGTCACGACGCGGATGAAGTCCGTGCCGGCGCCGTCCTCGCAGACGAACAGGTCCCCGGACGCGGGATGGACGGTGATGTTGTCCGGGGCCTCCATCTCGTTGCGGTCGCTGACCTCATACAGGAGCTCGATCATGCCGCTGTGGGGGACGAAGCGCCAGACCTGTCCGGCCTCCGACTGCCCGCCGCTGGTTGCCGTGAACACAAAGCCAAGGCCCGACCACCACATGCCCTCGCCGCGCGAGAAGACGTGGGCTCCCTTCAAGGCACCCTGCACCCGCGTGGGGATCTCAATGGCGTCGGGGTCGTCGATGGGCACCCACCCGACCCGGAACGGCCGCCCGCCCGGCACGCCCGACGTGGTGCGCTCCAACTGCTCGATGCGCATCGCCTCCAGGCGCCCCCCCTGGAGGTAGCTGCCGAAGCCCCGCGGCCACTGCGCGTTGGGCACGAAGCGGTACAGCAGCCCCTGCGCGTTGTCCTCGGTGAGGTAGACGACGCCAGAGCCGGGGTCCACCACCGCCGCCTCCTTGTTGAAGCGGCCCATGCTCGGCAGCCGGATCTGCTCCGGGTACGCGCCCTCCGGCCCCCACGCCTTGACCTCGAAGGTGTAGCCGTGGCGCAGCGTGGCCGGCACGTTCGGCAGGCCGGGGACGTGCTCCGTCTCCTCGCACGTCAGCCACGTCCCCCAGGGCGTGAGGCCGCCCGCGCAGTTGCGCACCGTGCCGGCGCTGGTGGCGTACGAATACTCCACGCTCAGGTCCGGCCGCACGATCATAGCGGTGGTGCCGCCGGCGGCCTCGCGGTCGTACACGTCGGGCAGCTCCACCGGCACGCGGTTGGCCTCGCCGCGGTAGGCGTTCTCGTGGTTCATGACCAGCAGCGTCCGGCCTCCCGAGATGGCGAACGAGGCCATGCCGTCGGCCAGCGTCGGGCGCTCGTGGCCGTTGGAGAGTTTGTCGCCCCGCTCCATCAGGATGCGGTACTGGAAGCCGGGCGGGAGATCGATGATCGGGCGCGGGCTGGGATCGGGCACGAGCGGCCCGTAGCCCAAGAAGGCGGTCCGCTGAGTTAGCGTCTCGGCAGCGGCACGGCGCACCAGCGGGTCTGCTGACGCCGCCAGCCAAGCGAGGGTGCCACCTGCCGTGCGCAAGCTGGTGGCCAGCGCAATACGGCGGTCGGTGCGTTGTGCCAGGCGCCTGGCGAGCGGAAGTGTCATTGAGTGCCCCTCCTCAAATGCGACAGATCGTGCTGTGCACGGTTCGCAGCACCGCATCGGTGCCGCGCGGGTTAGTCTAAGACGCCGCCACGCACCTGTCAAAACCCCGGCGAGCGCGCGGCGTTGTTAGCTGCTGATCACCCTTCACAGCAGCGCCGGACAGCAGAACGCCCTGCTGAGACGCGGGGCGTTCGTCGTTGCTGCGCTCCGCGTTATGCTCGCACCATGACGGGCGACGACGCGGACCGGCAGATCCTGCGCGCAATGGTGGCGACCTCGCTCACCACCGCGGACCATGACCTGCCCGCGCTCTGCGGCAAAACTGGCCTATCCCTGCCGGCACTCGAGCGGCGCCTGGCGGACCTGGAGCGGGACGGCCTCGTCGAGCGGCTGCCGAACGCAGACCCGCCGCAGTACGTCCTCACCTACGAAGGTGAGGCCCAGGCGAAAGCGGACCCGCGCTAGCGAGCTGCCTCGGGGCGAGCGCGCTCGCATCACTCAGTCCGGCTCAGGCCGTAGCTCGCGGCGCGCCCTGCACCCGCAGCACCGCCGCCCACAGCTTGCCCAGCAGGTGCGTCGCTTGGACGGAGCGTCGGTCGAACGCGCCCCCGGCGTCGGCCATCAACTCCACGCGGCGCCGCCGGAGGTAGGCGATGAGGCGGTGCAGGTCGGCTAGGTCACGGTTGCGCGGGTGTGCTGCTTCCATTGCTTGTTCTGCCTCCTGTTCTATGCCACTACCAGTGTTCCACTACAGGTTCCGGGCCGCCCTACTCGGCAGGCAGCGGGCGTGGGTGGAAGTCGTCGGCGAACTGCCCGGCTGCTGCGCTCAACCGGCATCTCGATCCGGGTGAGGACAGTGCGCTGATGAGCAAGGAAGCGAGCCGCCCACGCCGATAAGGGCAAGTCTAAAGGCGAGCCGTCGTCTGCGTGTCCAGAAGCCACTAATTGCAGGCCGTGGGCACCATCCGACGATGGATCACCGCGGCATCGGCTGATGGCCACGCGGCCTATCAGCCTGGCGCCACGCAGGTCTGCCGTTTCCGTCCCGAGCCCAATACCCAATGGCGGCAATGCACCGATGCTCCCGCGCAGGCTCCGAGGGTTAGGAATAGAGGTTCAGTGCCACCTCGCGCATCGCGTCGCTCCAGGCGGTGTACGGGTCGAGCCCCTGGCGCTGGTGAAGCGTCCGAGCATACTCTCGCGTGCTCGCGGCCACGCTGTCAGCGAGGCCGTCCAGTTCGCCCGACTTCTGGAGCCGCCGGTACATGCGGGGGAGGTGCGCCCGCCAGTGGCTCTTGATCTCGCTGAGCACGGCTTGGTGCGGCGGCCATTCGGGAGGGTCGCCGTTCGCGTCACGGCTTCCACGGCGTTTCCGCTCCGCTGCATCGCACCGACCCAGCTCGGCTCTCGGCCCCCAAGGTGCCCGCTCGTTCGCCGGTACAGCGGGTCGGCGGGGTCGGCGGGCGTGGCGGCCGCGCCCTACACTGAGACGGACTAGCAGCACCCGGCGACGAGCAGCACCCGGTAGGGTCCAGCTAGGACCGAGGACACCAGATGTTTCACGAACGGTGGGACGCGGGCCGCGGGATGGCACCGGCAGACGACCCGGACGCCGCGGGTGACGTGGGGCGCGCGCGGATCATGGTGGTCGGCGTCGGCGGTGGGGGCGGCAACGCGGTGGACCGGCTGGTGGAGGCCGGCGTACGCGGCGTCGAGTGCGTCACCGTCAACACCGACGCGCAGGTCCTGCTCCGGTCGGCGGCGCCGACGCGCGTGCGCATCGGTGACCGGGCGGCGCGCGGCCTGGGCGCCGGTGGGGACCCGGCCGTGGGGCGCGCGGCGGCCGAGGAGAGCAGTGGGGAGCTGGCCGCAGTGCTGGAGGGCGCGGACCTGGTCTTCATCACCGCTGGTATGGGCGGCGGGACGGGCAGCGGCGCGGCGCCGGTGGTGGCCGGCATCGCGCGCGGCCTGGGTGCGCTCACGCTCGGGGTGGTGACCCGCCCCTTCGCGTTCGAGGGCGCGCGCCGACGCAGGCACGCCGACGGGGGGATCGCCGCATTGCGCGAGCGCGCGGACACCCTTATCACCATCCCGAACGACCGCCTGCTCGCGCTGGCCGACCGGCGTCTGCCCCTGG